>JAJQAZ010000130.1 GCA_021203545.1 Tannerellaceae bacterium | reverse complement strand
GTATTACAACTACAACTACGAAAGCCTGTTTATCCCCGGTTTATCGGATCAGACGATCGTTCCGTTTTTCACGGATTACGGAAATGCTGAAAATACAGCGGCCAAAGGAGTAGCCGAAACGCTGAATTGGTACTATAATCTGAACGGACAGTTCAAAAAAACCTTCAACCAGGTGCATAAACTGAACGCCCTGGCCGGTATGCAGGTATTCATGTCCAAAAATGAATACGACGCGGGAGAGGGGTATAATACGGCCAACGACTTTTACCAAACCCTGGGGAGTACCGGTTCTATCGGCCGCCATTTTTACGGATACCTGGAAAAATGGAATTGGATGAATTTCTACGCGCACGCGGATTATACCTATAACGATCTGGTAGCCGCATCGGTCAATCTGGCCGTAGACGGAGCCTCCTCGACGGGGACCAATGCCAATACCTTTCAGGCCTATCCCTCGGCGGGCCTTACCTGGATCGGAAAAGGCTGGCTGCCGCTCTCCAATTCCACATGGATTAACCGGCTCAACGTTCGGGCTGAGTACGGATTGACCGGTAATAGCCGCTTCTCCTCCAATTACGGGAAATTTTCCTACACTTCCAATCCTTTCCAATCCATTTCGGGGATAGTCAGGGCCAATATCTCCAATACCTATCTCAAACCGGAGCGCAACGCTCAGTTGAATGTCGGAATGGATGTCAGCCTGTGGTACAACCGGATCGACTTGTCGGTGGATTACTATAACAACCAGGCGAGCAACGTGATAATCAACCGGCCGCTGACCGCCATGTTCGGTACGGCGCCCTATTACGATAATACGGCTAAAATCGAAAATCAGGGCATTGAATTCTCCGCGCAGATTTCAGCGGTGCGGGCCCGCGATTTCGAATGGATCGTGGGGGGGAACATCGCTTCCAACAAGAATAAATTGAAATCGTTGGCCGGCGGAATGACGGAATTGGTTACCCAGATCGACGGCGATGTGCAGTTGGTTTCCCGAGTGGGAGAATCCCTCTACCAATTCTACGGTTATCAAAGCAACGGCGTTTTTTCGAGCGCCTCTGAGGCCGAGCAGGCCGATCTGGTAAACCGGTACGGCAGACAAATCCAGGCCGGAGACGTTCTTTTTATTTATTTTTACGGCGACCACCGTTTTGTAGACAACGACCGGGTAGCTCTGGGCTCTGCCAGTCCCAAGTATTTCGGAGGGTTTTATACCCACTTACAGTATCGTTCCTTCGGGTTGACGGCGGAATTTACCTATACCAAAGGCAACAAAGCTTACAATGCCGTACGCCGTTACCTGGAATCCGGATCGACGGTGGGCAACCAAAGCCGCAACATGGTCAACCGTTGGAATCTCGAAGGCCAGCGTACGGAGGTTCCCCGCGTGCAATGGGGCGATCCGTTGGGCAACAGTGATTTTTCCAGCCGCTGGATCGAAGATGCATCCTACCTGCGGATGAAAAATATTACGCTAAGCTACCGCTTCGATAAAAAAGTGCTGAATTTTATCCGATCCGGTACCCTTTACGTGAGCGCGGAAAATTTGTGGACCGAAACCAAATACCTGGATTTGGACCCTGAATTCTCCTATTCCACTGCGGATGCCCTGCAGGGCATCGACTACGCCAAAGTGATGCAGCCCAAAACGATCAAGTTCGGATTAAACCTTTATTTTTAAGAACCATGAAAAATTTACTTTTCAAATACCTCACTTTAATCTGTCTGTTACTTTGGGGGAGCGGTTGCTCCGACTTTTTCCAGGTTGACACGGACGACGTGCTGGACCACAGCGATTATATCAACGAAGAAAGCGAGATGTATTCCGGTTTTCTGGGGATCATCACCAAGGTACAGGCGATCGGGGATAAAAGTATCTACATCACCGACACCCGGGCTGAAATGCTGGAACCCACGCTTAATGCCCCTTCGGAATTATATGCGCTGTACAATTACGATACGGATTTGTCCGGCAATTCCTATGCCGATCCGGCGCCTTATTACGATGTGATCCTCGCCTGCAACGATTACATGCTTAAAATGTATCAATACCGGACCAATGCGGTCGGCGCGGTGATCGACAGCGGACATTATGCGGCGATGATTGCCGGCGCGGTGCGGATCAAAGCCTGGGTGTATCTGACTCTGGCCAAGATTTACGGAGAAGCGGTCTGGTTCGACGATCCGTTGCGGGAATATAAAGACCCGTCGGAATTCAAGTTGCTGGATTTCGATCAGCTCATTCAGGCTTGTCTGGATTTGCTGGACAAAGGATTCGACGGGGTCAGCTCCGATGCGACCATGGCCTGGGAAGAATTCATCGATCCGGAGGCTTCCGGCAGTACGGGAGAATACTACTATTGGGACTTCATGACGCCGGATTACAGTACCCTATACGCCGAATTGTGCCTGTGGACGGATAATTTTCAGAAAGCGGCCAATTTGGTGTTGGATAAACTCAATACGGCCTATTACGGCAGCACCTCTCAAACCCGTAATTACCTGCGCAACGACGACTGGTACGGCAAATACAAAGACGCATTTTGGGGAAACCAGACCCCCCAACGTACCGAATGCGTATCCGTTATTCTCTACAAATACGATAATAATCAGATCAATAGCTTAAAAAAGCATTTTAGCACGGTTTCCCCGAACCAGTATATGCTGGCTCCCTCTACCGTGGCGATGGACCGTTTCAGCGATGAGGAGTTCAATAACCTGGGCGTAGAAACCGAGGACCGCAGGGCTTCGGTCTGTTTCAAGCAAGATAGCGAGGGTAAATACTACATCGATAAATACATCATTCGGAACAGTCAGACGGCTTATCAGGACGATATGTGTATTTACATTTACCGCGGCGCGGATTTATACTACATGCTGATCGAGGCGATGAACGGTTTGGAAAGATACGACGAAGTATCGGCTCTCATGAATGCGGGAATCGGCGGTACCTTCCCGCAAGGCGGAGTAAGCTTTTCCGGTTTCACGGATTGGTGGACCGCACGGACCCCTTCCGGATCGGCGCAATATCCGGACAAGGGGATTCGCGGAGTATTTAAACTGGGAGACCGGGAAATGACCCGGGATAAATACCAGAACGATCTGCTGATTCTGGATGAAATGATGCTGGAATTCCCGGTCGAGGGTAAAACCCTGCCGGCCATGATTCGTATGGCCCGCCGTTACGGGGACGCGAACATTATTGCCGACCGAATTTGTCCCAAATACAGCAATCCGGATGAGATTCGCGCTAAAATCTTAGCCGGCGGCTACTTTATCAAATGGAACCACGGCGTGGAATAATTTGAATGGATTTTATCGGAAAGGATCGTCCTTGTGGACGGTCCTTTCTTTTTTGGGGAGTTCGGCAACCCGTTTCCAGATCAGACTTAAGGCCTTCGGTCGGTAAGGAATTGGTTTCCGGAGAAGGAGTATGCCGAATAAAGGTAATTATGGAGTGCCATCTGAAGGGGATCGATCAGGATGTGGGGGTAGGTTGCGGATCACAACTTCGGTTGGATCCGATAACTCGATGGAAGAGGATTTTTCTCGGCTGAGAATCGCCCCGGTTTATCACTGTCGGCATGATCCGAAATCGGAGTGTGGGGATGGGATGTAAGATTTCGGTCGGTATCCGTCTTTGCCAGGCAAAGTAGATGCTGCCGAATTCCCATAAAAAAAGGAGCCACTAAAGCTCCTTTCCCCAAAACTAACTATTAACTAATAACTAAAAGATTGCCTGCTCATACATCGCGTCGATCAGTAACCTCGTAGCGAGACCCGGGATTGAACCGGGGACCTCATGATTATGAATCATGCGCTCTAACCAGCTGAGCTATCCCGCCATATCTTTGGTTAAAGACGCTGCAAAAGTAGAAGTTATTTTTCTATTATGCAACTAATCATTCAAAAAAAATCGGAACCAAACAAAAGTTTCAGGTTATATTAGTCACCATTTAGTAAGAATTATAGAGTATCATGTAGCTCATTCCGATTCTTTTACGTAACTTGGTGCAAATTTTTTATAGAAATATAGATGAACAAAGAGAAGTTTCATATTGAATACGTTTTTGACAAGGTTTCCAGACGTAGTTTGTGGAACCACTTAACCACACCTCCGGGGCTTTCCGCATGGTTTGCCGACGATGTATTCATTAAAGAAAATCAATATACCTTTAAATGGGACCGCGAAGAACAGGCCGCGGAGATACTTGCTGTAAAGCCCGAAATAAGTGTACGCTACAGGTGGATAGACGAAGAGGACGATGACAGTTACTTTGAGTTTAAAATACACACCATAGAATTAACCGGTGCCACTGCCCTCGAAATAACCGATTTTGCCGAACCGGACGAGAAACAGGATTCTATCGAATTGTGGAATACGCAGGTAGAGGAATTAAAACGTACGCTTGGAATTTAAATTTGTTTTACAGTATTCCATACTTCTTGTATCGTTTTTTACACTACTTTTGTCGATTCAAGCGGAGAAGTAATGTTCAGAATTAAACGATTATATACATTCATGCTGCAAACCTTCCTGCCGTTGTTCTTCATAACCTTCGGTATATGTTTGTTCATTGTACTTATGCAATTTCTCTGGAAATACATCGACGACATGGTAGGAAAGGGATTCGGAATATCCGTACTGGCAGAAATGCTAATGTATGCAGCCCTTACTTTAGTGCCCATGGCACTCCCCTTAGCGATTTTGCTGGCTTCACTTATGACATTTGGGAATCTGGGAGAACGACTGGAATTACTTGCCATGAAATCTGCCGGAGTATCTCTTTTACGAATCATGAGGCCCCTTGTCTTTACGCTCTGTTTTGTTAGTGCCGGTGCGTTCTTCTTCCAAAATAATGTAATGCCCATTGCACAGGTAAAACTGTACTCCCTTTTATATTCTATGCGCCAGAAATCGCCGGAACTGGAAATCCCCGAGCAGGTATTTTATAACGAGATCTCCGGGTATAGTATGCATATAAAACAAAAAGAAAAAGATGGCCTACTCAAAGATGTTATGATCTATGACTATTCCAAAGGCTTTAATAATGCCACGGTCATTCGGGCAGATTCGGGCCGGTTAAAAACATCAGCAGATAAACTATTTCTCGTACTTTCATTGTTTGACGGCGAATCGTTTGGTAACCTAAAAGAACAAACAAATACCAACCGTGTAAAAGAAGCTGTGCCTTACCAGCGCGAAACATTCAGAACCAAAGAACTTCTGATAGAGTTTGATGCCAATTTCAACCGTGCGGACGAGTCTATGATGTCTAACCGGTATATTGGTAAAAACATACAGGAGTTACAGGCCTCCATTGATTCCATGACCGTAAAACTGGATAGTATAAACGCTATTAATTCACAGGCGATATACGACAATTCATATAGACGCTCTCTAACCTCAGGAGCATCCGGAAGCAACCGCTCAAGAACACAGAAAGAGACCGGAAAAGAGGGAGAGGAAAAAACAAGCCCGGAGATGATAGTACTCAATTACGATAGCATTTACCGGGAACAGACACCAGCCGATAAAGCAGCCATTCTGACACGGGCAAAATCGTCCATTGATAACGGACGAAACGAATATCTTTTTAAAGCCGGAACAGTCAAAGACGAATCGCAAAGAATCCGTTACCATTTAACCGAATGGCATAAAAAGTTTACCCTTTCTTTTGCCTGTATTATTTTCTTCTTTATCGGAGCACCTTTAGGGGCAATCATCCGCAAAGGAGGATTGGGTACACCGGTTGTTATCTCTGTACTTCTTTTTATCTTTTACTACATCATTGATAATATTGGGTTTAAAATGGCCCGGGGAGGGGTATGGCCGGCATGGGAAGGCATGTGGCTAAGTTCTTTTGTCCTGGCTCCACTGGGTATATTCCTCACCTATAAAGCTATTAACGATTCGGTCATCCTGAATGCCGATACCTACCTAAATGCCATCAAACGTCTGTTCGGAAGACGTGCAGGCAGAAAAATCGAGTACAAAGAGGTTATTATGCATACTCCTGACTATCAGGAATTGCTACCCAGGCTGGAAAAACTGGCCGGCGAATGCCGCATGTACCTCTCTACCCATAAACGCTGGATCAACTACCTGACTTTCTGGAAACAGGGAGGAAAAGACGCTGAAGCTGAGCATATTGCTACTGAAATGGAATATATCATAGAAGAACTTACAAACTCAGATCAAAATCTGATTCTCAATAAATTAATGGATTATCCGGTTATAGGAGGCTATAATCAAAGCAAAATAAACTTCAAAGGAAAAACAGGAACGATAGTAGGATTCTTTTCCCCGGTCGGACTACCTGTTTACCTGGTCGCTACCTATCAGCGTAAACTATTGCTACAAGATGTAGGAGTTGTTCAGAAGGTAAGTAGCGAACTGTATGATTTACTATACAATGTAAAATAACTGTAACTAAGAATAGTATGAGCGACATAAAATTAAACACGATAGAAGAGGCGATTGAAGATTTCCGGGAAGGAAAATTCCTGATCGTAGTAGACGACGAAGATCGTGAAAATGAAGGCGATTTCATTATTGCAGCAGAAAAAGTAACACCGGAAAAAATAAACTTCATGCTTACTTATGGGCGGGGAGTATTATGTGCACCCATTACCGAAGAGCGTTGCCGGGAACTGGAGCTCGAAATGCAGGTATCGGCCAACACCTCTGTATTAGAAACACCTTTCACTGTAACCATTGATAAACTGGGCGACGGATGTACTACCGGGGTATCTATCCACGACCGTGCAAAAACAATTCTTGCACTAACAGACCCCAAAACCCGGCCTACCGATTTCGGACGTCCGGGACATGTAAATCCCTTAAGGGCCCGTTCAAGAGGTGTATTACGCCGCGCCGGACATACCGAAGCGACCATAGACCTGGCTCGCCTGGCCGGTCTTTATCCGGCAGGTGCTCTTATTGAAATACTGAATGAAGATGGTACTATGGCCAGACTTCCCCAACTGGTAGAAGTAGCTAAAAAACATACTATCAAAATTATTTCAATCCGGGATCTGATTGCTTACCGGTTAAAAACCGAATCAATTGTAGAAAAAGGAGTTGAGGTAGATATGCCTACACAATACGGTCATTTCCGGTTAATCCCTTTCCTGCAGAAAAGCAATGGACAGGAACACATTGCCCTCTTTAAAGGAGATATTACCGGTACAGAACCGGTATTGGTACGCATGCATTCCTCCTGTGCAACAGGCGATATCTTCGGTTCTCTACGTTGTGAATGTGGCGAGCAGTTAAAAAAAGCCATGGAGATAATAGAAAAAGAAGGAAGAGGAGTAATAGTATATCTGAACCAGGAAGGACGTGGAATCGGGCTGATGGAGAAAATGAAAGCCTATAAACTGCAGGAAGAAGGGCTGGATACCGTAGATGCCAACCTTCACCTGGGGCATAGTGCCGACGAGCGGGATTATGGTGTAGGTGCACAGATATTACGCCAGTTAGGAGTTACCAAAATGAGACTTCTTACCAACAACCCGGTAAAACGTGTAGGGTTAGAAGCTTACGGATTAACTGTAGAAGAAAATGTACCGATTGAAGTTGCCCCGAATCCATACAATGAGTTCTATATGAAAACCAAAAAAGAACGCATGGGGCATATTTTGCATAATATAAAATAGTAGTTATCATTCGCTGCGCTCATTAGTAGTCAGCAGCTACTTCGTAGCTTAGTAGTCAAGTAGTAAGAATAAAATCACATAATCCTACTTGACTACTTAACTACTTTTTAGTATCAATTTGTTTCACATCCGGCAAATATTAGTTAATTTTGTCGCAACAACATAAAACATACAATACAAATTTAGTCACATGACACAAGTTTCAGAACGTTTAGTAAGTTTATCGCCCTCGGAAACCCTGGCGATGTCGCAAAAAAGCAATGAGCTGAAAGCTCAGGAAATTGACGTAATCAACTTAAGTGTTGGAGAACCCGACTTTAATACTCCGGACCATATCAAAGAAGCCGCCAAGAAGGCCATTGACGACAACTACTCAAGATATTCTCCGGTTCCGGGATATCCTGGTTTACGCAATGCGATTGTTGAAAAGCTAAAAAAAGAAAACGGTCTGGAATATACCGCAGCCCAGATTCTTTGTTCAAACGGTGCAAAACAATCGGTTTGCAATGTGATCATGGCACTGATCGGAGCCGGCGATGAAGTAATCATCCCCGCCCCTTACTGGGTAAGCTACCCTGAAATGGTGAAGCTGGCTGAAGGTACAAACGTATTCATTTCTGCCGGAATCGAACAGGATTTCAAAATTACTCCGGAACAACTGGAAGCAGCTATCACTCCCAAAACAAAAGCATTAATCCTGTGTTCGCCGTCTAACCCTACCGGTTCTGTATATACAAAAGAAGAATTGGCCGGCTTAGCAGCAGTATTGGCTAAATATCCTGAAGTGATCATTATAGCCGACGAGATTTACGAACACATCACGTATAGCGGAAAACACGAAAGCATCGCTCAATTCCCCGAAATCAAAGAACGGGTAGTAATTGTAAACGGTGTTTCGAAAGCCTATGCAATGACCGGATGGAGAATTGGTTTCATCGCCGGACCCCAATGGATTGTTTCCGCGGTAAATAAACTTCAGGGACAATATACATCAGGCCCCTGCTCGGTTTCACAGATCGCAGCCGAAGCAGCCTACACCGGCACACAGGAACCGGTAAAAGAGATGCGCGACGCATTCGAACGTCGTCGTGACCTGATCGTTAAACTGGCTCAGGAGATTCCAGGTATGAAAGTAAACGTTCCCCAGGGAGCATTCTATTTATTTCCGGAAGTTGATTCATTCTATGGTAAATCGGCCGGAGCCCGTAAGATCAATGATGCAGGTGATTTAGCTATGTATCTATTGGAAGAAGGTCACGTAGCCTGTGTAGGTGGTACTGCATTCGGTGCACCTGAATGCATCCGTATGAGCTATGCCACATCTGATGAAAACATTGTAGAAGCCATGAACCGTATCAAAAATGCGTTAGCCGCTTTAAAGTAAAAACAGCTTACAGCTAAATAAAAAAACCGCTATCGTTCACAGAACAATAGCGGTTTTTTATTCCGGTTTACTGGTTACTCCTTCACCCAAACATTCAATACTTCTGCTATATACATTTTATGCGGATTCCCTTTTGCCGGAGAATACCATTTCTGAAAACTTTCCTGATCCAGAAAATTCTCCTTTTTAATCATTTCCGTATATAGCTTACGGCATTCCAGGGTAATGCGTGCCTGTTCAAAAGTAATCGAACCATTCTCTGTTTCCAACGGAACCAGTCCGGTCTCTTTTACCTTATCCACATTCCGGCCTGACTTAGAACCACAGATTTTATGTATATCCTTATTCTCTTCTCCCAGAAAAGAGAGAGTAAACAGATCCTGGCTCTCTGTAAATTCGTAGGTATATCTTTCCGGACGAACAAACACAAACACCACCGGTTTATGCCAAAGATACCCCATACCGCCCCAATTGGCAGTCATCATATTAAATTTCTCTTTCGTACCGGCAGTAACCAACATCCATTCGTCACCAATAATCTCTACCAGATTATCTTTGATCTCTCTTACATCTATCTTCTTCATAACTTTTCTTTTACTTACTTACAAAAGTAATGAAATAGAAAATGTTTATAAAATCTTTTTCAATCATCATACGGCAAACTATAAGGCCTTCTGTATTCATACCGGTAGAGACGGTGGTTACGGGCTTCGTCGTCATTCACAAAACTCAGAGTAACCGGATCCCATTGTACAGGCCGTTTCAACTCATGTGCGATATTGGCCAGGCAACAAAGTGTATTTGTACTACAACCCACTTCTACCGGAGCGATAGGATTCTGCCTCGAACGTACACAATTAATAAAGTCCTGCATGTGCGGCGAACTGGTTTCATAAGGTACATCAGACTTTTTTTCTTTTCCTTTCCTAAGAATAGATGGATTTGAAGCATGAATAGCCCCGCGTGTTACTTGTATCCAACCTTTAGTACCGATAAAACGTATTCCTTTAGCGTGCTGATCATCATCACGGTAAGGCTGCTCGGTCATAACAATCCCATTCGCATATTTCATCGTGGCATAGGGCGTACCTTCGTATCCCTGCGGAATATATTCAATAGGACCGGAGCCGTCCATACCAATAGCTGCCTGCGAAATATCAAACATGTGCGCACCCCAATCAGCAGTGAACCCGTTACCTACCTCCAGATAATAACGCCAGGCCGCCCAGTTCTTTTCATTTTCTACCGGATCTAAAGAGATAGGAGGACAAATATCCGGATGATAATGTATTTTTTCATCATTGAGTGGCCCCATCCAAAGGTTAAAATTTAAATTTTGTGGAACCGGCATTTCTGGCAGATCATACGGTGTGGGTGGTTCGCCTACACGGGCATATATCTTTTCAATGTGCCCGATCGCACCACTCCGTACCAAAGCAATTGCCTGTTGGAATTCAGGGTCAGACCGCTGCTGGCTACCCACCTGCAGGATGCGTTTATTAGCCCGGACAGCTTTTACCATAGCCAAGCCCTCCGTGATAGTATAAGCCAGTGGTTTCTGGCAATAAACATCTTTCCCGGCCTGGCAGGCATGAATAGCATTCAATGCATGCCAATGGTCAGGCGTAGCAATCGATACAGCATCAATATCTTTTCTATCCAATAACTCTTCATAGAATTCATACCGGTCACATCTTTGAGGTGCACCCAGTGAAGCCTGCCAGGCAGTGACTCTATTATAAAAACGTTGTGTCTTCATCGAATCCACATCCGCACACGCGGCAACCTGTACTCCCGGGCAACCGGTAAAACTATTGAAATCATTAATGCCCTGCTGGCCTACACCTATAAATCCCAAAACAACCCGGTCGCTCGGAGCAATACGTACTCCATTCACACTCCAACCGGGTAAAATAGTTAAACCGGCAAGACCCAACGCCGAATAACCCAAAAACTGACGACGGCTAATAGTTCCTTTCTTTGACTCCTTCATGGTATTTCATTTAAGTTAGTTAAGTAATTCCCCCCAAAAATACACTTTATATTTAATATAGTTCTATCTATCACACTGGATTTTAACTATCTTTGGAAAAGAACTTACAAAGAATGAAACCAACCATTACACATATAAAAACAGCTCTGTTATTCATTGTCATAGCATGTCCGGGGTTTCTTTACAGCCGTTGTCCGGCTATAAATAAAACAGAAAGCGACACGATCTTTTTCGTCCGCCGGTTATACAACTCCTTTGATATAGAGACCCCTTTCGTGTTTACACCGGGAAATAGTATCAAAATAGATACAATAACCCTCTATGGCAGTCATGATCCTTTTATTCTCGTAGAATACGATTATCCGGAAGGACCGATGGCCGATTATCCATGGAAAATACAATTTTTAATAACAACAGATTATAAACCGGTTACCTATTTTCAGGCAGAACGATATGAATTAATAAACGTTTTTCCGGATCAAAACCCACTATTATTAATTTTGAATGTAACAGGTAAAGGCAATGGCTGGCACCAAATATATAAAATAAAGGATAATACCTGTATAAATATCTGCCAACCGGACGAACCGGTACAAACGTACGATGCCCATAAAGATTACGACCTCTTCGACCCTCCGGAACTACAACTCACAATAGAAGATCGCAACAACGATGGTTTCAACGACCTTATTTTTAAAGGAACACGCCAGTATTACGACCCACCGGAACAAACAACCGCCCTAAAAAGCGAACCGGTTGAATATCTCTTTCTATACAACCCGGAAAAAGAAATATTTGAAGTAATAAAATAAAAAAAGGAGCCTCTTGCGAAGGCTCCCTTTTATAGTATATATCAGGAACTGATAATTTAGTCTACATTCAAAGTAACACGTTTAAATGCTGTTACTGTCAGGTCTTTGTTTTGTTTTTGCAGATACTGAGCGATAGTCTGTTTTGCATCTTTAACAAACTCCTGTTGCAACAGGGTGTTTTCTTTGTAATATTTCTGTAAAGCACCTTCCGCGATACGGTCTAGCAGATTTTCTGGTTTACCTGCCTGACGAGCTTTGTCGCGGGCAATTTCCATTTCCGTATCAATCGTTTTTTGCGGTACTTCTTCAGCACAAACAGCTACCGGATTCATCGCAGCTACCTGCATAGCAACGTCACGGGCTACCTGAGCATCAACACCAGCCTGGTTTAAAGCTACAATAGTAGCCAGCTTGTTACCCGGGTGGATATAAGCAACTGTAGTTTCGCCATTCAGGAATTCATAGAAACCTAATTCCATTTTTTCGCCTGTTACACCAATACGGTCAGTAATGTGATCCTGGATAGCACGTCCGTCAGCTAAAGGAGCTGCCAGCAACTCTTCTGCAGAAGCTGGTTGTTTATCTAAGGCTACATTCAGAATATCCTGTGTCAAAGCGACGAACTGCTCGTTTTTAGCCACAAAGTCAGTTTCGCATTTCAATGCTACGATAGCAGCAAAGTTTCCGTTTGAAGCACCCAATACACAACCTTCAGAAGCATCGCGGTCTGAACGTTTAGCGGCAACAGCCTGTCCTTTTTTACGGATAATTTCCATTGCTTTGTCGAAATCGTTATCTGCTTCTTCCAAAGCTTTTTTACAATCCATCATACCCGCACCGCTCACTTTACGCAGTTTGGAGATGTCAGCCATTGTAACTGCCATAATATTTATTATTTTAATTGTTGTTTTAAAAAAGTAGTTAGTAGATAGTAGTTGGTAGTTAGTAGCTGGGAGATAATGTAATCTGTATTCTACTAACTACTATCTACCAACTACTAACTACCTGTATTTGGCAAAGCCAAATACGTATTTATTCTTCAGTTTCTTTTGATTCTGCTTCTACAACAGGAGCTTCTGCTACAGGGGCAACTGCTTCGGCAGCTTCCTGTTCCTGTGCATCTTCAGTTTTTACAACTTTTTTAGCACCTGATTTAGAGCGACGCTCTCTTCTGGGAGCTTCCCCTTCACCGGCAGCTTCCGCATCTACTTTTTCAGCTTTACATTCCTGCAAACCTTCGTTCATGGCTTCGCAAACAGCACCCAGGATCACTTCTACCGATTTAGTAGCGTCATCGTTAGCAGGGATTACGAAATCAATGTTGTTCGGGTCAGAGTTTGTATCAACCATACCGAATACAGGAATACCCAGACGGTTCGCTTCACGTACTGCAATATGTTCTTTCATCACGTCTACAACGAATAAAGCTGAAGGCAGACGGGTCAGGTCAATAATAGAACCTAACGTCTTTTCCAACTTAGCACGCTGACGGGTGATTTGCAGTTTTTCTCTTTTTGACAGATTATCAAAAGTTCCGTCTTTTGTCATCTTGTCAATTGTAGTCATCTTTTTAATCGCTTTACGGATAGTAGGGAAGTTAGTCAACATACCACCCGGCCAGCGTTCGATAACATACGGCATTCCGATTGAAGATGCTTTATCAGCAACGATCTGTTTAGCTTGTTTTTTGGTAGCTACAAAAAGCACTTTTTTACCTGATCTGGCCAGGTTTTTCAATACTTCAGCAGCTTCGTCTACTTTTGCAACTGTTTTATGTAAATCAATGATATGAATACCATTGCGCTCCATGAAAATATAAGGAGCCATTGCGGGGTTCCACTTTCTTTTTAAGTGTCCGAAGTGAACTCCGGCTTCTAATAACTGATCAAAATTAACTCTTGACATTATTGTTTTATTTTATCGTTTACTTTCTGTTTATAAATCAATTACCAGGTAGTTCTCCGACATGTCGGCATGCAAAAGAAATCCTGTTAATTTAGATACTAAACGCTTCATTCTACCTGTAAGAAACTCACAAATAATAGATCAACGTTTACTGAACTGGAATCTCTTACGAGCTTTTGGCTGTCCTGGTTTCTTACGTTCAACAGTACGTGGGTCACGTGTAACGAAACCTTCAGATCTCAGAGCTGGTTTATCTTCCGGATTGATTTTGATCAAAGCACGGGCGATTGCCAAACGGGCAGCTTCAGACTGACCTTTAAAACCACCACCATACAGGTTGATCCGGATATCATATTTTTCAAGAACATCCAGTTTCTGAAGCGGCTGTTTTACAACAAACTGCAGGATTGAAGAAGGAAAGTAACTTTCCAGGTCACGTTTGTTAATAGTAATTTTTCCGGAACCTTCGCTAACATACACGCGTGCAACTGCTGCTTTACGTCTACCTATTGCATTTACTACTTCCATTGTTATTATTTAAGTGAGTTTATATCAATTGACTTAGGTTGCTGAGCTTCGTGTTTGTGCTCTGTACCTGCATATACGTAAAGGTTACCCAGCAATTTGGCACCCAGACGATTTTTAGGTAACATACCCTTTACTACTTTTCTGAACAGGCGGTCTTCACCTTTTGCCATCAATGTGGCAGGTGTGTTCTCTCTCTGTCCACCGGGATATCCGGTATATCTCAAATAAATACGATCGTTCCATTTGTTTCCGGTCAGAACGATTTTGTCTGCATTGATGATAATAACATTATCACCACAGTCAACGTGCGGGGTGAAGTTTGGTTTGTACTTGCCACGCAGAAGCTTGGCAACTTTAGAACACAAACGTCCTAAATGTTGATCAGTTGCGTCTACCACAACCCATTCTTTATTAACAGTTGCCTTGTTTGCAGAAATGGTCTTGTAACTTAAAGTATCCACTGCTAAAATTTTAATTTAATTAATAACTCAAAAAACATTCAGCAACATCGTTGTCTCGGACACATGATACAACAATGTGCTAATAACTAAACTCTTAGTTAAACTAGATAATAATCGGCTTGCAAAGGTACGGCTTTTCTTTGAATTACAAAACTTTTGTTTCTCTTTTCTTGTTTTATCGCCTCTAAAGGAAGGTTTTAACTATCCCACCTTTCCTGAACATCGCATCCGGTTTCATCCCCTTAAAAGTATTTGTTCAATTTTTTGGCATAGCATCCTCACCCATGTCGCGGGTTTAAGCGTTTTTGTTCCCCGGCTTGATCGCAAGGCTGTTAAATTCTGTGTTTCTAAGTCCTGCAAGGACGGTATATCTTTTGCTGGCGCAGATTTAAATCTGTGCCTAAATTAACAGGCGGTAAAGAAGCACAGACTGGCTGGTTGAAGAGGGTTTGTAATCCCCTTCGACTAATGACTGGTTTTATTCTACTTCCACCCATCCCCTTTTAAGGGGGATATAAGGGGGATAATTATTTCTTTTCTTTTCCTTTCTTTTTATTTGTTTATTAATGCCGGCATTTTCGGGATTAATGTCTGCATTTTTGGAATTAATGTTTACATTTATTCACTCCAACCTTCTTCCCGGGAGGATGCATCCTTTCGAATGAGAGGGTGCACCCTTCCCGCTGGAAGAGTGCACCCTTTTTCAGGGAACCATGTACTGTTTTTTTGCAGAGCGAAAAGCCCTGATTCATTTTCGCTTTATGAATTATTGTCGTACCTTTATAGTCTCAAAACAGACATGACACTCATTTGATATATGGAACCATTTGTTCATCTCCATGTCCATACACAATACTCGTTGCTGGATGGACAGGCATCTATTGATGCTCTTATAGACAAAGCTCAGAAAGACGGCATGCGGGCCATTGCCGTGACCGACCATGGCAACATGTTCGGTATAAAAGAATTCTACAATAAAGTAAAGAAAAAAAACAGTAAATATTTCAGTACGATCAAGGATTGCGAAAAAGAGCTGAACGGACTGAACGACAAACACAATCCGACGGACGAAGAGAGGGAGAGAATGAAAAAACTCTCTGAGAAAATTTCGGAAAGCAGAGACTCCCTGTTTAAGCCTATCCTTGGATGCGAATGTTATTGTGCCCGGAACGGACGCGAAAGCAAAGCCGGAAAAGCAGATATGAGTGGCTGGCACCTCATTGTGCTGGCCAAAAACCTACAGGGATATAAAAACCTGATCAAAATGGTTTCCATAGGGTGGACAGAAGGTTTCTACGGCCGTCCCCGTATAGATAAATCGTTATTGGAAAAATACCACGAAGGGTTAATCGTATGTTCTGCCTGTCTCGGAGGTGAAGTGCCTCAGCACATTATGCGGGCACAGATTGAACAGGCGGAAGAATCTATCCAGTGGTTTAAAAACCTCTTTGGGGATGATTATTACATAGAGATACAACGGCACCAGACGGATAAACCCAATGCCGACCAGACCACCTACCAGAAACAGAAAGAGGTTAACGAAGTATTAATTCCGCTGGCACGTAAACACAACGTTAAACTGATTGCCAGCAACGATGTGCACTTTGTAAACGAAGAAGACGCCGAAGCTCACGACCGTCTGATCTGCCTGAGCACCGGCAAAGATTTCGACGATCCCAACCGGATGCGTTATACAAAACAGGAGTGGCTGAAGACTACCGCCGAAATGAATCAGATATTCAACGACGTACCGGACGCGCTTCATAACACGCTGGAAATTGCCGAAAAAGTAGAATTTTATTCCATTGATAGCGGTCCCCTTATGCCGGATTTCCCGCTGCCGGAAGGATTTGATAACGACGATGATTATCTGCGGCACCTCACCTACGAAGGGGCTAAACGAAAATATGGTGACAGTCTGAGCGACGAGGTGGTTGAACGGTTAGACTTCGAGTTAGGCACCGTAAAACGTATGGGATTCCCCGGTTACTTTCTGATCGTGCAGGACTTCATCAACGAAGCCCGTAAAATGGGGGTATCGGTAGGCCCGGGCCGTGGTTCGGCTGCCGGTTCGGCAGTAGCTTACTGTCTGGGGATTACGGATATCGACCCAATCAAATACGACTTGCTGTTTGAACGTTTCCTGAATCCGGACCGTATCTCGATGCCCGATATTGATGTGGATTTCGATGATGACGGACGTGGAGAAGTACTCCGTTGGGTAACAGACAAATACGGACAGGAAAAAGTAGCCCACATTATTACTTACGGTACCATGGCAACCAAATCCGCGATCAAGGATGTGGCCCGGGTACAAAAACTGCCTCTCTCCGAATCCAACCGGCTGGCGAAACTCGTACCGGACAGGATTCCGGATGTAAAAAAGATCAATCTCAAAACAGCAATCGAATATGTTCCGGAATTAAGGGAAGCAGCCAATTCGCCCGACCCGGTTATGAGGGATACCCTGAAGTATGCCCAAATGCTGGAAGGGAATGTCCGCAACACCGGTGTACATGCCTGTGGGGTGATTATCGGGAAATATGATATTTCAGATGTGGTTCCGGTAAGTACGGCAAAAGATAAAGAAACCGGCGAAGAAATGCTGGTTACCCAGTATGAAGGATCTGTAATTGAAGAGACCGGTCTGATCAAGATGGACTTCCTGGGACTGAAGACCCTATCTATTATCAAAGAAGCGGTAGAAAATGTATACCTGACTACCGGGGAAAAAATTGATATAGATAAAATCAGCCTGGAAGATCCCAAAACATACGAACTGTACTGCCAGGGAAAAACAACCGGAACATTCCAGTTCGAGTCAGCAGGTATGCAGAAATACCTGAAAGAGTTGCAGCCTTCCAAGTTTGAAGACCTGATTGCCATGAACGCCCTGTACCGTCCCGGGCCCATGGACTATATACCCTCCTTTATCGCCCGTAAACATGGCAGGGAAGAGATCAACTACGATATCCCAATCATGGAACGTTACCTGCAGGACACCTATGGTATCACAGTATACCAGGAACAGGTCATGCTTTTATCCCGTCTGTTAGCCAACTTCACACGGGGTGAAAGTGATGCGCTCCGTAAAGCAATGGGTAAAAAGCTCATTGATAAGATGAATGAGCTCAAAGAAAAATTCCTGGCCGGTGGTAAAGCAAACGGGCACGATACCAAGACACTGAATAAAATATGGAGCGACTGGGAAAAATTTGCTTCCTACGCATTTAATAAAAGCCATGCCACCTGTTATTCGTGGGTAGCCTACCAAACGGCGTACATGAAGGCAAACTATCCTTCGGAATACATGGCAGCGGTACTAAGCCGGAGTTTGTCCAACATTACCGATATCACCAAATTCATGGACGAATGTAAGGCTATGGGTATCCAGGTATTGGGGCCGGATGTAAACGAATCTATCCTGAAATTCAGTGTTAACAAGCAGGGCGACATCCGTTTCGGACTGGGAGCTGTAAAAGGAGTTGGAGAATCGGCTGTATTAAACATTATTGAAGAGAGAAAAAACGGCCCATTCAAAGATATTTTCGATTTCGTAGAACGGGTAAGCCTTACTTCATGTAATAAGAAAAACGTGGAATCCCTGGCACTGGCCGGTGCCTTTGATAACTTCGGTATCCAGCGTGAACAGTTCTTTACAGACACCGGAAAAGGAGAAACATTCCTGGAAGTGTTAATGAGGTATGGCAACAAATACCAGATGGATAAAACGACCGCAGCCAATTCCCTTTTTGGCGACGATAGTTTTGCCTCTATTTCGAAACCGGAAATTCCGGTTTGCCAGCGGTGGAGCGATCTGGAAAGGCTAAACAAAGAAAAAGAGTTGGTGGGCATCTACCTATCCGCCCACCCGTTAGATGAATACCGGATCATCCTGTCGTATGTATGCAACACAGGAGTCATAGAACTGATCGACCTGCCTTCCATACAGGGCCGTGAAGTATTAATGGGAGGAATTGTTACCGAAGTCAGGGAGGGAACTACCCGGAAAGGACATCCGTATGGTATTATGAAGATCGAAGATTTTACCGGAAGTGCCGAAATTGCCCTTTTCGGGCAGGACTATGTAGATTATGGAAAATATTGCCGGCCCGGAATTTATCTTCTTATCAATGCACGGGTGGAGACGCACCGCTGGAAAGCCGGAGAATTAGAGTTAAAAATAGGCTCTATGCGGTTACTACAGGACGAAAAAGATAAAATGATCGAGAAAATAAATCTGACTGTACCCATTCACGACCTGACCGAACCGGTTATTAACGAGCTTTCGGTTTTAATAAAAAACAATCCGGGACAAAGCCTGTTATATTTCCGCGTGGTAGACGGTGAGCACCACGTTTCGCTCAATCTTTTCTCGCAAAGTGTCCGTTTAAACGTCACCAAAGATTTGATTGAGTTTTTAGAGGCGAATGATACTATCGATTTTAAAATCAATTAAATCTATTGGTCAGGCAATAAAGAATTACTATTTTTGGCATCGCTTTGAAAAAAACAAACATATAAACATTATAAATAATTATGGCAATAGAAGTAACTGACAGCAATTTCGAGGGATTAGTAAATTCCGGCAAACCCATGGTTTTAGATTTCTGGGCAGAGTGGTGCGGTCCGTGCCGGATGGTAGGGCCTATCATCGATGATCTGTCAAAAGAATATGCAGGACGGGTAACCATTGGTAAAATGGATGTAGATGATAACAACGATGTAGTTTCAAAGTTTGGTATCCGCAACATCCCTACCGTTTTATTCTTTAAAGACGGGGAAGTAGTAGACAAACAGGTTGGAGCTGCTCAAAAAGCCGCTTTCATCGACAAAATTGAAGCGTTATTAAAATAAAACCAAACCCCGGAATTAATCCGTAGGGCTATTAAATTCTCCTGTATAATTTGTATTAAGTCCTGCAAGGACGGTATATCCTAGCCCAGTACGAATGGTATAGATAGTAAGTAAGTTTGAGTGCTGTAAGCACGGCATAACAAAATATCATCAGAAGAGTGTACCATAAATTATGCCGTCCTTTGGTTAAGGCCGATCTACGGTTCAGGCCTTGGAAGCGGAGAATTTAACAGCTCTGGGAATTATCCGGGGTTCTCTTTATGAAAAAATCTATTCTTCTTTAGGTAATAATTCACTATTTCCACTTACCGGAGACGAAGTATTACGAACAAAAGTTCTTGACCAATTCCGGTCCCGATCATGCACTTCCACTTCGTAAGTTGTTGCAGGTAAACTTAACGTTCCTTTTCCTACTTCTTCAAACACACCATTCCGTACATATCCATAGGTCATAGATCCACGGCTGTTTCCATTTGTATCCAGATAGCTCCATGCAACATAAATTACAACATTAGAACTTACTCCGGAAATTTAAACCGTAGATCCTACAGAAATAGAAGGAGCATTTCCATAACCATACCCGGGCTTTTCTACAAATTGTGCGTTAGCTATTGTAGCACATCCCACTATTAACAAACAAAATAGAAATAATTTTTTTGAAAGAATAAAATTGCTTTTCATGAGAATTAAAATGATTAGTTAATAATAAAAAATTACACTCTTTTAAAAAATAATATTCATTGTAATCAGTTCGTTTATTTAGAATCCCAATTTAATAAATAGATCCTTTCCCAGGTAAAGTTCCTATCATATATACGAATTTCATAAGTAGTCTCCGGATAAATAATAGGTTTTAATTCAGTAATATACAAAATTCCACTATCATCCCGGGTAGCAGCAATACCACCGATTCCTTTCTCCTTTCCGTCCGTATCGATATACAAAGACCAGACATATACATACACACTTCTATCTAATCCGGGCATTCGTATATACCCATAATCAAAATAAATAGGCACAGGCAATTCTCCGAAACCTGTATACGGCTTTTCTGTTACCGTCTGTGCATTCAATACACAAACACTACTCAAAACAAAGGCACATAATAGAAATAATTTTTTTGAAAAAATACATTCGTTCTTCATGAGAATTAAAATAATTAGGTTTTACATAAGTTATACTCTCTCAAAACAAAAAATAACGTTACTTTTTTTTCCGGTCTAAAGATGCCGAAATATATAGGATATAAATAACATAACAAATTGTAATAGATAGAAAAGAACATATCTTATTGAAATTTAACAACGATCTTTTTTAGTGAATAAACAGGAGATAGTCGCTTCACGATGAAAAACAGGCTACTTAATTTAACCAGGAAAGCACAACCAGGCTCCTTCGCAGGGAGGATTCTTATTTTCTCCAGTATGAATCCTATCGTCAACCGGGCGGATGACAAATGGCACACGGGCGGTTGACAGACGGCACCCCATGGGTTGACGATTGGCACACGGGCGGGTGACGATTCAATCCATACTATGGAACCCCTTAATTCTTATTATTGATCCGCTTACTTCTTATTTTCTGCCCCTCAACATCTCCCGTTTGCCGGGAGGGCCGGGCAGGCGTTCCATGGTAAAGCCGGCGGTTTGCATCATCCGGCGCACGACTCCTTTGGCACAGTAGGTGGTAATAATGCCTCCGGGATTCATTTGGCGGTAAATACGGTCAAATAGTTCCTGATTCCACAGGTCCGGTTGTTTATCTGGGGCAAAGGCATCAAAGTAAACAACATCCAGGTTCCCGGGCAGCTCAATCCGGTTACTGTCTCCTTCTATTTTATACAATGTAAAGTTGGGTGTAACCGGTACCGGAACATTCCATGCTGCCTGATGCAAAGAGAGATAATCCTCGGGGGTAACATCCAGGATCTGACGGGTATAGTTCAACTGTCCGGCCAGTTCGATAGATAAGGGATACGCCTCTACAGTATAATAGACTACCTTTTTCTGTTCTCCGGTTGCTATTTCAGCCAGTGTCAGTAATGCATTTAACCCGGTACCGAACCCTACTTCGAACACCCGGACAACCTGTTTTTTCACCTGCCGGAAACCGGCCTCAATAAAAACATGTTCAGACTCCTGAACAGCTCCGTTCACCGAATGATAATGTTCGTCCATAGAGGGAACAAACAGTGTATGGCTACCGTCTGCCGTAACTTCTATAACTCTTTCCTGTTTCATCACTGCAAACTTACATAAAAAACAAATGCGTTCCCCATTACGGGAAACGCATTCAGAAAGTTCCGGATTTAATCCGGAAATATGTTGAGGCTTTAAATTAATAGCCCGGGTTCTGTGACCAGTGTGTGTTTACATTCATCACATCGATATGGATCGGGAAAATGCGACGGAACTTTTCTGTTAGTCCTTGCGGATACAATTCGCCACGGAATCCCCAGTTATCTTCAAATTTACCGTAACGGATCAAGTCGTTCCGGCGCCACGATTCATCTGCAAATTCGCGTGCACGCTCATCCAGAATATCCTCCAGCGTAGGAGTACCCACAAAAGCCGGTGCACCTACATAGGCACGGATTTGGTTTAACAGGCTTGCCGGAGTATCTCCATTTGTAGCCGTTGCACCACGCAAAATAGCCTCTGCTTTCATTAACAGGATATCCGCATAACGGAAAACAGGTACATCGTTACTCTGGTTACGCTCGTTTGCTGCCGTAACATCCGTATCCATATAGAATTTGATAGACCGGTATCCCATGGAACGTCCCTTCAGGTCGTTTCCACAATCCAGCGTCTCTTTTCCATCTTCACGGACAGTAATTTCTTTGGTCAGTTCCAGATGCCATTCAAACGGGTCATCGGCGTCAGCACCTGAATAATCCTGGTCGAAACCACGGGGAGTAGTCTCAATCGTAAAAGCTTTGTCAGTTTCCTGGTAATTTTCCCAATAGTATTGTTTACCGGTCAGGATTGTTTCATTCCGTTCGTCTCCCTCCAGATTAAACTTATCATAAAATTCAGGAAGGATACGCATATTTCCACCCACACTCTGGGGCAGGTCTGCAAATTGCTTCTGGCAATTCCTGTGAATCCAGAAACGGGCATAGGTCATACCCAATTGTCTTTCACGGTCGAACTCAATGACAAAAATAAAATCCCTGATATGGGAACCGTTGTCCGGAAAGAATTTTTCCCGATACCCATTGCTTAAATCATATTTACCGGAGCTAATCACATCATCGCACATAGCCACCACATCATTTAGCTTCGGATTATTATCCGTAGGTTCATAGAAAGCCACATCCGAAGCCGTATAAACGGCCCAGTTCAGATATAATTTTGCCAGCAACGCATCTACCATATAACGGGTAGGTTTACCATAAGTAACCGAATTTACTTCTGTGGTGATGTTATCCCGTATGGCAAGGAGTTCCGATTCAATAAATTCGCATACCTCTTTGCGGGTGGCACGTTGTGGGTTTTCGTCTACCAGTGTAGTAACAATAGGAACCCCTCCGAAATTATCCATCAGATAAAAATAATACAAGGCACGCATCGCCCGGATAGGTGCGGCATTCGGACTATCATCGTCGTCCAGCATAGTAAGAACCGTATTACACGAAGTTACTCCACTCATGGCCGGGGTAAATATACCCAGCATCACATTATTCGGAGTCCAGTTATGCAGGTGCATCTGCATATACTTACCTTCATCGTAATAGTCGGCTCCCAGTGATACCGCAACGGCCTCGTCAGAAGAAACCGTTTGCACAAACCAGTGGTCGCGCCCCATAGCACCTCTGTAAGCATTATATACATCGGCAGACGCAGCTTCGATAGCAGCCTCCGTATCCGGGAATTTTGTAAGCTGTGACTTAATATCCACATCCAGGTCCGTACAGCTTGTTGCTAAAATCAATGCAGCCACTGCCGGTAAGATATATTTAATTTCTATTTTTTTCATACCATTCATTCATTTAAAAATTAATATTCACACCAATCATAAATGTACGGGTTCTCGGATAGGTCTGACGGTTGTCGTTACCCGGAGTTAATCCACCCAGATAAACTTCAGGATCAAGCCCTGTGTACTTAGTGATTACAAATACATTATTACAGGTAGCATACAGATTGAGGTTGTTCACCCAATTCCCTATTTTACCAAAATTATAACCCAATGAAAGCGTCTGCAAACGGAAATAACCTGCATTCTCGATATACCGGTCTGACAGGTAATGCGCATTAAAATCATTCGGATTATGATCGTTTACCACACTTTTCAACAGATTCGTGTTACTTGCATTCGATACATACGAGTAACGGGCTGCCGTTGCATTCATTACATGCTGTCCGAACATTCCCTGGAAGAAAGCGGTTAATGTGAATTTTTTGAAATTAAAGGTGTTATTCCAGCCTACATTCAGCTTGGGTTGTGCATTATAGCTGGCACGCTGGTCTTTCTTATCCGGTGTTGTTGTGGTACCGGTCAGTTCGCCGTCTTCATCGTATTCATTGAATACCGAAACCCCGTCTTCATTGTAGCCGGCCCACTCCCAGACATAGAATTGTCCGATCGGAGAACCTTCTACAATACGCTGAATATTCAGGTTGGACTGTCCCGGGCCTCCCAGGTTGGCGGTTTCAATATAGCTTACAGAATACTGGTCATTCGAAATCTTTTTCACTTCATTTTTATTATGAGCAAGATTTATACTTGTATTCCATGTAAAATTTGTTGTCTGTACCGGAGTTGCATACAGGGAAACTTCAATCCCTTTGTTGTTCACCTCGCCTACATTGGCAGTCATCCAGTTGTAAATATACTGTGTGGTAGATACCGGGTAATTATAAATCAGGTCTTTCGTTGTTTTGTTATAATATTCCACAGTACCTCCCAGCCGGTTTCCGAAGAATGCAAAATCAAGCCCCACGTTGAACATACCGGTTTTTTCCCATTTCAAGTCCGGGTTAGGATTGGCCACAGCACCCAATGTATGTGCATTATTCCCATTGGAATCGGTATACCAGCCGGTATAACTATACCGTTGTACGGCAGTAAACGCATCGAAACCCAGTGAGTTACCACTCACACCATAGCCCACACGGAATTTCAGGTCATCAAAGACATCTAAGTTTTTGATGAAAGTTTCTTCACCCAGACGCCACGCGGCAGAAACCGAAGGGAAAGTAGCCCACCGGTTGTTAGACCCGAATGCCGAAGAACCGTCACGGCGAACAGTTGCCTGTAGCAGGTATTTACTCGCAAAAGAGTAGTTGGCACGTCCAAAGAACGAGATCATCCGCAAAGTAGACAGATAATAGTTGCCAAAACCGGCTTCATCAATTTCCACCACATTTCCCATACCCAGGTTATAATAGAGCAGATCATCGCTCACAAAACCGGAGGTAGTAGCCCGGAAACCATCGTTATCGTTGTTTTCTTCCCATGAGTAACCCACCATGGCACCGAATTTATGCACATCGTTGAAAGTTTTATCATAGTTGAAATACATCTCCATCATTTTCTTCTCGTTTTCAACAGAAGCGCGGGAGGCTCTACCGTTAGTTCCCAACGGCGAGTTAGTAGAATAATAGGAATTGTAATTGATATTTTCGTTCTGGTAAGAAAGATCAATGTCATAGGTCAACTCCGGAAGAATCTGCAACGTTGCTTTCGCATTGGCCTGAATACGTTTGGTTTTTGTAAAATCGGTATTCTCTTCGATCAATGCAACCGGGTTGTAATATTGTGAACGCCCGGTATATTCGAACCAGCTGCCATCTTCGTTTTTCACCGGCGAGACAGGCAGATAATAGTTCATGGCGTCAAACACACTTCTACCCTGGTCCAGGGAAGGCACTTTATTTTGTTGGGTTACACTTGCATTCACGTTAAACGCAAGTCTTAACCGGTCCTGCAATGTTTTGGTTTCCACAAAGGCACGTCCGATAAAACGCTCCATATCTGTGCCCTTAATAACGCCTTCATTTTTCAGGTAGTTGATACTGGCACTATAACGGGTCTTTTCAGAACCTCCAGTCATCGAAACATTGTGATTGGTAGAAACCCCGGTACGTTGTACTTCATCCTGCCAGTTAGTATACCCACCGAAATCTTCGTTCGGGTCCATAGAAAAATTATTGTCGTTAATATAAGACCTGTATTCGTCCGCATTCATCATATCCAGGTTTTTCCGGATCCGGTTAAACGCCACATATCCACTATAATTAACAGATGTCTGTCCGGCTTTACCACGTTTGGTGGTAACAATGATTACCCCGTTGGCGGCTTTAGAACCATAAATAGCGGTTGCCGAGGCATCACGGAGCACATCAATGCTCTCAATATCGTCCGGAGCAACAGTAGCCAGCGATACACCGGGCACTCCATCAATCACATAATAAGGTTCCATCGCTGCTCCTTCCCGGAAAGTAGAGGCACCACGAAGGGTAATGGAGGGGTTTGCGTTGGGGTCGCTGCTTGTAGTAATCGTTAAGCCCGGAACTTTACCCTGAAGCAATTCCGCAGGCGAGGTGTATACACCCACGTTCAGGTCTTCGGCTTTGATTGTAGTGATAGAACTGGTCACATCCTTGCGGGTCATGCTACCGTAACCAATGACTACCACTTCGTCCAGCCTCTGTGTATCGTCCGACAACGTTACATTAATAACATTCTGGTTAACAACAATTTCCTGTGGTTCATAACCAATATAAGAAAAAACGAGCGTTTTCCCTCTATCCACATTCAATGAGAAATCACCATCAATACCGGTGATTGTTCCATTAGTAGTTCCCTTTTCAACAACGTTTACACCAATTAACAGATCCCCGGTGTTGTCGCGCACAACACCGGTCACGGTTAAGCTTTGTGTAAATCCTATTGTACTATTCAGTAAGAATAGTGCAACCAACATTAACGTTAATGTTGCCCTCTTTTCTCCTGGTTTTACTTTTAGCATAAAATTAAATGTTTGATAAAAATTTAGTTGTTTTTCTCATGAAATGATATTTAGTGATTTTCAGAATAAAATTATTTTAGTTATTTAATTGTTATATTGTATTAAAATATGGGGGGTTTACTGGTTTTCTTCATAAATAGTTGCTCTTTATCGTTAACAAAAGTGGAATTCTCTGGAAGCAAAGGAAGTATATTTTTTTAGATTGCAATGCAAAACCAGAAAAAAAACGTCTCGTACACTTATTATTAACACAAATGTAACCTGAATGAATGATGTATTTCTTTTTCTTAATCCCTACCAACAGAATATATATTTCCTGATTTTTATGTAAGTTTGTAGATAACGAATGTTTACTTATATGAAGATAGCTGTTTTTACCTCAATTCTATTAGTTTTGACCTGTATACCCCTGACTGCGGAAAATTATAAATTCCGCCATTATACGAATAAGGACGGATTATCGCACAATACCGTGCACTGTTCTTTGCAGGATAGCCGCGGATATATGTGGTTCGGTACGGAAGAGGGGTTAAACCGTTTTGACGGCTATACCTTTGAGGTCTATAAACATAACCCGCAGGATTCTACCGGCCTGTCCGGGAATGGTATCCATTCCCTGTTTGAAGATTCCGCCGGGAGGATATGGGTTTGTACGTCATCCGGCCTTTGCTATTACGATCCGGTAACGGAAAGTTTCAACAGGAGGTTTCTCCCGTTCGAGAACGAACAGGATGTGTATTTCTCTTCTGTCAGGGAAGACAGCCGGCAAAACCTCTGGTTTATCCGTGGAAATTTAGTGGTTACCTACTCCTTACAAACCGGCGAAACACGCTATTACCCGCCCGAAGATTATTTTCATGCCTGGAATGTAGCCATGGGTGACAATGGTTTTCCATTTTTCTCGGATTCAAAAAACCTCTATATCTATCAACCCACGGCCGATGCCTTCACCAGGGTACCGGTTCTGCACGAGGAGGCCAATATTTCGGCCATTTGCGAAATACCGGAAATGGGTATCTTACTAGGTACCGACCGCGACGGTGCCAAATTATACCGGTTTCATAACCAGGAGATAGAAGATATTACCCCACCGGCACAGGTCAGGACCATCACTGCCTATAACCGGAATTGTTACTGGATCGGTACGGAATCGGGTATTTTTATATATGATGCCTTAAACCGTACGGTAAAACATCTCACCAAATCACTTACCGACGAATATACCATTGCCGATAATACCGTTTATTCTATCACCCGCGATATGGAAGGGGGTATGTGGGTAGGGAGTTTCTTTGGTGGAATCAATTATCTACCGAAAAGCTATGTTTCATTCAATAGCTTTATCGGAGGTAAAACCCACCCCGGCCTGTTAGGAAACGCTATCCGGGAAATATGTCCCGATCAATACGGCAATCTCTGGATCGGAACAGAAGACAACGGAATCAATAAATACGATCCGCAAACAGGCCAATTTACCAATTATTCATTGAATAACCCGCGGTACCCGCTTTCCGCAACCAACATTCATGGCCTCTATGCCGAAGGGGATACCTTATGGGTGGGTACTTATAACAGGGGAATCGATGTATTAAAGATTTCTACGGGCAAGATCATTCAACGATATACCATTGAAAATACCGGGCGAACCCTACCTACCGATTTTATTCTTTGCTTTTATAAAACATCTACAGGCCGGTTTATTATTGGAACTTCGAACGGTACGATTGCTTTCGATAAAAAAACGAATACATTTTCCCGGTGGCAACCCATCTATGACCTGGTGCGGCAGATCTATGAAGACCGCAACGGGAATATCTGGGTGGGTACCATGAATGGACTCTACCGCTATAACGAACAGAGCGACCAGTTGATACGTTACTCAAGTGATAACCGGAATAACCAGACAATCCTCCAAAACAATATCACCTCTATCTATGAAGATTCAAAAGGGGATATCTGGGTTACTACCAATAACGGACTGGCCCGTTACCAGGCTTCGACTGATTCTTTCGAACGGATTTTTCCGGAAACAGATTTTCCCAGTAATATCTTATACCGCATCCTGGAAGATGCGCACGGTTCTTTATGGATTAGTACGGCAAACGGCCTGGTCTGTTTCGATCCAGAAACCAAGCAGATAAAAACCTATTCGCATGTAGACGGCTTACACGAATCGCAATTTAATTTCAGTTCTTCCTATAAGAGTCCGGACGGTACACTCTTCTTTGGTTCTATCAGTGGGTTAATCTCCTTTAAACCGGATGAATTCGAGACGGATCATTTTACTCCCCCGCTTTATATTCATGCCCCTTCTTTGCCGGATAACGAAGGGTCGGGAGACGCCATTGAGTTACCTTATAATCACGCTACCTTTACTTTATCCTATTCCGCTATCAGTTTTACCGCTCCACAGGCCATACAATATGCCTATCAGTTAGAGGGGATAGATAAGGATTGGACAAATGTAAACCACAACCGCGAAGTAACTTTTGCCAACTTGTCGCCCGGTAAATATGTATTCAGGGTACGCTCTACCAACAGTAGCGGTATCTGGCAGGATAATATCGCAACCCTGCCTCTGATCATAACCCCTCCTTTCTGGGCAACCAAATGGGCGTTGATACTGTACATCTGTATTCTTCTTTTAATCATCTACTTCTTCTATCAATACAAAAAACACAATTAGTAAAACGTCACCAGTACAATCAGGAGCTATTTGAGAATAAAAAGGAGAAAGAACTGTACGATGCGAAAATCCAGTTCTTTACGTTCATTACACACGAGATACGTACACCGCTTACGCTAATAAAAGCACCCCTGGAAAAGATCATGCGTATAGACGATGCATCTGCACAAACCCGGGAGTATCTGGAAATCATAGAGAAAAACACCCAACGGCTATTGGACTTAAGTACCCAGCTATTGGATTTCAGGAAAACAGAGATCAAAGGCTTTCAGTTGAATTTCATCAAAACAGATATAAACTTATGGCTGGATGCAATCATCAGCCGCTTCCGTACAACCATAGAAACGAACCAAAAAGAGTTTATATATACTGCTCCCGGCTATCCGGTGGAAGCCTACATAGACCGGGAAGCATTTGCCAAGATGACAAGCAACCTGCTGACAAATGCCAATAAATATTCGGAAAGCCTCGTGCGGCTGGAAATACAGATACCGGAAGAGCAACCGGAGGTTTTTAAAATAATAGTGGTCAACGACGGTAAGCTAATTCCTCTACAGGAAAAAGAGAATATATTCAAACCCTTTTACCGCCTGAAAGAGAACGATTCGCAACCCGGCAGCGGTATTGGGCTTTCGCTGGTACATTCGCTGGTTGAATTGCACAACGGCACAATTACCTACAACCATACGACCGGTGGCATGAACCGGTTCGAAATAACCCTGCCGTTAAAACAAAGTACTTCGCTGGAACTAGCTGCAGATACTACTCCGGAAACGAAAGAACCGGAAGTGTCCGCACAAACCGGTTCCGGCCCGTTGATCCTGATAGTGGAAGATCAAAAAGATATGCTACATTTCATAGCAGGCGAACTGGCGGAACATTTCCGGGTAATGAGTGCCGGAAACGGAAAAGAAGCCCTGGCACTATTGCAGGAACACCCTGTCGAAGTTATTATCAGCGACATTATGATGCCCATAATGGATGGCTACGATTTATGTAACGAAGTGAAGAACGATGTGAACTTCAGCCATATACCTATCATATTATTAACGGCTCAACATTCGTTGCAGGCACGCCTGAAAGGGCTGAACAACGGAGCGGATGCCTATATAGAAAAACCTTTCTCGCTCGAACTGCTGGTAACCCAGGTTAGCAATCTGTTAAAAAACCGGGAGTTATTAAAAACATCCTACGTTGAAAAGCCCAATATTGAATCTTCTTCGCTGGCACTTTCCAAAATGGATACCCTGTTCCTTGAACGGTTAAACGAATTCATCGAAGAAAATATTACCAACGAACAGTTAAATGTAGATATGATCGCTGCCGAAATGGGCATGAGTACCTCCAGCCTGTACCGCAAAGTAAAAGGAATATCAGGATTATCACCCGTAGAATTCATACGGATCACCCGTCTGAAAAAAGCGATCCAGTGGATGAAAGAAGGCGAATACCGCATCAACGAAATAGCGTTCATGGCCGGCTTCTCCTCTCCCGCCTATTTCTCCACCTGTTTCCAGAAACAATACGGTAAATCTCCTACGGAGTATTTGAAAGATTTATTGTAAAAAGTATATAGTTTGATATGTATAGAAATTGCCGCTTTTCTATACATGTCATCTCTAATACAACAGACGGTTACTGGTTACTCATTGACCGATTCTATTAGTACCGGATGAGGGGAGTTGCACACTGGATTGAGGGGAGTTGCACTCCCCGCTCTTTCTGATTCAGGAGATCCTGACCCTATAAAACACATATCTTTTTTATATTCAGGCATTTGTAATTCCGACAGGATTGAATGTCAATTCCCCATAAAGCCTTTGGTAAATTATTATTTCGCCCCTGATAAGGGGTAGTTTAGTTCAGCCCACGGCAGAATGAGCGTAGTGAATGGCACCGTGGGTTAGCATATACCCCGTTTATTCGGGCTGAAGGCCCAGCTAAAAACTGCCATAAAATCATTTCCCACATCATAATTAATTTGTAATTACAGCGTTGCCCCGTTAGGGCGCAGATGTTATATGCTGTATCAACCCACGGTGCCATTCACTACGCTCATTCTGCCGTGGGCTGAACTAAACTGCCCTTTTCAAGGGTGAAAAACACATAAAAGATATGTATTAACATTAGATCGCGCTATGTCTAACATAAGGTAGGCCTCCGGCCTGAAAAAGATGTATATATAAAATAGATCCGGAGGAAGGGGTTTTTAATAAAAAATCCTCCTGCTCTTTACCACAAGGAGCAGGAGGATAACACCAGTAACTTATAAATTATTAATCTCAAAAAACGTTTATTTCCACATTGGTCATAAAACTGATCGCAAAAAAAATCTCTATATTATGTCAGTTAGTTGTTAATCCCAGGTTTTGGAAAATTACTGACATCCCGGATACCGGGATGCCAATAATAAAGTTCAATAGCAAGGTTTCTTACAAAGGTCTAAATGTATGAGAATTTATAATATGTATTACGTCTTTACTTATTTAGTTCATTGATAACTTCCTGGTTGATTCTTCTGAGTTCGGCTTCGTTCATCTTCAACACTTTACGGTCGTACGTCATGATACCGTTTACTTCGCCTTCCACATCGGTTGTCTGTGTATAAACAGCACCCGAGAAACCTTTCTTTACCAGATCTTTCAACTGTTTCGCATACTTTATATATTCAGCAGTCACTTCATCGCTGTTCTTAAACTGTACATACCCCCAGTTTCTGTCGGTCTGCCACAAATGGCCTTCCAATGGTAAACCAATACCACCATACTCGCCCAACACATTGACACGTGCCGCATCGTACAGGAACATTTTCGGACCCGGATAGTGGTGAAGGTCTATCATATCGCCACAATTACGGTGGTTACCTCCACTGGCAGGATTCACCAGACGCGAAGGATCGTATTCTTTCGTCCACGCAGCCACTCGTTCAGTATCGAACTGGCCCCACGCTTCGTTAAACGGAACCCAAACAACAACCGAAGGACTTGAGATACAGAAATCCATAATTTCTTTCCATTCTTTGTTATAAATATCAATGGATTTCTGTGTACGTTTTTTATCAGTACCACCATTGTGAATATGCCATTCCCACTGGTTACCCATGTCGCCACTCGGCATATCCTGCCAAACCAGCATACCTTCACGGTCGCAATGATAATACCAACGGGCCGGTTCAACCTTCACGTGTTTACGAATCATATTATAACCCCACTCTTTTGTTTTGATTACATCATACAATAATGCTTCATCTGTAGGAGCGGTAAACAATCCGTCAGGCCACCAGCCCTGGTCCAGCGGGCCAAAGTGAAACAGATCTTTATTATTCAGCTGCATACGCATTATACCATACTCGTCGGCTTTCACAGATATTTTACGGAAAGCAGTATATGATTTCACCTCATCTACCACTCTGTTTCCTGATGAGACAGAAACTTTCATATCATACAGATATGGATTCTCTGTATCCCACAAAGTAGGATTCTGTACACTCATACGAAGTTCTTTACCGGCCAACCCTTTAGCAGAAGAGATCACTTTACCGTTTTCCAGCAGCTTTACTTCTACAATATCAGTAGCACAGGGTTGAGCAGTGGCAATCGTAACAGCCATTGTATTTGAATCAATATCAGGAATAGCTTTGATATGGGTAATATGGTTTTTAGCAACCGGCTCAATCCATACAGTCTGCCAGATACCAGTCACAGGAGTATACCAGATACCTTCCGGTCTTTTTACCTGTTTACCACGGGGCTGAGGTCCATCGTCAGTCGGGTCCCAGACACGTACCACTAACTTCTGCGAAGCTTTATTGGATAAAAACGGAGTAATATCAAAAGCAAAAGGAGTAAAACCGCCTTCATGGGTTCCGATAAACACATCATTTACAAAAACATCTGCTCTCCAGTCTACCGCACCGAAATTAAGCTTTACAGAACGGTTTCTCCAGGAAGAAGGAACAGTAAATTCACGTTTATACCATAACTCGTTGGCACTACCCACCTCTTTCTGAACACCCGATAAAGAAGATTCGATAGCAAAAGGCACCAGGATCTGTCCGTCAAAACCGATTGGTTCGGCCTATCCTTTCGGAGTAATAGCATATTGCCATAAACCATTCAGGTTCACCCACTCTGAACGTTCCATCTGTGGACGGGGATACTCGGGTAACACATTATTGGGGTCAATCTGGTCAGCCCAGGGAGTTTTAAGTTTATCTCCTACCGGCTTCCATTGAGCATACACGGCGATTCCGCATATAGCCAAAAGGCATACTAAGAATAATTTTTTCATGATACTATACTGTTTTTCAATTTATGAATAGAATTTATTAGCATTGAAATCCGGTGGCAAAGGAAAAAGAAAACAGTATAATAGACTTTCAATTTTCATGCAGAATAATTCAAAGTTCAGTCAAACCCCACTAAAACCCCATAAACAGGAGGTTCTATGAATGACCAAGTTCTGATAGAACTGATTCTAATCCCGGAAAGATTTAAAATTCATTTTGAGTCCTGCAAGGACGGTATATCCTAGCCCAGTACGAAGTGCTGGGTAATAGTAAATAGCAGACTTTTAGTGCTGTAAGCACGACATAATAAAATAGGAAAAATAAATTGACCATAAATTATGCCGTCCCTTCAGGACTCATAAAATGGGAATCTCTCTCTACCCAGCACTTCGTACTGGGCTAGAATTTATCGTCCTTTCAGGACTGAAAAACCGGAAATTTAGTAGCCTGTCGGTCGTTAGCTCATCACTGGGATTATTGATATTCTCTTCAACCGGCTCTAAAGTCACAATAAAAGATAAAAAGATAGATATTTAAGAAAGAAACTAAAGCCAATTGTATGTTTTAGACAAAAAATAATAACTTTGACACGACTCTTTAAAAAAGTTCTATCAGAACTCTATTAAAAATATACCAGGATAATACGAGTGAATAATGCTAACCCGCACTAATACCTCACACGACAGTGAATTATGGGATCAGTTCCTGCAAGGAAATGAGACGGCATATACCTATATATATAAACAAAATGTACAACAGCTATTCCGGTATGGGCTTGTATTTACTCCGGACGAAGAACTAATCAAAGATTGCATACACGATCTTTTCGTAAAAATCCATAACAACCGCCGTACATTAGGGAAAACAGATAATATCAACCGGTACCTGGCTTCCGCTTTGAAAAACCTGTTGTTAAATGCCATGGCTAAAAATTCCCGTAACACGTTATACGCGGAAATAGAAGAAGAAAAAACAGAAGAAGACTCGCCCGAAACCATTTACATAGAAAATGAAACACAGGCCGAAACAGAAATAACCATCCGGACAATCCTGTCGGGCCTCACATCCCGGCAACGCGAAATTATTTACTACCGGTTTATTGAAGACCGCAGCATCGATGAGATCAGCGAACTTACCCAAATGAATTACCAGTCTGTGGCCAACACCATCCAACGCTCACTGAAACGAATCCGCACTTTTTTCAAAAAAAATCCGGAATAAGTGAGTATAATATTTACCGGTAACTGTTTCTCTAATACTAACAGTTACCAACATGAAAAACAGACAAGATAAAAAAAGCTATACCCTGTACACGTTTGAAGACTTTCTTCAGGATACCTTTTTTATCTCTTCACATAAAAACCCAACAAACAATACGGCTCAATTCTGGGACGATTTTTTGGCAGGCAATCCCGCGAACAAAAAGGAATACCTGGCAGCTAAACAATCTCTTACCGCACTCAATAAAGATATTCTTCCGGTAGAAGAAACAGATAAATTATGGAAACAGATACAGATTTCCAACAAACAAAACAGAAAAAGGAGATTCCTCTATGCAGGAATAAGTACAGCAGCCAGTATGGCTATTTTAATAAGTCTCACGTTCTTTTTTAACACCTCCGAAAAACACCCTGATATTCTTACCTTCGTAGAACAAACCCAAACCGGAATAGAGGATTACAACGATACCCAGCTCATCCTTTCCGATGAAAAAGTAATCACGATTCAGGAAAAGGAATCTGTTATTTCCTACGAGTCGGCCAGCGTAACCACCAACACGGAAAGTGTTTCCAAAGAAGAACTGGCCTCTTACAATCAATTGATTACACCGTGGGGAAAGCGTTCTGTCCTAACCTTCTCTGACGGTACCACCATCTGGGTAAATGCCGGGTCACGGGTAGTCTATCCCGCCGAGTTCGACAAATCCCGGAGAGAAATTTATGTAGACGGAGAAGTATTTCTGGAAGTTGCCAAAGACGAATCGCGCCCTTTCCTGGTAAGAACCAAAGAAATGGCCGTACAGGTACTGGGCACCCAATTCAATATGACCTCTTACGAAGCGGATAATTTCAAAAACGTTGTACTGGTTTCGGGTAGTGTACAGGTAGAAACCCGGCAAACCGGAAAGGCTCTTCTGGAACCGGGTCAACTGTTTACATCATCGGAAGAGGGAGAAAAAATCATGCAGGTGGATGTAAACAAATACATTTCCTGGAAAAATGGATTATACCTCTTCGAAAGCGAAAAGCTGGGCGTTGTATTCAAACGCCTCTCCCGGTACTATGGGGTACACATCCATTGCAACGAAGAGACTGCCCATATAAAGTGCTCGGGAAAACTGGATTTAAAAGACAACCTGGAAACAATTTTGTCAGACTTAACCTTCCTGTTGCCTGTTACTTATCAGGTCAATGGGAACAACTACCATATTGAAAGCATATAACAGTTAACAAACAATCTATTTATCAACCTTTAAATCATGTAAGCCTATGACATAGTACTCACTAAAAAAGCAATCGGATAGTACCGCGAATACTACCCGATCAATGACCTAATTTGTAAAAATATTTTATGTATTCAAATTAAATCGATTCAAATGTATGATAAAATCTAATTTTATTGGCATGAGAAATGTTAATTTAAGAAAAACGTTTCATGTCACAAACCTCATTATCTGCCTACTTTTCACGGGGATAGGCGTTACTTTTGCCACCCCGGGCTATTCACAGACCAAGTCTCTGAACCTCGAAGTAAACAACAAAACATTAAAAGAGACTTTCGATGAAATCGAGAAAAACAGTGAATTTATATTCTTTTACCTGGACGACCAGGTAGACCTGAACCGGCAGGTTTCGGTTAACCGGAAAGAGAGTAAAATCGACGACATTTTAAGTGACTTATTTAAAGGTACAAATTATACCTACCGGATTTCCGACAGGCAAATTTTTGTATCCGCCAAAAGTGCCTCACCCAACCCACAGCAACAAACCAAACGGAAAATTACCGGTCGTGTTGCCGATGATAAGGGCGAGCCGCTAATTGGTGTAAGTATCCTGGTAAAAGGAACCAACATTGGTGCCATCACAGATATAGACGGACAATATGAGATCCATATTGAAGATATGCCGGATGCTGTGCTCGAATTCGGATATGTTGGATTTAAACCGGTAGATATAAAAATAGGCAGCCGCAACATTTACGACGTACACATGGAAGAACTGGTAAACGAACTAAATGAAATGGTTGCAATCGGCTACGGTACCCAGCGCCGGATCAGTAATATCGGGGCACAAACCAGCCTGAAAATGGAGGACATCAAAACTCCTTCGGCCAGTTTGAGTACAGCGCTGGCCGGACGTTTAGCCGGGGTTATTGCCGTACAGCGTACAGGCGAACCGGGCAAAGATGCAGCCGACATCTGGATTCGCGGTATTGCAACCCCAAACAGTTCATCCCCACTCGTTTTAGTAGACGTGGTGGAACGGTCTTTCAACGACATTGACCCGGAAGACATCGAATCCCTTACCACCCTCAAAGATGCCTCTGCAACCGCAGTATATGGGGTACGGGGAGCAAACGGGGTAATCATCATCAAAACAAAACCCGGAAAAATCGGTAAACCCACCGTGAACGTAGATTATTATGAATCGTTTACCCGCTTTACCCAAAAAGTAAACCTGATTGATGGGATCGGATACATGAACGCGGCCAACGAAGCACTCCGGAACGATGGCCTGGCACCCAAATTCTCTGACGATTATATCCGGAATACACAGTTAGGCCGCGACCCGTACCTCTATCCGAATGTAGACTGGCTGAACGAAGTATTCAATGATTGGGGGCACAACCGCCGGGTTAATGTAAACGTACGCGGAGGGAGCGAACGAGCCACCTATTATGCTTCCGTAAGCTATTACAACGAAACCGGTATGACAAAAACAGCCGAGAACATTGACAGTTATAACTCCAAAATGAGTTACAACCGGTATAACTTCACCACCAATTTAAGTATCAATGCCACCTCCACCACAAAAGTTGAGATCGGTGCACAGGGATACCTGGGAGAGGGTAACTATCCGGCTATCTCGTCCCGCGATATTTACGACGCTGCCATGTCCATATCACCGGTAGAATATCCGAAAATGTTTTACATAAACGGACAGGCTTATGTACCCGGCATCAGTCCGAATGGCGGATTCCGGAATCCGTATGCAGATGCTACCCGCCGGGGATACAACAACGTTACTAAAAACCAGATATACTCTAACTTACGTATCACACAGGATTTGGATGTTATTACAGAAGGTTTGAAATTGACAGCAATGTATGCGTTCGACGTTTACAATGAAGTGAATTTAAACCAGGACCGCAGAGAATCCACCTGGTATTTCAGCGACCTGAGTGTGCCCTATGATTTAGACGGACACCCGATTTTAACACAAACAATGACAGGTTCGGATGTATTAAATTACAAACAGGAATCGTCCGGTAATAAAAAAACCTACCTCGAAGCCTCCCTGAGTTACGACCGCAAATTCGGGGATCATCAGGTAAGTGGCCTGTTCCTGTTTAACCAACAGCAAAGATTATTATATCCCAAAAACACACTCGAAGAAGCAATTCCTTACCGGATGATGGGTATTGCCGGGCGTACTACTTACTCATGGAAAGACCGTTATTTCGTAGAATTCAATATCGGTTACAACGGAGCGGAAAACTTTTCTCCTAAAAAACGGTACGGAACATTTCCGGCCTATGGGGTTGGGTGGGTAGTATCCAATGAAAATTTCTGGGAACCCCTTTCCGGAATTGTCTCGTTCCTTAAAATACGTTACACAGACGGTAAAGTAGGTAACAGCAACGTAGACGACCGCCGGTTCATGTATCTTGACCAGATAACACAAGATGGCAACTACGGCTACAAATGGGGTACAGCCGGCAATAAATACGATGGATACAGAACGGTAAATAATGCTGTTGACCTGATCTGGGAAGAAGCCCGTAAACAGGATTTAGGTCTGGATATCAAACTGCTGAACGACGACCTGTCTGTTATCTTCGATATATTCAAAGAACGGCGCGAAAACATCCTGTTAAAACGCGAAAACTCAATTCCCGGCTTTTTAGGTTACATGGCGGATCCATACGGAAACGTAGGTATCGTTGAAAACAAAGGGTTCGACGGATCGCTCGAATACAACAAACGGTTTGGTAAAGACTGGCTGGTCTCTGTCCGTGGAAATGTAACATTTAATAATAATAAATGGATAGAAGGAGAACTACCGGAGCAGATTTATCCGTGGATGAACCAGAATGGCCGGAACACACTGGCCAGTACCGGATACATTGCCCTGGGACTTTATACACAAAGCGAAATTGATGATATTGACCGCTGGGAAGCACTTTCGGAAGAAAATAAAAAAACTCACACCACGCCCTTTCCCTACCCAATTCGGGAAAGTAAAAGCCGGAGATATCAAATACCAGGATTTAAATGGCGACGGTAAGATCGATGCATACGATAAAACCTATATAAGCCGTGGGGATGTACCCCAAATGGTATATGGCTTCGGACTTAATGTAGTATGGAAAGAGTGGTCATTAGGCATGATGTTCCAGGGTTCCCACAATGCGCAGCGCGTATTGAGTGGAAACAGTATCCAGCCTTTTAACGGAGGGGGAGGTGCCGGAAACCTGTATAGCAATATTGATGACAGATGGAGCGAAGACAACCCCCGTCAGGACGTATTCTACCCCCGCCTGTCATACGGTAGCGAAACCACCAGCAACCAGAACAACTTCCAGCCCAGTACCTGGTGGCTATACGACGTTAGTTTCCTGCGCTTAAAAACGATGCAGCTTTCGTACAACCTGCCGAAAGAGTGGGTAAACAAAGCTCATTTACAGAATGCGGCAATCTACCTGATGGGAACAAACCTGTTCACACTCACAAAATTTAAATTATGGGACCCGGAGTTGAACACAAATAACGGTTCATCGTATCCGAATACCTCTACATATTCTATCGGAGTCAACTTTACATTCTAAAAACTGAAAAACAATGAAAATATATCAATCAATTGTTTTAGCAATCCTATCACTTTTACTGGCAACCTCCTGCAGTGATTATTTCGACCAGGTACCCGACGACCGGTTATCACTCAACGAAATTTTTAAAACAAGAAATGGTGCCAGAGGATATTTGGCAAGTGTATACACCTACATGCCGGACGAATTTAACCAGCGGCAGGTACACGAAACAGATATATTCCGCACACAGGGGCCCTGGACAGCGGCTTCGGACGAAACGGAATTTACAATTGGGGATTATAAAGGTAAAATGATCAACAACAACACCATCAATGCTACGGAAGATACATTCGTAAAGCACCGTTGGAAAAGTTGGTACACAGGCATTCACGAAGCAGCCGTTTTTCTGGACTACATAGACCAGACACCTGACGACCAGGTAACTGCCCGTGAAAAACAACAATGGAAAGCCGAAGCCATTGCCGTACGCGCTATTTACTACTTTTACCTGGTACGTGCCTACGGGCCGGTTCCGGTATTAGAGGAAAACTACTCCTTAAATACTCCAACCGAAGAACTCCAATTGCCACGCAATACCGTCGATGAATGCTTTGACTTCATTGTTTCCCAATTGAAGTATGCCCAGCAAAACGGATTACTGGATAACGCTGTCTTAGATGATAAAGATACAGGAGCCGGACGCATTGATAAAGCCATCGCACAGGTCTTTATCATTGAAGCCCTGACCTTCCGTGCCAGTTGGTTGTTTAACGGCGAATGCAGATACTATGCCAACCTGGCCAATCCGGACGGAACCCGGTTATTTCCACAAAATCCTACCCAGGCGGAAATTAAAGAGAACTGGCAAAAAGTAATAACCGAATGCAATGCTTTCTTTACAAACTATGGCAGCCGCTTCCAGTTAGAGTATGCCGACGGGGACGGAAAAGCCATTCAAAGCGCACAGGATAGCGGGTTCGACCCATACGAATCGTACCGCCGGGGGGTTAAGTGCAGATATACAGACCTGCTTACACACAGAGAAGCCATCTTTTACATGTATGAGAACTCTGCCGGAACCATGCAATACGACCGTATGCCAAACGACAACCGCATATCAGGAGACGATTTTAAAGGAGGTAGTCTGTTGGGTGCTACACAGGAAATGGTAGATGCTTATTTCATGGCAAACGGTAAATCGCCTGTTTTGAGATACCGTGCTGATGGCATTACCCCCCATAATCAACAAAGAATCAGGCTATGTGGAAGATGGATATATTACTTCGGCCTACGTTTCACCTACCGGAAAAATATATGCTCCCAACGGTACACGCAACATGTATGTAAACCGCGAGCCCCGCTTCTATGCCGATATTACGTTCAATGGCCAGAGATGGTTCGGCGTTAACGGAGATGATGGCAATTATACCGATTTCACGTATAGTGGTCCCTGTGGTAAACAACAGGGTGTAAACGACTATACCAGTACAGGCTATCTGGTTCGTAAAATGATGGGGGCAGGTTCACGTAATACGCACGACCAGGTATGTATACTAATTCGACTGGCAAATATTTACTTCAACTACATAGAAGCCCTTTGCCACGTTGACCCCACTCACAACGACATCTTCAAATACCTCAACCTGATACGCGAACGGGCTGGTATCCCCCTATATGGCGAAGGAGCAAACGCCCTGCCACGTCCTACCGGAGCTGATGCAATCATGGAAGCGATCCGCAAAGAGAAACGGGTAGAACTGAGTTTCGAGAACTGCCGCTACTTTGATGTGCGCCGTTGGGGACTTGCAAACGAATACTTCAACAAACCGGTTCACGGCATGAGTGTAAATAACGACGGCGATGATTTTTATAAACGTGCGCAGGTTATAGAACGTACTTTTGAACGCCAGTATTTCTTCCCCATACCACAAGGCGAAATTGATATTGATAAAAACCTGGTTCAAAACACCGGTTATTAATTGTATATCTAATAGTAAACAGGAAAATTATGAAACAACATATGATTTTAGCGACATATCTTATAGGTAGCCTCCTTACATTCTCGTCGTGCAGCGATGTAGAAACAGATGAATACATATTGGATTACGAAATTGTAACACCTTACACAAACAGTAATTCGTGGACTGCGTACGAGGCATTCAATACGGCTCTGCTCGACCCCGTTACACATATCTACAAAAGGAATATCAGTACACCGGATGGAGCAAACAGCAAAAGCACTGTAGCTGCGATATGGACACAGGCGATGTATTTTGACATGGCTATCAATGCCTACGAACGGGCGGTAAAAGAGAACAACAGCGAAAAGCAAACCCTTTATAAAAACCTGGTTGATGAGATTTTTGAAGGGAACAGAGCGCATTATGTAAACTTCGACTGGCACGATCAGAATCAGGAAACCGGATGGTTTATTTACGACGACATTATGTGGTGGACTCTCTCGTTCGGACGTGCCTATGGGTTATTCAAAGATGAAAAATACCTGGCACTGGCCGACGAAAGTTTCTGCCGTGTATGGTACGGATCTCCCCGTATAGGCGACAGGGGTTCGTACGATCCTGTGGGAGGTGGTATGTATTGGAACTGGAACCCCAACGATCCGGCAAACAATGACGACAAAGGCAAAATGGCCTGTATCAACAACCCTACTGTAATTGCCGCCATGCACCTGTATAACAGTATTCCTTCTTCGGATACACAACACCAGGCAGACGACCCAATAGGTGTTGATAACAATCCGGATTATCCCAGATGGCACAGCAGGAACCATTACCTGGAAAATGCCAAAGAAATTTACAATTGGGCAGTAGAACACATGTTTGATCCTGACCGGGGTATCATCATTGATGGGTACTGGGAAGGTTCATTACCCAACTGGGAAACGGCTACCCTGTACAACCAGGCCACTTTTATCGGGGCATCCGTATTACTTTACAAAGCAACCGGTGAGGAAGAGTATCTGAATAATGCCATTGTTGCAACTGATTACACAATCAACACCATGTCGGCACCGTTACAAATCTTACCCCGCACCATACAGGGGTCGGAAGAACAACATATTTACATGGCGATCTTCGCACAATACATCGCCATGCTGATACACGACTGCGACCAGACTCAATACCTTCCGTTCGTGGAACGTAATATCAATTACGGCTGGAATAACCGCGACGAAAGCAGCAACCTATCCAATGGCGACTTTGCAAAAGTAACCTCAGAAGGCGCCAATGTAACGGCTTATGATGCATCCGGACTACCGGCGTTAATGATATTATTCCCTACGGATAAATAATTTCAGCAATTAAAAAAGAAAAACAATGAACAAGAATATATCAACTATAAAAGCCTTCTACTACATCCTGTGCGTTGTATTAGCCTGCACCTTTCCGGCTTGTTCGGAAGACCGGAACTTTGCTGCCGGCGAAGAGGTAACCGGCCCTGTCATTGAAAAACTGGATGCGCTGATCCACCAGATGAGAACCCTTCAGGAAGAAGCAGACTACGGGGAAAAGAAAGGACAATACCCTGCCGAAAGCCGCTCCATCCTGGAAAATGCAATCGACGATACCAACCGGGCAGTACTGTTAATCAAATACCAGAAACCGGCTCCTTCGCAGGAAGAGAAAAACAGATATGTATCGAATGCAGAAAATGCAATCGAAAAATTCAAAGAAAGTGTACGCACCGAAGATGTGGAAACCATCCCCGCCGTATTATTTGTAGACGGCAAATCCAATCAGTCGTACATAGATTTCGGACGCAGCAGAGACTTCACTGTATTTGGAGACCAGCACAACCAGGAGTTCACCATCGAATTCTGGGCCAAAGTAAAAGAAGGAGGAGCCAACGATAACTACATCTTCCTCTCTACATTCTTCTCGAACGATAGCGATAAATGGCGCAACGGCTGGATGATGTACTGGCGGGTTCCGGGTATCATCCGCACCACATGGGGCAGGCATTCTTCTGGCGACCGCTTTGGCATGTCAGAACCGGCTACCGATGCCCCGGATATCAGCCAGTGGAACCACTATGTAACCGTGTACAGCGATAAAGGGCTGGACGGCAATACCAGCCTGCGGGCCAAAATGTACATCAACGGTGTAATGGTGAAAGATGAAAACGCGGATACAGCCTATAACTCTTCCGACTACGATAATTACGACAAACCGATGACAGCTTTCTGCCGTTGGGTAAACGATAATAAAATGGAAGAAGGATTCTCGGGCTACATGAAATACATCCGCATCTGGAAAATGGCAAAAGATGAAGCCTACATCCAGGCCTCTTACAACGAAGAGGTAGAAGTAGACGGTAAAGATGCTTCGTTAGTAGCCGGATGGGATTTCGCAAGCAAACCAACCGGACGCGACAGCGAAATTCTGGACATCACCGGACGCCACACCGCAAAAGTAATCGGGACCTACAAATGGGAAGTTGTAAAAGACTAAAGTATTCACAAAAAAAAGAAACAAATTATGAAGCAATTTATTGATAAATTGAGGAAACAGCCCTTCCTGCCTTTCATGTTCATACTTTCTCTGCTTGTTTCGTTCGCAGCCTGTTCAGACGACAACGAAGAGTACATCGAAAGTACACCGCTACGTATTCTGGAAGACAGAAGAGAAGCATTGGTTTACTTACTCGAAGAATCTACCTTCGGAACCGCTCCGGGCACCTATCCCGAAACAGCAAAAGAGATACTAAACAAAGCAATAGAAGAACTGGACGCAGTAATCGAACGGGTAAAAGGAGGCCAGGCAATAGACAGTGCCACTTTAGAAAGGACTGTTGCCAAAGTAAACCAGGCAATCGATGCATTCAAAGAAACCCGCTTATACAACCTGTCGGAAACAGCCCTGGAATACATCAGGCTGCTACAGGAAAAAGCAAGGGAATTGGAAGAAATCCTGAACGACGAATCCAATTTCGGTAACTACAAGGGACAATATCCTCACGATAGCAAAAAATACTGGAAGATGCAATCGAAACCCTGAACGACATGGCGGAAAGAATCCTATCCGGCTCCATCATCAACATCACACAGGAACTGTTCGACGATGCCCTATTGATAGCAGAAGAAGCCAGACAAAAATTCGAATCCACCCGGTTGCAGGAAGACAATATCTCCTGGGACCTGTTTGTAAACGGCAACAACGGAGGCTACATCGACTTCGGGTACCATCCTGAATATTATGTGTTCGGCGAGGAAGAAAACCAATCCTATACCATAGAATTCTGGGTAAAAATAACCGGTTATTGTAATGAGCCGGGGCAGGATAACAGCCTGATGCTTTGTGCCTATGCCGAAGATAACGGCAACCGCTCCGGCTGGCAAATGTACTCCAGAAAAGAAAGCGACCGTTTTGTTCGTTTTGAAATGGCATACATTGATGTAAATGACAACATAGTGAACTCTGGCGAAGTAATTTCAACTATGATGAAACAGGCCAGTGGCTGCACTATGCAATACGGGCCAACGACAAAGGATTAGACGGGGAACGGGACTCAAGGGTTAAACTCTACAAAAACGGATCTTACACAGGAGACCGGATTGGTATCGGGGAAGAGCACCGTAGCTATAGTTCCCGCTACTGTGATGATTTCAAAATACCGATGACCGCTTTCCGGAGAAAAAAAAGCAGACGGTTCGTATACGGAAGGACTGGAAGGATACATCCGCAACATCCGCATCTGGAAAACCGATAAGAGCGAAGAATACATCCGGAACTCTTACCTGGGAAGCGAAGAAATTAATCCTGAAGATGAAGATTTAGTATGCGGCTGGGACCTGCGGGTAAAAGAAAAACCCACAGAAACAGAACTCAAAGACATCAAAGGCATCTACACCGCCACCCTAAAAGGAGATTTTGAATGGCGCGAAGCCATCAATTAAACTAAAGGATAGGGCACGCAGATAAGCGCAGAGTTACGCAGAATTTTTATTATTTTTCTGCGTAACTCTGCGCTCTCTGCGTCATCTGCGTACTCTATTCCTTTATATACCGTCTATTAGTTTAGGCACAATAATAGCAGATGAATCCACAGAAATATCATACAGCCCAGTAGCCGGGTTCTTTTCGAAAATCATAGGTACAATGCGGGTCTTACGCGGAGCCACCTGGCTGTCCGAATGATGCACATGATATACATAATAATAGCCTCCGTCCAACCCCTCGAACAAATCACCGTGCCCGGAACCATTTTCGCCCACAATATCCCGGTGTATAATGGGATTGCCGGCATACTTCACCCAGGGCCCGTAAGGAGAATCCGAAGTTGCATACCCAACGGCATAATCTATATTCTGGAAATGGTTGGCCGAATAAAACAGATAATACACATCATCCAGCTTAACAACCGTAGGCCCCTCCATAATAGGAGCCGATTGATAATTGGGGGTTGCTTCCCACGCCTGGGTATTTTTAAAACATTGCGTAAGCGTTTCGGGCTTAATCGTTCCACTTGCCAGGTCAAACTCCGCTACCCACAGGTAATTACCGTTATTGAAACGCACATGGTAGAAATAATATTTCCCATCTGAATCTTTAAACAAAAACGAATCAATATTTTTAGCACTCTCATCCACAGGCCGGATCACATCCTGTTTAAAAGGCCCGTACACAGAATTGGCATACGCCAGTACAGTCTGCTCATTCGCCGTATACGTAAAATAATATACATCTCCCTCCTTATAATACTGAGGTGCCCAGAAACCTTTATCGCCATAAGCCCCCTGCCCTTTTTCCAGAATCAATTGCCGCGATTGGCCATGGGGACTTTTCCACTCTTTCAGGTCTGTCGATTCCAGGACCGAGAAGCCCAGCGGCTCCCTGTTGCGTGTACCTGTCAGGTAATACCTGCCGTTCTCCACAAATACAGTAGGGTCGGCAAACATAATTTCATTCGATAGGTTAGCTGTATCTTCCTGTGCCGCCAGATAACCGGTACACATACAAATAGCGGATACAAATAATAGTTGTACAGATCTCTTCATGTGTTGTAATTTTTTTATAATTATTTTAATGCCTCCTCTTCCACATCGCTGCGGTAAAAACCATTCACTTCAGCAAAAAACTCCTTTTGCAACCTCTCCAGAATATCCGGATGTTGTGCCGCCACATTGAACTGTTGCGCAGGGTCGGATATGGCATTAAACAGCCCAAACTCACCCAGATTACCCAATTCATTCCCTGTCAGGTTTCGTTCCGAACCCTGGTAAGGAGGAATCATAAACCACTCCGTAGTACGGTATGCCAGCCTGCCCTGTGCCTCCAAAACCAGATTCTCACGGGCATGCAACTCTTTCCCCAGCATCGCGTTCATATAATCCTTACTATCCAGCCCTTCCGGCACAGCCGCATCTAACAACTTCCCCAGCGAAGCTACAAGATCCATTTGGCAAAACAACGCGTCCGACTCAACCGGCTGAACCGTTCCTTTCCAGTACACAAACAAAGGCACATGCGTTCCACCGTCAAACAAACTATACTTACCCCCACGTAAACCACCGCTGGGCGAATGGTCGCCCACCAGTTCAGCAGCTCCGTCCTTATATCCGTCGTTCAACACCGGCCCGTTATCACTCGAAAAAATAATCAGCGTATTTTCCAGCAGCCCCTCCTGCTCCAAATGGGCTAACAGCTCGCCCACACACCAGTCGGCCTCAACAATCGCATCCCCGGGGTCCCATAGTCGTCTCCCCTACAAAACGGTCGTGAGGCGCACGGGGCACATGCGACTGGTGCAAACCATAATACAAAAAGAAAGGCTTGTTTTTATGGCCCGTAATAAACGTTTTAACCTTATCCACAAAATAATCCGCCATATCTTCATCCTTCCAGCGGGCTTTTTCGCCCCCTTTCATATACCCGATACGCGGTATCCCATTCACAATAGAATTATTATGTCCGTGTGCCCAGTGCATTTTCAGCATTTCCGGATTAGAAATAGCAGTAGGCTCACCCTCAAAATTCTCCTCATAACTCACCTCAATCGGATCGGAGGGATCCAGCCCAACCACATCGCCATTCTCCACATACACCGTAGGCACCCGGTCGTTCGTAGCCGCGATCAGGCACGAATAATCAAACCCGATCTCGTTCGCACCCGGTTTCACCGTCTCGTTCCAGTTCACCCGGCCACTCCCTATACCCAAATGCCATTTACCGATAGCACCTGTAACATACCCACAACTTTGCATCATACCGGGAAGCGTAAACTGCTCCTCATCAATAATCAAAGGAGCATCGCCAGGCAAAATCTTCGCCTCCTTATTTTTCCACGGATACATCCCCGTCATCAGTGCATACCGGCTGGGTGTCGAAGTAGCCGAAGTAGCATACCCATTCGTAAAAGCCACCCCTCCATGCGCCAGCCTATCTATATTTGGTGTATAAATAGTTGAGGAACCATAGGCACTCACATCACCCAGCCCCAAATCATCCGCCAGAATAACAATCACATTCGGCCTTGTTTCTTCCGGCTGACCGCCACTACACACCACCAAAGGTAAAGCAGATAAATACAAAATCGCGTTTTTCATAGACACTATATCACATTTCTTTATCTACTGTTCTATAGAAAATATGTGCTGTTTTATAGTACTATTGTTTATAAATAAATTATCTACTATGCAATAGGTGATCAAATTATAGTGGAAAATAAACGAAGGAATCAATCTATTTAACTTATAGACTGTATCTATTAAAAAAACAATCTTTATTACTGTCCAACTCCCATTAAACAATAATAAAGACACTGTATATGTAATATACAAACACATACTACTTACTCCCCGGAATAATCATTCCAGTAAATCCTGCTGGGTTGGAATTTTATCTCTCCTAACTTCTCTTTAGCGAAACCATCCTGTAAAGCCTTGCTTATCGCATTTAACTCGGCACTCTGGTAAAGGATCGCGTTGAATTTATACATATCGTGTGCTCCGTTTTCCAGCATACCGGTAGCTAAAGCGATTGCATCCGTATATACGGAATCTTCCTGTAAAGGATAAGTAAATTCCTGTTCTTCTTTGTTGATGACTATGGCTTCGTCGGGGAATCCAATTCCAAACTCTCTTTCCAGAAATACCTGGGCAAAGGCCATAGGTATCAGGGTTACTGCCCGTTCCGCCAGAAAAACAGGCACTCCGTTGTTACCCAGATAGGCTACTTTGTCGTCGTTTTCCTGATTTTCCATCCAGGCTACTGTTCCGGCCAGACGGTTAATATCGTTTTTATTTTGCAGGATCATGAAGAGGCGTAGTGTATAAAAACCTTCTGTTAAAGGGAGGTTTTTCTTCCACTGCCCATCTTTCAATACTTCATCCGGCTGGTTATCAATAACGACCTCGTGGGTTAACTCCTGTCCGTTATTTTGTCCCCAGAAAATCCGTATCCAATGGATTCCATCTGTAAATTTATGGGTTTGAACCATCTCGTCTATAAACGAATCTACCCAATCGTGGGAATAACCCTCCGGTAAATTTCCCCGACGGCCTAACGGTCCCTGTATCAATTCGAAAGCCTGTTGGCCTACGGTTATTTCGCGGCGGAAAACTTCGTCTTTATACTCTTTGGTAAAGAATGCGTCCAGTAGTACATGAAAAGAAGTAAGGACAAAATTTTTCCAGGCATCCACAAGGGCATCCTGCAGAGTATCTCCCATTCCACCAAACGGTTCCTCAATGTATTTATTTACTCCTATTTCCAGAATAACATACAGGCTTAACGAAGTGCGGGTTTTATCGGAATTCCAAATCTGTAACTGACAATATCCTTTGATCTGTTGTCCGGGGAAAACAACTGCATCATCTTGTAACTCACAGGAGATTGCATGTTTTTGAAATAAATCTGCCAGAGAATGGGTTAACTTTGTCTCTTCTGCTTTAATTAATTCTTCATTCATGTTCAAACGGTTTTATTGTGATTAACAAAAAATAAAAGAGGATACACCTAAAATAGATATACCCTCTTCAATTGGTTGTCTCACAAGGATTCGAACCTTGACAGGCAGAACCAAAAACTGCAGTGCTACCATTACACCATGAGACAATCCTGCGCTTTCGTAAAGCGATGCGAAGGTAAGGAAATTATCCGACTTTGCAAATATCCTGAAGGATTTCTTACTTTGCGATCAATACAAAATAATTCTTCTTTCCACGTTGAGCCAACAAAAACTTATCGTTCAACAACATAGAAGTATCTATCACTGTGTCCTGATCGGCCAGTTTTTCCTTATTCAGCGAAACCCCACCACTTTGTACAAGTTTTCTCATCTCTCCTTTAGACGCAAATACGGCAGCTTTTTCTGTCAGCAGGTCAATCGCTTTGATCCCACCAGCCAATTCCTCGCGCGATACCTCAAACCGGGGTACTCCTTCAAAAACAGATAAGAATGTTTCTTCATCCAGTTTCCGCAGGCTTTCCGAGGTAGAATTACCAAACAGGATAGTAGAGGCTTCTACTGCCATTTCATAATCTTCCTGTGAGTGTACCATTACAGTAATTTCCTGTGCCAGTCTTTTCTGTAGTGCACGAAGATGAGGGGCTGCTTCCTGTTCTGCTTCCAGGGCTGCTATTTCTTCCTGGCTTAAAGCTGTAAATATTTTGATATATTTAGCGGCATCCGCATCACTTACATTCAACCAGAACTGATAGAATTTATAAGGCGATGTATAGCGGCGATCCAACCATACGTTTCCGGATTCGGTTTTACCAAACTTACCTCCATCCGCTTTGGTAATCAATGGACAGGTTAAAGCAAAGGCTTCACCTCCCGTTTTCCGGCGGATTAATTCAGTACCGGTAGTAATATTACCCCATTGATCCGAACCACCCATTTGCAGGCAGCAATTCTCATTCTGATATAAAAACAGATAGTCGTATCCTTGCAGAAGTTGATAAGAAAATTCAGTGAAAGACAATCCGGTTTTGGATTCCGAACTCAACCGTTTCTTTACGGAGTCTTTCGCCATCATATAGTTTACAGTTAAATGTTTTCCTATATCCCGGATAAAGTCAAGAAACAGATAATCTTTCATCCAATCGTAATTGTTCACTAATTTCGCTGCGTTCGGCGCATCCGAATCAAAATCAAGGAATTTAGCCAATTGTTTTTTGATGCTCTCCTGGTTATGGCGAAGGGTGGGTTCGTCCAGCAGGTTACGCTCGGCCGATTTCATGGAAGGGTCGCCGATCATTCCGGTAGCCCCCCCAACCAAAGCGATCGGACGGTGTCCGGCACGCTGGAAATGTTTCAACATCATCACACTTACCAGGTGGCCGATGTGAAGAGAATCCGCAGTCGGATCTATTCCTACATAAGCAGAGGTCATTTCCTTTTGCAATTGTTCTTCGGTTCCCGGCATCATATCATGGATCATGCCTCTCCATCTAAGTTCTTCTACAAAATTCATCGAATTAAATTATATCATTTTAATCGTTACTATCTGAAAACCGCAAAGATACGACCATTTATTCACACGCAAAAGGAGGCAGCCACATTTTTTCGGACCTGCAGAGCCAGTTCAGTAGCCGAGACAGGAAGTGCGGCAGCGATTTTATCATAGATAGTTTGGATGGATTCTTCCTGTTCGTCGGTTTCCGTAAACAGTGCGTCCGGCCAGGCAATGCTGAGGGCTTCGGAGTAGAAATAAAGACCAAAAGAGAGTTTTAACCCGGCTTTCACCAGTTGGGAGGCCTGTATCCCGTTTCCGCGGAAACCATGTATAATCCAGTCCTGCCGGGGTTTTATCTCTTTCCGAATAGCCAGCAATTCATCCCATGCTTTGACACAATGGATAATTAACGGTTTTCCGGATACCTCTGCCAATACAGCCTGTCTTTTAAATACTTCCTGCTGAATAGCAAACCCTGTTTCGGCCAGTTTATCCAACCCGGCCTCGCCTATGGCAACCATACGCGGATCCGGCATACACATTTCCAGTAATTGCCACTGTTTATCTATATCCCGGATATACCAGGGATGGATACCGGCGCTGTAATACCCGGAGGGAATTATTTGCAATAAATCCATATCCGGGAAAATAATCCGGTTAAAAATAACAATTCCCGTTTGGGTAGTAGCCGGCACAGTTTGATGAGTATGGATATCGCACCAGCACATCAGGGAACAGGGTCATATCCACTCCCACCCCAGGGATGGCAACGGGATATTCGTTTAATAGTAAGCCATGAACCTTTGAGGGGGCCATGTTTTTTTAATGCATCCACAGCATAGGCTGAACAGGTAGGTGTATACCTGCAGGAAGCCGGAGTAAGAGGGGAAATACAATAACGATAAAAATAAACCGGCAATAAAAAAAGAGTTGTAAAAAACTTTCTCATGCTTCTTCCTCACGTAAAACACGCAGCGCTTTGTTCATCGCTTTTTTCATATCCGCATAACCGTGTATCTCTTTATCTAGATAGAGAAAAGCCACTAACAGAGATTTTCCCTTCTCTTCAAGAGGCTGTACCAGTTCATGCTTACTTAACCGGTAAGTTTCGCGTATTTGCCGTTTGATAAGATTCCTTTTAACTGCTCGTTTCATCTTCTTCTTAGGTACACTTATCATGATAGAGACCCTGGCGGGCATCTCTTCTTCCATAGTTAAATAAATAACCCGTAATGGAAACGCTACAAATGATTTCCCCTTTTCGAAAAGCAAATCAATGTAGCGTTTCCATGACAGGCGTTCCTCTTTGGAGAGGGTAAACCTATTCTTATTTACCATTCTTTTTACTTTTGGCAAGCTCTTTCTTCAGATATAGTTCCAAAGCAGCTGTCATGGACGGTGCTTCGGGCGAAGGAGCTTCCACATCCAAACGGAGTCCGGCCTCTTTTACAGCCTGAGCCGTTTTGGCTCCAAAACATCCGATCCGGATATCTTCCTGTTGAAAATCCGGGAAATTCTTCATCAAAGATGCAATTCCCGAAGGACTAAAGAACAGGAGCATATCGTAATCGAATTTCTCATCTTCCGAGAAATCGTTACTCACTGTTCGATACATTACAGTCGTCGTATAATCGATCTTTTTTGCATCCAGCAGGTGAAAGAGTCCATCTTTTTTATGTACATCCGAAACAGGTATCAGATATTTTTCCTTGGCATGTTTACCAATGATAACAGCCAACTCTTCTTCTGTACCGTTTTGGGTAAAAAAGATTTTACGTTTTCTGTATACCGTATACTTTTGCAGATAAACGGCAATCGCCTCGGTTGTACAGAAGTACTTCATTGTTTCGGGAATAGCTACCCTTAACTCTTCACACAGATGAAAAAAATGATCAATTGCTGTCCGTGCTGTAAAAACAATAGCGGTATAATCCAATATAGAAATCCGTTGCTGGCGGAATTCTTTTGCACTTACCCCTTCTACTTTTATAAACGGTCTGAAGTCAATTTCCACCCCATACTTTTCTGAAATATCGAAATAGGGAGATTTTCCAGATGCGGGTTTCGGTTGTGACACCAGTAATTTTTTGATATTTAATGCCATATAGCACTAGCCTCGATAAAGTTATACAAATAAATGCTTGCCTGGTACAATAATGCCAAAAGCAGTATTTCCAGGCCGCAAAGGTACAGATTTATATAGAAAAAACCATGCTTTTTATTTAAAAATATCCCTATAGACTTATAAAGTATTACAAAACGACACAAAAAATATAAAAACACGAACAAAATTACCGGGAGGAGATATTGGTTATCAATAAAAACCATCAGACAGACAGGTATATAAAGAGTTATTCCAAATGTACGCATAATGGCATGGTAATTGGTTTTCCAAAGCCGGAATTTCTCTTTACCGGCAAAAGTAAAACCCAGTACCCGGTAACTGATTTTCTTGAAGGCATATAATAGATATACCAAAAGAAAGATCAGCAAAAACCCCGTAGCAGCCACCGACAGGTCTGTGTAAGTCAGGAATCCGGACAAACGGGCAATAGAAAAGAGAGAAACCGCAGAAAGAAACAAGGTCTGGAAAGTCATAAAATTATCATAGAAAAACTCGTTTCCGGAAATATTTTCGAACAGGTTCTGCCGTTCTTTTACCTGCCAGATATCCTTGATCATTTTATAGAAAAGGTTTATATTGGTACGAAATACCACTGAAAAAGTCAAAAACAGCCCTAAAAGCAATAATAACATGACATCCTCTGCCAGCTGACCTTCATCCAATGGTATTCCAATATATTCCTGCATTTATCTGATCTCTCTTTTTGGGTCTACAAAGATAGAAAAAACATCAGATAAATGATCCGGAACCACAAAAGTACTAACGGCATGCATCGTTTATTATACGATTACCGTTAGTACCGCTGTGATCCCGGATCAGGTCAGGGATTAAAATTCTTTAGTGGTTTTAGTATAAATTAATTACTGTTACCATATCCGGGATTCTGTGTCCAGGTGGGATTTAATTGCATGAATGAATAAGGTACCGGGAAGATACGGCGATATTTCTCAGTATTGGATGTTCCTAATTCTGCTTTTTTTCAACCCCCAGTCTTCTTCATATTTACCAAAACGAATCAGGTCATTCCGGCGCCAATATTCATCGGCAAACTCTCTTGCACGCTCGTCGAGTAATTCATCCAGATCCATACGATCTACAAAAGGAGCTTTTGCACACTCCCGGATCTGGTTTACCAGAGATTCCGGAGTATCACCCAACGTGGCTGTGGCACCACGAAGAATTGCCTCTGCTTTCATCATCAGGATATCTGCATAACGGAAGATAGGTATATCATTATCCTGATCGTATTCCGTACTTTCTACGGTAGGATAAAATTTCATATTCCGGTATCCCATGGCCAAGCCTAATTCATCATTACCAAGGTTCAGTTGCCGGATATTTTCGGCAATCTCTGCCGCATTTTCACCCCGGATCACTAATTCTTTGGTCAATTCAAAATGCCAGTCAACCATTCCGTTTGGATCCGGTCCGTTATAATATTTATCTAATGTAGCGTTTGACAAATTAACAATATACGGTTCTGTAGTATTTTCATAATATTGCTTACCACCACGCCAGATATTATTTCGAACATCACCTTCCAGATTATATTTATCAACAAATTCAGGTACAGCACGCAACAGCCCACTGGGTTTTTTATTCATACCAAATGTATACTCAAAGAATTTATGTCCCCAGAAACGGGAGTGAATATTTCCGTCGGTATATGCCCAGTTATAAGGAAATGCAAAAATAAAATCCTTTATATGAGGTCCATTGTTGGATTTAAATTTCTCCAGCCAGTCATCACTCAGATCATACAAACCACTTTTTATAATCTCGTCGCACATAGCCACCACATCGTTCAGATGAGTATTGGTTGAAGTAGTAGGATCATAAAGTGCAACATCGGCTGTTGCATAAACACCCCAGTTAAGATACAGTTTGGCTAAAAGAGCTTTGGCCATATACTGTGTGGGTTTACCGTATGTTGTATTATTAACTGTTGTAGTTAAATCCGGCATAATCTCCTGTAGTTCTTTTTCGATAAATTCCACAACATCCAAACGTGGAGAGCGTTCCGGAGAATCAATGCCAAACCGGTCTATGATAGGAACAGCGCCAAAATTATCGGTAGCCCAGAAATGATAGAGGGCTCTCATTGCTCTGACCTCGGCCATTGCCTGGGTTCTATACTCTGTTTCCGGAGCATTTTCCAGAATAGACAGAATCTGGTTACAGGTGAATATACATCCGTACAAACTTTCAAAAGAGCCGGTCGTCATGGAGTTATCGGCTTTATAGGTATGGAGGGCAAACTCTCCGTAGTAACCACTGTCGTACCAGTTATTATCGTTTGTTACCATCAACGCTTTGTCGGTAGTAGTGGTAACCATCAACCAGAAGTTTCTTCCATATGCAGATTTAAATCCGGAATAAGCCGGTCCGCAAACAGCCTCCATATCAGCCTGTGTTACGGGGAAATTATCTTCTGTAAATTCGGATTTCATATCCACATCCAAATCCGTACAACTCAAAAGGCATGCAAAGCCTAATGCAGGTACTATTTTTTTTATTGTAGTTTTCATAAAGACCATTTATTTACTATTTCATTAAAAAGTTACACTCATACCAAACATAAATGTCCGGGTTTTAGGATAAAAATCCCTGTTATCGATTCCAGGCTCAGTACCACCCAGGTTCACTTCCGGGTCAAGCCCTTTATAGCCTGTTATTACAAACACATTGTTGCATGATGCATATACACGTAAGTTCTGAATATAGTTACTAAACCGCTTGAATGTATAGCCTACAGATAAAGTTGAAAGCCGCAGATAATCCCCTTTCTCTATATAACGGTCCGATAGTATATGCGAGTTATAATCTCCTACATTTTCTGTTTCAAGAGTGCTGGCCAGCACATTCCTGTAAGTGATCGCTCCCATACGGCTAAGGCTGGCACGGCTGGCATTTAGTACTTTATTTCCAAATACACCGGTCACAAAGACTGTTGCCGACCAATTTTTATAATTGAACGTATTGTTCCAGCCCAGATTCAATTTAGGTTGTGCGGAACCTGTCCAGAAGCGATAATCGTCACTTATTTCAGGAGTAAGAGTAACTTCTCCGTCTTTGGTATAAAACTGGGAAACGCCATTTTCATTATAACCGGCCCATTTATAGGTATAGAACGAACCCAATGGTTTGCCTTCCTGGATTCTTTGTTGTCTGGCTCCGGTTTGTCCCGGTGCATTCAACTCGGCTTTATCAAAATAATCTTTCGTAAACTGATCATTGGAAATACTGATTACTTCATTCTTATTGTGCGAAAGATTCAATGAGGTTTCCCACATGAAATTCTTTGACATAACAGGAGTAGCATTGATCTGCAATTCAACCCCTTTATTGCTGATTTCACCCACGTTTGTTGTTAGCCACGATACCAGGTAAGAAGTGGTAGGTACTTCGTAATCCGCGATCAAATCAGTTGTTTTCTTATTGTAGTATTCTACAGTAGCTGTTAACCTGTTATTAAAGAAGCCCAAGTCAAACCCTACGTTAAACATAGAGGTACGCTCCCATTTCAGGTCCGGATTGGCATTACGTGTTGCTCCGATCGCACTAACGGTTTCACCGTTTGAGTTAATAAATGTGCCTGATTTACCATAGCTCACTCTGGATGTATACGGGTCAAAACCAAGGCTGTTACCACTTACACCATAACCAAGGCGAAACTTCAGGTCACTGAATACATTCAGGTTTTTAATAAAAGACTCCTCACTCATTCTCCAGGCAAAAGAACCGGAAGGAAACGATCCACAGCGATTATTTTTACCAAACGCAGAAGACCCGTCCCGGCGAATGGTTGCCTGGAAGATGTATTTGCTATTAAACGAATAATTTACACGTCCGAAAAACGATATCATACGTAACGTCTTGTATGAAATATCGCCATAATCAATACGCCCTTCATAGCTTCCGGTACCTAATCCGTAATATTCCAAAGCATCCGACGAAAATGCCTGGTCGGTACTCTGGAAACCATCGCCCGTATTATCTTCCTGCCAGGAGTATCCTGCCATAAGACCTACTTTATGAACATTATTAAATATTTTATCATAATTGGCATATATTTCCAGGTTTTTCTGGATATCTTCCCGGGTATATCGAAGGGCATAACCTCCTACATTACGTTTTACAGTAGATTCAATATCATTATAACGGCTGATATTCTCAGTATCACTCTGGTAAGAGAAGTTAGCCGATAAAGTTAATCCCTCCGGAATAACATGCAAAGTGGCTGTACCAACTCCCTGCAAACGTTTACGGCGTACATCATCCGAATTCTGGTAAAGCAGGGCAACCGGATTATAATACTGGGAGTTATCCAGGTTTTCAAAATAGGATCCGTCTGTATTATATACGGGTGATTCAGGCAGGTAATAAGTCATTGCATCCAAAACACTCAATCCGTCTTTGCCATTCTGTATATATTTACTGTTAGTTATACTTGCATTCAGGTTAAACCCTAAATCCAAACGGTCGTTTAATACTTTGGTATTTAACGTTGCACGGGCAATAGTTCTATCAAGATTAGATTCTTTAATAACTCCTTCATTCTTCAAATAGTTCAGGCTGGCCGAATAAGTAGTTTTTTCTGAACCACCCGAAACAGATACATTATGATTATGAGACACACCAGTACGTTGTACTTCGTCCTGCCAGTTTGTATCAGTCGTATCATTAATATAGTTGCTCGAAGCCAATACAAGACCGTTATCATCCAGCAATTTACGATGCTGAGCGGCATTCAACACATCCCACCGTTTTGTTACCTGGTCAATGGCCAGATAAGCGTTATAAGATACATTCGTACCACCTTTTTTACCCCGTTTGGTAGTAACGATGATTACCCCATTCGCTGCTTTTGATCCATAAATGGCAGTAGCAGAAGCATCCCTGAGTACGTCAATACTTTCAATATCATCCGGTGCAACCAGCGAAATAGAGGCTCCCGGAATACCATCTATCACATAATAAGGTTCCTGTGCGGTTCCGTCACGAAAGGTAGAAGCTCCACGCAAAGTAACTGAAGGCGAAGAAGTAGGATTACTACTTGTTGTAATGGATAATCCCGGAACCTTACCCTGAAGCATCTGGCCAGGCGAAGTATAAACACCCCCTTTATTCAAATCGTCCGCTTTAATAGTGGTAATTGAACTCGTCAAATCCTTACGCGACATTTTACCATACCCAACAACAACAACCTCCTCCAGTCTTTGTGTATCGTCCTGTAACGTTACGTTAATAACATTTTGGCTCACAACGATTTCCTGAGTTTCATAACCAATATAAGAAAATACAAGTGTTTTTCCTCTTTCTACATCCAATGTAAAATCACCATTAATACCGGTAATAATTCCATTCGTAGTTCCCTTTTCAACAACGTTTACACCAATCAGTGATTCACCGGTGTTGTCGTACACAACACCGGTCACAGTAAGATTTTGTGTAAACCCTATTGCACTATTCAACAGGAATAGTGCAAGCAACATTGACCTCAATGTTGCACTTTTGCCTCTGGCTTTTGTTTTTAACATCATAATAATTTTAAAGGATTAAATAAATATTAGATTTTGATGAGTTGGTTTTCACTCAATATCTGAGAAAAACTACTGAAAAATAGGATTATTCAGGAATACTCCTATATAAAGGCTAACTAAGTCATTTTCATAGGCATCATTTTTAATTAAACATTTATTTATAATTATCTACCGGACAAAAATAAATACCAGTCTGATTTTTTATTTTATCCTTTATCGATATATTATTGTATCTTATCGACTTTCTGTTAATTATCAACCATAAAAAAGGTGCAAACGGGAATGTTTGCACCTAAAATAAAGGATTATATCTTGTTTTTATTTTGTGTAGGGTGGTGTAGTTACCGTTCCCCAGGTAAGGTGGGGAGTATTACCCATTTTCAACCGCAACGTCCCGTCTTTAAACACATCCTGACTGTATAGCCAGTTATTATTTAAAGGTTTTCCGTTGAATTCGGCTGCTTGTATATAATACGCATCCGGGCCATTGTTTTCGGTTTCTATGGTAAATGTGGTCCAACTGTTTCCTGACGGACGACGAATCTCTATCTTATCAAACTGCGGACTACCAATCTGGAAGGTTGGTTTAGCACTGGTACCTCCCTGCAAATCAAACAATCCCATTGCTGCCATTACATACCACGATCCTAATTGTCCCTGGTCTTCGTCCTGACCGAATCCATAGCCATGTTCGCCATCCGTTCCGTAAAACTCATTGCAAATTACCCGGGTCCACTTCTGGGTCAGATAAGGCTTCCCGGAGAAATTAAAAAACCAGGAAATATGAAGATTGGGTTGATTTCCATGATTATAAGGACTGGTTATACCGGCAAACGCATGTACTTCTTTCCCGCCGCCAAACAGATTCTCACGGGCTACAAGGAAAATAGAATCTAACCGGTTATTAAATTTATCTTGTCCGATTTTATTTATCAATGCATCGGGATCCTGTGGAACAAAGAAAGTATATTGAATTGCATTTCCTTCCTGGAATCCACGCCAGGACTCGAAAGGATCAAAATTATCGATAAATTCGCCATTTGGGAGACGGGGACGTATCAATTCTGTTTCAGGATCAAACAACCTCTCCCATCCTTTAGAAAGCCACATCAATTGCTCATATTCTTTTTCTTTTCCTAATTGTTTGGCCCACTGTGCTACAGCATATGAACTGAAACTATATTCCAATGTATGGGAAGCTGAAAAAGTGGAACCCTCCGGATGACTTCCATAAAATACAGAGTTTTCATAAGGAGAATATCCAAGTTTTACAAATTGCCCCACATCCATCTTCCCGGCACCTTCAATACGGCTTTCGTATCCTATTTCATTTTTTAATGCAGCCTGATAGGCCTCTTCAATATCAAACCCTCTTAATCCATAATTGTAGGCAGCAGCAAAAACAATGCTTGTCATATTAGTTCCTACTCCTGATACATATTTACTGGCAGCAATGCCATCACCTAACCATCCCGCATCTTTATAAATAAGAAGCTGGCTATTAATTAAATCATTATAATACTCCGGGTAAGCAATCGCCCATAGTTGAGTCAGATTCCAGTAACTACCCCAGAAAGCATCCGTGTTATAATGATTATATAAAGGCTTACCATCATTTCCGGTTGGTATCCGGCCTATTGTACCATCATTTTTAGGATAGGCTCCGTTTACATCACTTGCGACACCTCTTCCTAAAACAGCATGGTAAAGGCCTGTATAAAATTTAATACGGCTACTTTCAGTTCCTCCGCTTACAGTAATACGTCCCAGGGCATCATCCCATTTTTTTGCATTCTGTTTCAGAGCGGCATTAAAATCAAGATGGGCAGCTTCCGTTTCCAGATTTAACTTCGCATTCTCTACAGATGTATAAGAGAGGCCCAACTTTACTTCTATCTACTCTCCCTCTTTTGTTTGATAACTCAATACAGCAGCAGAACCTACTCCTTTTTGTTCCGTACTGTTTTTTACTTCCTGTCCGCGGATGAAGGTACCTACACGGTCAGCTTTCTTATCTGTTATAGCATAGAAATACATATTAACAGTAGCCCCCTTCTGGTATTTATCCACATAGGTAGGTTCCGTTATTACATATCCTTCCACAATATGGTTATCAGTAACTTTTACCCATGCGTCACGAATAGGTCCGCTTTCTCCCAAACGGGAACCAATATCAAAAATAATATTGGATTGACCGGAAGCCGGAAAAGTATATCGCTGGAAACCGACACGGGTAGTAGCGGTTAGTTCAGCCTTAACATCATAATCTTTTAAACGAACCGAATAATAACCGGCTGTAGCATATTCATCCTTTTTATCGAAAGTAGACCGGTAGCCTTCTGCCGGATTTTCCAATGTACCGGGTATAGTACGAATCTCTCCGGTTGTAGGCATTAACATTACACCGCCAACCTGGAATTCATGAAAACAAGGGAACCCCTCAATGGAGGTATGACCATCCTCATATCCGATAGCCTCCCAACCTTGTTCATTTCCATAACTACCATTCGTAGAAGCGCCCAGTTTCGCCATACCAAAAGGTTCAGCAGCCGGGGTGTAGAAGAACCAGCGACTATGAACAGTTCCCAGATTAGGGTTTACATATTGCTTCAGATCAGGTTGTCCGTTAGTTGTATTACAACCTGTTATTAAAAAAGCTCCCAGACAAAATTTAAGTACATTCTTTATCATATAATTAGTATTTATTGTTCTTGATCATTGCTGCACGGATATATAATTCAATCATACAGGATTCATCCAGTAACCATTTAGGTTGTTGTTTTTCGTCAGCACGGCCGGTCCAGTCATTATAAATCAGGCCGGAATCATCCCGGGCATGCAGCCACGCCCAGTCGCCACTGTCAATAATGGCATCCACATATTTTGAATCCCCATCTATTTCATATAACTCCTGATAGCCACGTAACAATACAATCACGAACCACGGCAAATCCGCGATGTAAGGAACCCCCTCCGTGGTATACTTTACATAAAAATCATAACTGCCCTGTGCCATTGCTTTCGCATCCTGCAAATATTTTTCTTCACCCGTCATCCGGTATAGCCGTACGGCAGACTGGATCATTGTTCCGGTATTATACGTATAAGGATGTTTCTGTACCTCTCCTTTTTCCGTAAGCCACGAGTTCCAGATAATATTCAGCGAATCGTCCCGGAGGTATTTCATCATCCAGTTATAAAACCGGATCCCTTGTTCCAGGTAAAAAGGTTCTTTCGTTGCTTCATATAACTTTAACGCCAAAACAGTTGCTTTACCGTTTGAACAGGCCGGTTTCTAATCTTTATGTCCTTCCAGCCACGACACACCTCCGTCCCATTCGTCCCACCAGCCACTCATGATAAAAGTCATTACTTCCCGTGCTTTGGCAAGATACAGAGAATTTCCGGTAACCTGGTACGCATCGATATAATCAATTCCAACCAAACCGTTATCATCATAATAGCGGTCTACTGTTCCGAACTGTACAGGATAAGCCTGGTAACCTGCCGGCGAACGTGTATCATCGTAATACATCTCTACAGCGGTAACCATCGAATCCAGATACGCCTTATAGAGATCCGGTTTGATCTCTGCCAGCAACACAACCGAAGAGAACACCCCACTCATAGGCCACAGGTAAGATGTTTCCTGTGCCACACGGGTCGTATCCTGAAAATAATTCAATCCGGTTTGTAGCTACTTGGATAATGTTCCGAAAACAGGCCATATTCATGTACACGGTAGTTTTGCCACACCAACCGGAGCATCTCTTCCGCCTTTTGTATATAAGATAAGTCACCCAATTGTTCCCCGGCCTGACCGGGGACCGCAGAGGAACAGGCGTTTTCTTTTGTTTTTATAAGCGAAAACGACAGATCTCCTGCGATCCCCGCTTTCGCGGGGAACAGATTAATGGCTAATAAAAACAAAAATGAATAAAATATCCTTTTCATCGGTATTTATTTTTTTACCTGTTCATTTTTATATGTAGCAATCAGGCCATACGATTCTACTACAGCATCCTGCATCAATAATTGGGTATAACGCCCTTCGTTTGTACCTGTCCAGTCTTCATAAAAGAATCCGTGATTAGTCCGGGCATTTTCATATCCATGATCTATGAACTTAATGTACGCATGGATATAAGTAGCAGCCTGCTCATACAAAGGATATAAATCCACATAAGCTTTCAACAGTTTGCCGCTAAACCACGGATCATGGTCCGGATAGGCCAGTGTTACCCCATTCCGGGTTTTCACAAAATAGTCATATACACCATGTGCCGAATTCTTTGCATCGGAAAGATACGCCTGATTGTTGGTTATCCGGTAAAGGGAAATACCATTTTGCACCATTACACCGGTATTATAAGTCCACTTGGTATGATTGACCGCCCCGTTGTTCTTCACATCATTCCAATAACAATGGTCTGTATCTTTCAGGTTATTTTTGATCCAGTTATACAACCCCCTGGCCATTTCCAGGACAGTGGCCTTTTCAGTCTCATCAGGACATACTTCATAATAAGAAAGCAGGAATTGAGTCGCATATCCATTGGCACACGCGGGCTTATTCGAATCGTTATCTCCTGTGATATTCTTTTTATTTTCGCACCACCAGAGGCCACCACCCTGTACGTTGTCGATTCCGCTTTTCAGGAAATCAACAATCCGTCCGGCACGTTGCAGATACACCGCATCACCGGTAATTTTATAAGCTTCCACCAGGCTGATCCCTACAATAGAATTATCATCATAGAAACGGTCGCCTCCGCCTGTTGCACCATTGGTTGACGATCCATATCCTCCTACTGCACTAACAGCACTATTCTCCCTCCAGTATTTTTCAAAGTTATCCACAATAGCCGGAAGCTGTACATCATATCCTAATTGGGTCAATAAAATAGCGCCGGACACATAGCCGTCGAAAGGCTAAAGATAAGAATAAGCATTATCGCCCGGTTGCACAGGATAATTTTCGCGCAACAACCCAGTTGCCTTATCCAGGTAATACGTCTGTATAAGATCAAATACCTCTTTGGCCCTTTCGTGATAAACAGTTTCTTCTTCCGGTTCCTCCGGATCAGGTTTATTACCTCCCTGATCCGGATTGAACTTTTCTATTCCATCTTCGCAACTCCACAACAGAGCCAAAGCAGAAAACAGACAGATTATTTTTTTTACTTTCATTTTTTATTCTGTTTATTTAATTAACTACCGGATATCAGAGAACTGATGAATCATCATTCCCTCTCTATTCGTATCTATGGTAACAGTACACCGTTTACCGTCCAAATCGCCATGCATTTTCCATAGATGTTCCCACTGATCCCATACAAACTCTTCCATTTCATAGAATGAAAGCGGTTCATCATCAGACGGCCTTTCTCCGGAAATATGATCCCGGCGGCCCCAGCAAACTTCCTGTCCGTCAACAGTTGCGATGAAATAATACCGCTCTTCTACCCAGGTAAGCCAATCCGGATCACCCGGTTGAACAAACGTTACCAAGACATCTTCGGCTTTAAATATTCCATTTCCGGCATATTCCGGATTAGCTATCGTCGCGTAATTAACGCCCCAGATCATCCGGATAGCAGAAATCTCTTCCACAGTAATCTGTTTCGTATTGAAATTGACGGATATACGTACCGGATGAGTATAATTATCCAGTGTAAAGAGATCAGACCCTTCCACAATTATTCCCGATACATCCAACGTATATTCTACACCCTCTTCCAAAGCATCTGTCAGCAGAATACCGCCGGCAGATAATTGGGTATAAATAACAAAGTAACCGTCACTGACCATACGGAAAGGTAAAGGTTCCGCGCCACCATTTTCTGTTCCCGGGCCTGTCAGGTACATCTCTTCCGGAATCTCTTCATCCGGACGGGTTAATGTAAGCGTAGCCGAAGTTGTGGCTGTTTTTACCACCCCTCCGCGGGAAGCCCTGACAGTCCATTGCACCTTTCCTGTCTGTGCGGTTTTTAATCCTGCCAGACGGGCAATCCGGTTCAGGGTAACATGGGTAAGAGTCAGTTGCGGATAAGCTCCCAGATCGCTTTGGGCCGTATAGATAGGATTTGAAAAATCGCCTCCCTCTTTATCAAAAACTACTTCATATAATAGAATACCGCCGTCCTCGGCTCCTCCGCCGGACCACCCGAAAACAACATTTTCCGCAGAGGTCAGGTCTATTCTTACAGCCTCCGGACCCGAAAAGGTATCGGGCGCCGTAAAGTTTTCATTGAATGTATATTTTTCATCACACCCTGCTAATAAGAGGAGAGAAAACAATAAGAAATATATTTTTTTCATGGTTTTACCGTTTTAAACACACATTACCAGTTTGGGTTCTGTGTAAGGTTACTATTCAGGTTTCTATCATTCTGCGGAATAGGCCAAAGGGAATGTTTATTCTCCGTGAAAGTACGCTGTTCAACCCGTACATATCCGTCGTCGGTACCTACCACTTCACCGGTATACAACCCATGACACCAACCGTTCAACACAGTACTCCCTATTTTCAGACGCTGAATATCTTTCAGGCGTAAACCTTCCAGTGCCAGTTCGCTTCTACGCTCACGGCGTATTACCTCTGCAATACCGGCAGCTCCGGGAAACTTCAACGCTTCGGGGTCTGTAAAACCGGCACGTTCACGCAACAAATAAATAGTATTATTCCACGCAGCCTCATTCATTTCGCCCAACTCGGCTAACGCCTCCGCATGCATCAGTAACACATCGGCATAACGGATCAGTATTATATTCAGTCCCGACTGAAGATTCCCCCTGTACTCCTTATCCCAGTATTTTTTAATATAATACCCGGTAGGCGAACTATTGGAAAGGCCATAGCCGTCTTCACCGCTTCCCGGTTCGCAATTAATCACATGGCGGCTTCCGTCAGCCAATGTATAACTATTTCCGGTGTAAGCAATGGTTGCCTGCAGGCGAGGGTCACGGTTTACAAACGGATTATTTTTATCGTATCCGCTACCTGTTTCAGTAATTGCTTTCCCATTCAGGGTGATGTAGTTATCTACCAGTTCCTGCAACGGAGCCAGCTGGGCATATCCTCCCAGTGAAGGGGGCAGAAACTCGTATTGCTTGCTATTGGCTATATCCGGATAAATTTGTTGAAGGCCCAGAATAACCTCTTCGTTATTTTCGTTGGCCAGTTCAAACAAGCCGGCATAATCGGGGAACAATTTGTGCGGACTTTCTGCTACAATCCGGCCGGTTACCTCTTTGAGTTCGCTCCAGCGCGATTCGAATAACAGGATGCGTGCCTTCACGGCCATCGCTGCCCAGCGGGTAATACGGCCTACATCCGAACCACTGTACGAAGAAGGCAGATAGTTATTATTGATTACCTCGTTCAGTTCGACCAACAAATTTTCCACGATCTCACTTTTAGGAGTACGCCGGATCTCCTGCGATTCAGCAATAGAAATCACATGGGTGTAATAAGGTATATCACCAAAACGGGAATATAATTCAAAATAAAGGAATGCCCGGATTACCTTTACCTCACCCAGATACCGGTTATACAATTCAGTACTCAACCCCGGCTCTTTATCTATATTTTCGGTCAATTGGTTACACAACCGGATACCGGAGTATCTGAAATCCCATACACTTTTTACATAGGGATCATCCGGCGAATAAGAACCGTTGCCAATTGCCTGTGGCAAATTTGTTGTGGCTTTGGTATAGGCATTATCCGTCATTGCATCGGCATAAAATACCTCTTCCGCACTGTACAGATTCGAATAACAGGAATTCAACACATTCAGCGAAGCACCGGGTTTCTCCCAGTAAGTCAGGTCAGTCTCACCATCATACGGAGGCGTATCCAACTCCACACAGGATACCGCGAATCCTGCCAGAAGTAAGCACAAAGCGGTTTTTAATATAATTGGTTTCATTTTCGTCTGTTTTAAAATTTAACATTTACACCTACTGAAAATACTCTGCTCACCGGATAGATACGTCCGCCACCGTCGCTCGTTTCCGGGTCCCAGCCACCTTTCAGGTTACTTATTGTAAGCAGGTTTTGTCCGCTGGCATACACGCGGAGGTTTTTAACAGCTATCTTATTCATCCAGCGCGCCGGGAAAGTATAGCCAATCTGTAGGTTTTTCAGGCGCAGATAAGAACCGTCCTGAATCCAGAAGTCGGATTTGACAGCATTATTAGCCGATTCAGAACCTACCGTCAGGCGGGGATAAGTGGCATTCGGGTTGTTAGGCGTCCAGTGGTCGAGGTGGAAATCAAACAACGGCCCTTCGTTGTTATTGTGGAAAGCCTCTACCGATTCGCCCCGCAACCATACCCGCCGCTGGCCTACACCCTGCCAGAACATAGAGAAATCAAAACCGTTCCAGTTAAAGCCATAATTAAAACCATAAGTATAATGGGGGAACCGGTCGCCCAGCACAAAACGGTCATCATCTTCCTTAATCGTTCCGTCGCCATTTTTATCCAGGTAACGTATATCGCCCGGTTTGGGAGTAATACCGTCCAGATGTGGCCCGGCTGCAACTTCGGCATCATTCTGGAAATAGCCATCCCAGCGATACGCATAATAGGCCCTTACCGGATAGCCTTCGCGGATAATCGTATTTACATCACTTCCTTCAATCCAGATCGTCCCTTTGGTATCCAATACTTTGTTACGTGTATCCGAGATATTTCCGGACACAAAATGATTGACCCGCCCGGTATTGAAACGGTAATTGGCAGATATTTCCCACCCCCGGTTCCGTACTTTGCCGGCATTCTGGATCGGGCGTCCTCCTCCATACAATCCCGGTACAGGCAATTCCATAAGAATATCGTAAGTCGTATTATTAAAGAAATCAAAAGTAAGATTCAACGCATTATCCAGGAATCCCAGATCCAAACCTATATCGAACATACCGATTGTTTCCCAACGCATATCCGAGTTAGCCGCATTGAAATGAGCACCATTTACCACATTATTCCCAAATACATAAGTAGGCTTAACAGACACCGCCGACATATATTTATAATTATCAATCCGGTTATTTCCTACCAAACCCCAGGAACCTCTCAGTTTCATCGAAGTAATATATTCTGCACCGGCTGATAAAAGTTTTCTTCGGAAATCCGCCAACCGGCAGAGAAAGAGGGGAAAATAGCCGAACGGTTTCCGGCTGCAAATTTAGAAGACATATCATCCCTTAGATTGGCTTCGAACAGATACTTCTCGTCATAATTATAATTGATACGGGCAAAAACAGAAGGTAAGCCAACGACGCCAGATAAGTGGTTTTATTGTTTCCACCACTAAGCGAAAGCGTATGCGATTGCATCGGAGAAGTATTTTTATACAATTCCTCCATCCAGTTCACATTCGGCCCGCCATTCCGGTAATAAGCAATGTCGTCGGCTGTAAAAGCAGCCGGACGGCCTGAATTAATAAGGGCCTCGTTTCTTTTTTCCGCATAAATCCACGAATCCACCATTTTGGGAAGAAAGGTTGGCTGCTGTATGCCGTACTGGAATTCGTACGTTACTTCGTTGCGGTCGCTGTTTCCCTTTTTAGTGGTGATCAGAATCACACCATTAGACGCACGCGAACCATAAATAGCCGTAGAAGCCGCATCTTTCAATACGGAAATACTTTCAATGTCCGAAGGAGTTACATTCTGGATATCACCCACCATGCCGTCTATTAATACCAACGGATCGGTATTATTGATCGTGTTGACACCCCGGATATTAATACTCGGGCGCGCACCTGGTGCTGAGTTTGACTGTTGGATAATTAATCCCGGTGTAGTACCCTGCAACGCTTCTACCACATTTACCACAGGCCTGCTTTCCAGGTCTTTGAGAGAAACAGTAGAAACAGCACCCGTCAGACTGGTCTTTTTCTGGGTTCCGTAACCCACTACAACCACTTCGTCAAGTATTTGTAAATCTTCCTGCAACACAATAGAAAAAAGTGTTTTGTTTGCTACGGCAACTTCCTGAGTCCGAAATCCGATGTAGGAAATAACTAAGGTAGAAGCCGGATTGACTTCGAGTGAAAACTCTCCGTTAAAATCAGTGATCGTTCCGTTTTGAGTACCTTTTTCCATTACGGAAGCCCCAATAATTGTTTCATCACTACCCGTAACGGTTCCCTTGATCGTTACCATACCGGATTGCGCATGCAATCCGGTATGGAACAGCATACTCAAACCCATAATCAGGGTGATTAAACGAATCCGGAAACCGGAGTTTTTAAGACAAAAACTCCGGTTAATGTACCCCGGTACATTAAAAAAATCAGATTGCTTCATGGTTAGAATAAATTTAAATTGAATTGGTTGTTGAGAATATATTTGTTAACAAGTTACATTCCTCGATGAAATTTTTAAGGCGCAGAAAATCAAATATCCTATACTTAGAGTGATTACCAGTAAAGAACCGGTCTGATTTCCGATCCTATCTGTAAGAAGCCCCATAAGGGGAGGAACAACAGCACCACCGCACACTCCGGTGATCATAAGACCCGATATTTCATTGGCTTTTTCAGGAGCCGTTTTCATAGCAAGCGAATAAATAATCGGGAAAATACTGGAACAGGTAAAACCAATAATTCCCACCAAAACAAGGATCGAAACTTGGTCGGATGCAAAGAAAAGAGCAGCCATAGCCAATAATGCAATCCCTATATTAAAGCGATAATATCTGATCTCCGGAATACGTGCCAGTAAGACAGCACCTACAAAAGCTCCGACAGTACGGCAAAAGAAATAAACACTCGAACCATATCCCGCGCTTTCCACAGGCATTCCGCAACGCTCCATCAATAATTTGGGAGTTACGGTATTCATACCCACATCTACCCCGACAATAAAAATGATTCCCAGAAACAACAATAGAATTGTTTTATTCTTCAACAATCCGAATGTTTCCGGCAGGGTAGCTACTTTAGCTGTTGATTTCTCCTCGGTGAGCGGAGTCAGAAGCAGCCAAAGTGTAGAAATAAACGTTATGCCGGCAAATACCGGGAACAAATATTTCCAGTTACCAAACCAGGCAACAGCAAAAGCCGCGATAAAAGGCCCACAGAAGGAAGAAACAGCCTTAATAACCTGCCCGGCTGTGAGCGAACTGGTCAGGGCAGACCCTTTTACAACATTAGTAAGCAGCGGATTAAGTGATACCTGCAAAATAGTATTACCAATACCCAAAAGCAGAAAAGCAACCATACAGGTCGTAAAACTATACGCAACAAATGGTATCAACATACCAATTATAGTTACCACATTGCCTGCCAGCACCATATTTTTGCGCCCAAAGCGCGACATCAGCAAAGCTGTAGGGATCGAGAAAAGCAGGAACCAGCAAAACACCATAGAAGGAATAAACCCTGCCAGTGTTTCACTTAACTGGAAGTCTGCCTGTATGTAGCTGGTGGCAATCCCTACCACATCACAAAATCCCATGATGTAAAAACCAAAAAGAACCGGTGCTATTTTTGTTATGTGCTGTGTATTTCCCATGGTATATAGTTCTTTAATTAGTTATTTTATTATCCAGTTGAGCCAGGGCAAACGCATAGGCACCCAGCGAAACAGCACGGCTGGCTCCCAGTGAGGTTAAAGCAACTCCTACCCGTTTCTGCGGATAGTAAGTCACTTTTTTATTTGTAAACGGCACCGGAACTTCTATGGTTTCTTCTTTCAGAAAATCCTGATACCCATTTTCATTCGTCAAATCATATACATCCATTTGGAGAGCAGGAAAACTGTCGCCGGCAAACGTGGAAAGCGTGCCTTTCATCTCCTTCATCAACGAAGGAAGAATATATTCCGCGGCACCTGCCAGACCGCCCCCCCCATCACAACCAGCCCGTCTACAACAGTCAGCAAACCGGCAATGGCGCTTCCGGCCATTTCACCCAATTCCCAGAAACTATCCCGGGCAGCCTCCCGGTTGCCTTCGCATATGCCCGACGCAATCCCGTAAATATCTTTTGGAGTCAGATTTGTTGCATCTTCACCTGAAAGTTCCTGGTACACTCTCTTTACCGCGCGGATACTTACACTCTCTTCCACGATCAGATCCGGGTATTTTTTATTCCGGAATATCCATACATCTCCTCCCGCACCATTATCGCCCGTTAGCAAAATCTTATCAATCACCACACCTGCACCAAATCCGGTTCCCAGCGTTACTCCAATCAGGTTTTTATATCTTTTGGAACTTCCGGCCTCTTCCAGTCGTTTATTCACTTCCGGTAAAACACCCGCCAACGCTTCTCCGTAAGCAAACAGATTGCCATCGTTGTTGATATATACAGGTAGTCCAAACTGTTCTTCCAGAAAAGGCCCTAACGCAATTCCCCCCCCCGGAAAGAAGGAAAGTTAGGAAGATCGCATATAATTCCGTTTTTATAATCGTCCGGACCGGGAAAAGCAAAACTGATCGCCACCGGTTCTTCCGTCAACTGTTCACGTACCTGCCGGAACCCTTCGGTGAGGGATTGCAGACACTGCGACAGATCACCTGCACACGCCGGAAGAGTCACAGGTTCCACAACCTGCCGGTTTCCCCGGATTGCAGTAAATACAAAATTGGTACCTCCGGCATCCAGCGTCATGACTATTCGTTTATCATTGGTATACATAACAGGGATCTTTAGAAACGTACATAAGCTTTAATCGTAGCACATTCTTTTCCGGTGGAAGCTCCATGAGGAGTAATGGTATACTGCCCTACTCCCGCCGGAATAATAAATGTTTCCGCATAGTGTACCACAAAAGGTTCAAAAGCATTGTCAGGACTTTCCATAATCGCCTCTTCGCCTTCTATCAGGTTTAGTACATTTACACTGTTATTGGTATCATGAGTTACCGGAACACTGAACCAGTGGCGGCGGGTTTTGATAAACTCGTTTTCATGCAGTCCGGTTCTTTCTTCACGCCATCCGTCTCCCCGGGCAACTTCTGTTACACAATTAATCAGATTTGTATGAACATACTCCGTATCTCTCCGCCAGTTAATTACTTCTTTACCCCGTTCCACATTAATAGGGCGTGGTTTACCGTCGAGTCCCAGGCGCTCCCAATCCCACAGTTTAAAAGTAAACAGGTTCGGGGTAGAACTGATTTCCAAAACCAGTGCCTCCGATCCCGAACAGTGGATGGTTCCGCCCGGTATCAGGAAATGGTCATGTTTGCGTGCCGGTACTTTATTCACATACTTATCCGCATCAAACGCCGATTCTCCCCGCTGGGCTTTCCGGAGATCGTCAATCATGGCCCCTTTATCTATTCCCTCTTTCACACCTATGTATACATGGGCACCCTCTTTGGCATCTAACAGGTAATAACTTTCATCCTGTGTATATTGCATACCAAAATGCTCACGGATAAACTGGGTAGTAGGGTGTACCTGCAAACTAAGGTTTCCACCACCTACCGTATCCAGAAAATCAAACCGGATCGGGAATTCTTTACCAAAACGCGCCTCTACCGGCTCACCTAACAATTGTGTGGACTCCAGATACACCACATTGACAGAAGGCATTTCAAACAATTCGCCTTCTACCTTTAATAACAGGCTGTTCTCTTCAGGTACACAATCAAAGCACCAGCCATAATTTTCTTTCTCCGGATCCAGTCCACACACCTCTTTCATCCATTGTCCGCCCCACGGCGCCGGATCAAAAAACGGCACCACACGGAAAGGCGAGTTAGCGGTTTTTCTAATACCCTCAAAGAAAGTATCACGATCAATCATTTTGGGATTACCCGGTTGATGGGTATCTACCCAAAAATCTACTTGCTCATACAAGGTTCGTTTATATTTATCACATACCGCCAGTCATTGAAATAGCCTCTTTTGTATTGCAGGGAAACAGCGTCCTGACGGTTATCTACCCCCAGTGCTTTTACTTCGTGTCGACGGAATCGCTGCTGAATTTCCCAACGGGCCATATCCGCATACACCAACAGGTCAGGCTCCGGGCAAACCAACGCAGCACCCGTACCGTAAATAACCACTGTTCCAGTACAGGCATGGATACGCTCTATTGCTTTTTCTACTTTTCCGGGATCCAGATAATCAGCCACCGATAAAGAGGAGATATAACCAAACAGTACATCATCCGTCATATACCGTTCAGTCATACACCGGATTTCTTCTTCCTCTTTGTAGAGATCCTCCATATCTATGAATATGTCCGGACATAAGAGATTTAATCCGGCTACAATTTCTTCTTTGTAAACACCCGGGTAGGTTTCAAAGACCAGCACATTCTTTTCCTTCTTCGAAAAGAGCTGCTTCCATAGTTTTGTAATGTCATCCCAGCCTTTCCGGAGACTTCCGTCAACCGGTGTACAGGGTAGTTTGTCATAATTACATGGTATCATATGATTACTAAAGTTATTTAAGTATTTGTTTGAACATATATATTT
>JAJQAZ010000051.1 GCA_021203545.1 Tannerellaceae bacterium | reverse complement strand
AATGATCCTTTAAGAGTAGATAGTCATGGAAATAAAATACCTGATCCGGAAGCTGTTGGTAAAGCTCATACCCAACTAGGAAATAGAAAAGGAAAGTATAGACAGGCTCGAGAATTTGATGCTTCAGGAAAAGAGATAAGAGATATTGATTTTACAGATCATAAAAGATCAGATCACACTAATCCTCATACATATATATAAAGATAATCCAACAGGAGGCACAAGACAAAGAGATAAAGCAACACCATTAAAATAAAACATAATATGATAAAATTGTATGGAAATCAAGAATCTGTATTGTCTGTTAATTTTGACGATATAGTTAACCAAATTCCAGATATAGAAATCTATAAATGGAAATTAGTTTGGATAGAAGGTGTAAATTTTAAGATAGAGGAATTACTTCTCTCGGGAGGATTCAAAGATATGGAGGAGTTCTCTGAAGCTGTTGAGAATTCACCAAATGGATATTTAATAAAAGCGAATAAGTTAATAAAACTATCTAAAAGCTTTTTCCAGGCATATGATTTACTATTGATTGGAGATAAACAAGAAGATAGTTTGGATATACCCTTGAATAGTCAGGGAAATATAGAAGAGAAAGAACTTAAAAATAAAGTTGAATTTTATATCGAACTTGTTGATACCAGTTACTGGGAAATAACTTCAACAAATGAAATTTTTAATCAAAGAATGAAAGAAAATTTGGATGGTATAGAAGTTGATGAATAATAATCATTCTGGAACGTTGGGGTTTGCACTCCTTTGGATCGTCGGGAGTTGCACTCCCGACGTTTCTTGTCAAAGAATTTGTAATTCTTTTAATTAGAGTATAAAAGTAATTAAATAGATAAGAAACGGATTGGGAATCCGGAGTCTCATAGCTCGGGGATAGCATATCCTCTCCGTCCAGATGTTCATAAAGGAGGAGGATATTATATGTATCAGGTTAAAGGTAGTATGAATGGGAGAAATAGTGTTTTTGAGATTGGTAGAAATAAAAAAGGAATAATAGATCATAGATTTTTTAGACCTAATAAAAAATAAAAATATGAAATATTTAATTGTTGATGGGTATTCACAGGGAACAGGTATAAGGGATAAGTATGAGGGTAAGCAGATAGAGCTTAAAACTCTTCCAATTAGTTCTGAATTGTTTGTGAAATTTACTCTTTGGTTAGAAAAATATCAGAAAGAGTTTTATGATGGATATTCAAACACAACTGAAGTTGAAAAGTTAGATATTGAAGGAGAAAATATTGCGATATTATTAAAAAGGGAATTAATTAATGTGAAAGTAGAATATTATTCTGACGCAACTATGAAAAGTAAATTAATTGTTTGAACTACGACAAAAAAGGAATAATTATCCTGTTTCTGGAACGTCGGGATTTGCACTCCTGACGTTTCTTGTCAAAGAATTTGTAATTCTCTTAATTAGAAAATAAAGGAAATAAATAGTAAGAAACAGATTACAAATCTGACGGCTCATAGGTCGGGGATAGCATATCCCTTCCGTCCAGAATTATAAAATAGGGTCAAATATCTGTTTATATATAATCTGCGTTGTCCTGTCCTTATACTTTAAAGCATAGAACTTACAAAATCCGTTCGTATTTCTTTATTACTTCCGGTTTGAGTGTTGTCATTCCTTCTATTTTAACGGGTAATCCGGACTGGATACTTTGACGGGCGGCAATACCTACCAGACAGGAGAGGGCTCCGTCGCGAACACCGGCGCATTGTTGGTAAGGATCGGGGGTGCCGGGAATGAATATCTGATCCTGTAATAGTTTATCGCCTCCTCCGTGTCCGGATGTTCCGAATGGGATTTGGATATATTGCCGGCGGGAGAAGTTTTTAAATAGAACAATCTCGTCATAATTCACATCACTAACCGGCTTAGACTCCTGTATCCAGGCCTCCATACGTCCTTCAGTACCATTAAAGGCAATCCGGTAACCCTCATAAGGCGAATAGGTAGTAAGCGAATACGACACCTGTACACCGTTCATATACCGGATCGTTGCCGCAATTTTGTCATAGATGTTGATATCTTCTTTGAATACACATCCGTCGCGGAGGTATCCGTCATATTGTTCGTTATCTACATATAATTGTTTGTAATAATTGTTCCGGGTTACATCCCAATAGTAGTACATTGTTTGGTATAAGGGCAGCTTCTGCAGTTCTCCGCACGGAATTTTCCGTTCTTTCCGTAGAAGTTCAATTCTCCCAGGGCATATACCGATTCCGGGTCACTACCTATCCACCAATTCAACAGGTCGAAGTGGTGAGTTGCTTTGTGGAGCCACAGAGAACCGCTGTTTTCTATTAACCGGTGCCAGCGTCTGAAATAGTCCGAACCATGGGATGTATCCAGGTACCAATGGAAGTCGATAGAAGTAAGTTCGCCGATCTCATTGGCTTGTAAAAGTTCCCACATTTTCTGGCGATGCGGTGAATAACGGTAATTGAATGTTACCCGGCATTTCCTGCCTGTACGTTTTTCCGCATCAATGATTGCCTGGATTTTCTTTTCATCAATAGTCATCGGTTTTTCAGTGATAACATCCGCACCTAATTCCATGGCCCTGATAATAAAATCATGATGTGTCTGGTCCGGAGTACATACGATCAATACATCCGGTTTGGTTTCTTTCATCATCTGCTCAAAGCCGGTGAACACCGGACAGGAAACTTTCATCATCTGTTTGGCAGTATTAAGCCGTCCTTCGTTACTGTCGCACAATCCTACATATTCAATCTGATCCGGGTAATTCTTTAAAATATCAATACCCCACATGCCGACTCCTCTGGAACCGGTACCAATCAAAGCGACTTTCATTTTTCCTGTTTTCCGGGAGGGTGATTCCGGCATTTCCATACTCCGGATAGGATTAGGGTTTACAAGTAATGAACCGGCTGCAAGGGTTGATGCTGTTAAAAAGTTTCTTCTATTCATGCTGTTGCGTGTTTTAAAGGATTAAGTTTAAAGTTACCTAAGGTATAGGCGAAAATAATGATAATCTTTGATTTATACTGTATATAATGTTATAAAACAGCAGTGGGCTGTCTCGTTTCAGAAACAGCCCACTGTATGACGTATTTTAATCTTATGGATTATTTAGCTACTCTTTCCAGCCATTTTACCATGCTAAGCATTACAAGCATGGAAGCTGCGGTTGCTCCGACGAATACTAACCAGCAGGCCCACAGTGGAACGCTTGTATATAGGATACCACCGATAAATAAGATAGAATTTCCAATCGCTGTTGCTGCCAGCCAGCATCCCTGCATAATACCCTGCAAGTGAGGAGGGGCGACTTTTGAAACAAATGACAGACCCAGTGGAGAAATAAATAATTCAGCTACGGTCAGGATGAAATAAAGTCCAACCATAACCCAGGGAGTAACACGTATCGCATCAATTTCCGCAACACTCATAGATGCCAGAGATTCTTTTGCCGGCAGAGCAAATGAAAATACCATCAGGAAGATATAAGCAAGAGAGGCAATACCCATACCCAGCGCAATTTTCATAGGTGTGGAAGGTTCTTTTCCTCTGCTTTTCAATGAACCGAATATCCACATGATCAGCGGAGTTAAAGTTACAACGAAGAACGGATTCACACTTTGAAATATTTCGGCTCCCTTGATGCTCGTAAAACCTAAATTGATATTGATAACATCCAGATTAACGTAGTCTCTGGCAAAATAAGTAAGGGAATAACCATTTTGGTGGAATGATAACCAGAAGAAGATAACAACACCAAACACTGCAAACAGTGCGTATATACGTTGTCTGATTTCCTGGGCACTCATTTTGATCTCTTCTTTTGTAATTGTTGCCGCATTATCATTAGATGTAACTTTCAATGCCGGGTCCGGGAACGTTTTTTTGTTGGTGATAAAAATAACAAGAGAGATCAACATAGCGATAATCGCAGCTCCGAATGCATATTGGAACCCAACATTAAATACGTTTAGATAATTGTTTGAAAATGCTAATAAATCGTTGACCGGAGAATCGTCAAGCATAGCGGCATTTGCATATTCGGTTAAACGTGCAACCGATTCCGGCGGCATGGCAGAACCTTCGCCAATAAATTGATGACATAATTCCGGAAGGGATGCATTATAGTCGAAATTATGTATTTTCAACCACCAGTTTCTAACACCAATCGCGATGAAAGGAGCGAAAAAACCACCAATGTTGATGAACATATAGAATATCTGGAATCCGGCGTCTCTTCTGTCTGTATATTTAGGATTGTCGTACATCTGGCCGACTAATGCCTGAAGATTTCCTTTGAATAATCCATTACCAAAAGCAATAACCAAAAGCCCAAGACAGGTAAGAGTGAGGTATAATCCCATATTAGGAACGGGAGTTGGGGTGGGTATGGCAATAATTAAATAGCCAACAGCCATTAAAACGATACCGGTAAGGATCGTACCTTTGTAGTTTTTGGTTTTGTCGGCAAGCAATCCACCCACTAACGCAAGCAGATAAATAGAGGCATAGAATGCAGAATAGATGTAACCTGTTGTCGTTTCTGAAAGGCCAAACTTAGAAGAGATGAATAGTGTAAGAATAGCCATCATGATATAGAAACCAAAACGTTCTCCCATGTTAGAGAGGGCTGCTCCAATTAAACCTTTAGGGTGATTTTTAAACATGTGTTCGTTGTTTTATAGATTAAATTTATTGAATTACCTGTTTCAATGCTCCTGTTTCAGGATAGAAAAATACTTTCACCGGAGCTTTTTTGTCTTCGAACATTACGGGTGCGAGCCCTTCACGGCTGCCGAATTGTACAACCTGTACTTCTCCTTTGAAAAGCGTGTTTTTATTCATGGATATCTCTACGTTTGCTTTTCCCGGAAGGTTATAAACCACTCCTTTCAGGGCTTTTTGTTTTTTCTCTATCTCTTTGCTGTCTGCCATAGATACCCGTTCGGTTGCTTTCAGGTTGATATAAACCGGAACACCTCCCAGATCGTCCGGATCTAAAATACCCAACCGGTTTGAGAAACGGAACAATACATCCCTTTCAATGTTGTCGTAAGGAATCACTTCGAAATCCTGATAGGTGGTTTCGCGGGTTATCGAACCGGTAAAAAGATCGGTGAGTGCTTTTTCCTGGGCTTCCAGTTGCTCAATTACCAGGCGCATGGCTTCTCCGTCAGGAGGTAGATTATCCGCTTCGCCGGTCAGGATGTTCAGACGGCTTTCGCGTATCCGGTAAATCTGTTTGGCAGCTATTTCTGCTTCTTTGTTGGTAGAACCGGCCATTAATAACTCCTCCGAATAGATAGAGGTTGGAAGTATAGGGCTTTGTTCTTCTGTTTTTTGTTTATTGCGTGGAGTTACTTCTTCCTCCGGTTCATATTCTGCATTGATACTGCAAAGCAGTCCTTCTTCCGTCAGATAAACGTAGGGTGCAACCGTTCCGGCTTTAAATTCTACCATATAGGTCTGGTCAGGATCAGGAATACCCTTATTGGTTAAGGTTACTTTTCCTAACTCATAATATACTTTGTTTTCTGTTACGGCATCTTTTACACCCAGATACTTTTCCGCATATTTATAGTAAGGGCCTGCTTCGCACGTTACTTTGGTCACTTCAGCTTTGATTGCCAGGGCCGTTTTAGGCAACGAATAAGTTATTCCGTAGTTATTGCTTTTCACGGCGGTCTGCTTGATGACTTTGGTTTGGGCCATAATTGTCCCGGAAAGTAGCAGAGATGTTATAATCAGTAGATGTTTCATATCTCAAATTGCATTTATCCTCTAATGAACTATTCTACGAAACTAAACAATATTTTATTAGTTACCAACCCAAAAGGAGTTCTTTGATGTAAAACTTTTCAGGATACTGATACAAAGTAACCTGCTGTATAATAATCGATAGGTTTTATTTTAAAGTTGCAATGAAAAGAAACCTGTAATTATTTATTTAACCTGTTTAAAGGCTTTGCCTAACATCTCTGTAATATCTCCGGCAATCATGCTTTCCTGCGAGTGATATACCGAGGCCAGATCGCCCGCCGTTCCATGCAGGAATACTCCGGTAATACATGCCGCTTCCGGATTATATCCCTGTGCCAGCAGCCCCAGAATAATACCGGTCAGCACATCGCCACTTCCACCTGTACCCATTCCCGGATTGCCGGTTGGGTTAAAGTGAACAGTTCCTTCGGGAGTACAGATCGCTGTATAGGCACCTTTCAGTACAACATAGAATTTGTTTTGTTCGGCAAAACTTTTGGCTTTCATTAACCGCTCGTATCCTGAATTACTTTTGCCGGCCAGACGGTCAAACTCTTTGGGGTGAGGAGTCAGGATACTGCGTTTGGGTATTTTATTAAACAAATCCAGGTTGGCCGCGATCAGGTTTAATGCGTCCGCGTCAATCACAAGAGGTTTTAATGCGTATTGAAGCAAATAATCCAACCCGTTTGACGATTCCAGGCGTTTACCTAAACCCGGACCCACACCGATCGCATCGTATCCCCTTAATTCCGGTACCATGGTAAAGAATTCCTCATGCTTATCGAAACTAAGCATACATTCAGGAAATGCAGTCTGGAATATTAGTTCTCCACATTTAGGAACATGGGTAGTCAGCAATCCGGCACCGCTTCGCAAACATGCTTTGGATGCCAACAGGGCAGCACCCATTTTACCACGGCTACCGGCTATAAGCAGTGCATGGCCAAATGTTCCTTTGTGCGAGAATTTGCCCCTTGGAGGAATCAGTCTATTTACATCTTCTTCCGTAATAAGCGAATAAGGGGTAGGAGTATTTTCAATAACATCGGGATGTATACCAATATCCAGTACTTTCCATTCTCCTACATACATGTCATTTTCGGCAAGGAGGAAAGATAGCTTGGGAAAGCCGAATGTTAGGGTAACATCTGCTTTGATAATCGCATCCGGATCGTTGGAACGGTTATCTTCTCCAAACAATCCGGAAGGGATATCTATGGAAACGATTGTTGCTTCCGACTGGTTAATATAATTGACTACAGCTGCGAATCCTCCGGTTAACGGACGGTTAAGCCCGGAACCAAACAGCCCGTCGATCACAACATCCTGAGCGGTTAACATGGGAGGAGTAAAATCTGCTATCACTTCTGTCAGATTGGGATGCGGCAAATCCATCAGCCGGTCTTTGTTGATATGGCACTCGGTAGAGAGATGTTCAGAGGGATTTAACAAATAGGTCTCTACTTTATAGGATTCCTCTTTCAACAGGCGTGCAATAGCTAGTGCATCCGCACCGTTATTACCTTGTCCGGCAAATACAATAATCCGTTTCTGTTTGGAATAACGACGGCAGAATTCATGAACAAACATGGTAGCTGCTCTTTCTACCAGATCAACCGGAAGAATTGGCTCGTTGGTGATCGTGTATCGATCGAGTATTTTGACCTGTTCTGTGAAGAATATCTTTATCATCCCCCTAATCTGATGTAATTTTAACCGTTGCGACCTACAAAAGTATAATAAAGATTACTTTTATTTAAAGAAAAACGGAATAAAAAAAAGATTTTGGATAAAAATAAACAAAGAGAATGACCAAATTCCCGAGCCAGACACTAACGTTTATACATATATGTGCTTATTTGTAATCCCCTCGGGATTAATCTAAAAAAATATATAAATATTAGTGCCTGACATGGGATCGCAGAACTGTTATCTTCTTTAAAATAAACTATCTGATACGTATCTTAGTATAAATAGTGCCGTAAGGATATAGAGGGCTATCGATACTTTCCGGTATTGTCCGGTGAACACTTTGATAAATGTATAACTGATCAGGCCCAGTGCGATACCTTCTGCAATAGAGTAGGTCAGTACCATTCCCAGTATAGTGATAAAGGCCGGTAAGGCTTCGGACATATCCCGGAAGTTTATATCTTTAACGGCCTGTATCATCAATACTCCTACTATAACCAGTGCCCCTGTTGTAGCCGCGCCCGGTACCAACAGAAACAAAGGAGAGAAAAAGAGTGCCAGCAAAAAGAATATACCGGTTACAAGAGCTGTTACACCGGATCGTCCCCCTTCTGCAATACCGGCTGTACTCTCTACATACGTAGTCACAGTTGAAGTTCCGAAAGCTGCACCCACAGTAGTTCCGATTGCATCCGCCATTAAAGCCTGTTTCATATGAAGCACATTTCCGTTCTTATCCATCATCCCACCCTGGGCTGCTGCTCCGACCAATGTACCGATCGTATTGAATATGTCCATAAATACCAATACCAAAATGATAATTAACATATCCATGTTGAGTAGTGCCTTAAAATCGAATTTAAGAAACGTAGGAGCTATGGATTGGGGCATAGATACCGGCGAGAAACCGGCCGGTAGGTCGGTAATTCCTATAATAACTCCGATAACGGTACAAATCATAATACCATAAAACAGGGCTCCTTTAATACGTTTCCACATCATGGCCGCACTGATAATAATACCGAAGATAGCCAATAAAGATACTTTTGTAAACGGACCCAATGCCACAAAAGTAGCCGGATTAGCTACAATAATCCCTGAATTTTTCAATCCGATGAATGCGATAAACATACCAATACCTACCGAAATGGAGTAACGCAGGTTTAGTGGGATACTATCTACAATTTTTTCGCGCACGTTGAAAACCGTCAGCAGAATAAAAACAATACCTTCTACAAATACAGCTGCCAGTGCTGCCTGCCAGGTATAGCCCATAGCCTGTACCAGCGTAAATGCGAAAAACGCATTAATCCCCATACTAGGGGCTTGTGCAAAAGGCAGTTTGGCCATAAATGCCAGTAAAATGGTTGCAATTGCCGACGAGAGGGCTGTTGCTGTAAATACGGAGCCTTTATCCATACCTGCTTCACTGAGGATGTCAGGATTCACGGCAAGGATATAACTCATCGTCAGGAATGTGGTAAGGCCGGCAATAAACTCGGTCTTCAGATTCATTTTAGAGGCATCGAACCCCAGTAATTTCTTTAACATATACCTGTTTATTAATTAAATGTCCATTTAATTGCCAGTGTCGGGATGCAATAAAAGCCGTCACGGCCTCCGAAATTGTTGCTTAATTCGATTTCACCACCCAAACTTAACTTAAAACTGTCATCCACACCTTTTAGTTTGTTCAGGTTTACCCAGAATTGCGGTTCACTAAGGAAAATATGGTTTCCGTATGCATTTTTTTTCACGCCACCAGTCGGCAAATCCACTGAAGGTACAAAGGCCGTTTTTCGCGAAATGCAGATACCAGGTGGCTGTTAATTGATAATTGTGTGGTGTATTATACTTCTGGATATATTTGTACATCGGAGTAAATGTAAACCCTTTGCTGTAATCTTTGCTGTTATAACTATAAGTTCCCCCAAACAGGTACGCATTTTTTAAAGAAGCCACATTCAACACTCCTCCGTTATATTCTACATGCACAGAAAAAGGAGGTTCCCAGAACCTCAATTCGCGCGAGATTTCCCAGTAAGCCGATGCAATCCCATCGTTTTTATAATCCATATCTATGAAAAAATAGGTACTACCCCATTTATCCGGTTTAAACATCTCTACAGTAGTGGTAATGAGCGGACGGCTCCCCAAATCTTTGTCATATAAAGAACGTCCGAAGTCGTAGTGCATCTGGACATTCTGAGCCTTCACAAAACATACGGATAAAAGCAGGGCCGTGATAAATAGGATCTTTTTCATTTGTTGTACATCAATTTCTTACTAATTATTTCACAAAGGGCACAAAAATAAGAAAAACTCACGAAAGATATATTATGTTGGTTTTGAGACATCCGAATATTTATTAACTTGCCGGAAAAATATTTTTAATTCATCTATAAGTATATGGAAAATACAACAAATAACCGTTTAGAACCTGTAAATGTGCCTGATCCTGATAAAACAATCTCCTGTATGGCTGCTGTTATTCCCGGTAATGCACCGGAAGATAGTTATACTTCCCAGGCAGTAATGGATCGGTTGAAACAGGCTACCTTATTTAATCTTGAAAAACTGGGATACGATGAGGAGAACGATTGCCCTGTTGCTACTGTTTGTTACGAAGGGGAAATCTATGAATTTCAGTTTGATTACAATCAATTTCAAATGAGCGAAATGTTCCGCATCAGTCATCATCTGAATGAAGAAAATAAAAAACTCCTGGAAGGGGCGGATACAGCATTGTATGTAAATATGTATTATGGGTCGGATCCTTTAAAATCTTTCCATTTACAACTAAAAGTCCTGGAAACCATTTATCCTGAAAATATTGCTATTGCCGATTATAGTGCTTTTACTGTGTACTCACCTATGTGGGTGAAGCTGGCAGCGGAATCAACCGTACCTCCTTCGCCGGATTATCTGTATAGTGTGCATGGGGTACGGGGCAGCGATGAAAATAAAAATATAAAAGAGGAAGATGTTCAGGTATGGTTTCATACACACGGCCTGAACCGTTGTGGATTTTCTGAACTCGAAATTCTGGACTCTACTATAAAAAACAGCAACAACCATTATAATTTGCTGAACGGAATGGCACGCCGTTCGGTTTCAGACCGTGCCCTGGTAGAGGAAGGAGAATGTTTGTTTCTTGCGCAAACACAGCAAAATGGTCCGGTTATTACTACCTGGGTCAATTGGGAAGAGGTCATAGATTCGTATCCTGAAAATATCCCCGGCGGACGTAAAGACCGTGATAACGACGATCATAATGGCAAAACAGGGATTGTTTACCTCTATCTTTCGCAGGAAGATTATGAGAATAAAAAATATAGTCCCGTAACAATTATACCGGAAGAAGATTATGAAAATCTGTTGATTATGTACTCTTCTGACGAAACTGCACGAATGAGCGCATTGGCCCGCGAACGAATCTCTTATCTGAAAAAAGGGTTGCAGTTGGAAAAAAGCAGTTCTATTGTGAAAATGACTATACCGGTAGACGAAGAGTTACGGGAAGAAGCCGGAACAGACTGGGAACATATCTGATTTGAAGTTCAGTCTGTTGACGACGGCACTATTACTGCCAAATTATTGCAGGAACCTTACTATTTTAAACACATTCAGCCGGGCGATACGGTAACTTTACCTGTCTCTGACCTGACGGATTGGCTACTATACATCGGGCAGACAACTATTGACCCGGACCGGGCTTATTTATTAGCCGCACTGTAATTCGCCGATGATACTGGTTACAGACGTATATTACCGGGAAGCAGATGCAAAAACAGTAGGATTACTTTTTCAGGAGTGGGCGGATGCTTCCGTGGGGATAGATACCGCGCAGGCGGCCTCCTTTGTTGAAAAAATGCACGGTAATTTCCGCATTCCTACCTTATTAAAACTGGTGGATCAATATAGCAGGGAGATATAAAAGTATTAACTCAAATTTTATCCGGATGAAAAATAGTTTATTTATAATTCTCCTTTTAATATTTGTCGCTTGTAATAATAAAAATCAACAGGAATCGAAAAAAGAAATAAGTCAGGAGTATATAAATGATGTAAACCTTATTGAGGAAGAAGAAATAGATGAAGAGATACTGGAAGCTCTTCATTTAAGTAATAGAATCTATAATTTAAGAGAGCAGATTGATACTACTCATGCAATTAAAGCATTACAGGTTTATATTTTAGATGATGACTATTTTGACCGGGCGACAGCAAATGTATCTTATCCTTATATTCTTTATGATACCCCGCAGAATAGAAAAATAGAAGACACCTTTACACTTTCTTTTGAGAATGGAGAATCGTTAACTTTCAGGGATTTGTCGTATGATAGATATTCAGAGGAAAATGAAAAGCTGTTAATGATTAAAAGTTTGTTATATGAGCCGGGTTCTGAGATCGTAAGAACCTATCATTATATTGGTTATCTCACTACTATGCAAAAGTATCTGGTTCGTGCTACTTTTTTTGATACAGATTCTTATTGTTTGTTAGTTGATAAACGAGATGGAACATTAACTCTTTTACCCGGTCTTCCTTTTTTTAATGAAGCAGGCACACGTATGCTTGTGCTACATGAACATGAATTCGAAGGGCAGCATGAAATAACCTATTATGTATATGATAAAAAGGGCAATGATCCGGAATTAACTTATTTCTTTAAGAGTGAGTTAATAAAAATAGAGAATATATATTGGGTTAATGATGATTGTATTGATATTAAATGTTTTGTTGAATTTGAAGGAAAAAAATATCAATCAAATAAACGCATCTTTTTAAGAACAGAAGAAAAGCAACAATCTCTACCCGACCATTGGTATGGAACGTATTTTACTGCTGTTTTGAAAGAGTCATATACACGTGTGTTAGTGGAAGTAGAGTATACATTTGTTATTTCCGAAAATAATATAGAAGTCACAACTTTTTGGACAGATGATAATGCCACTTCAACCAACTTGTATTGGGGAATACTGGATTATACTGATTTGTTGCATGCATTTTTATCGGGGAATAATATAGAACCTCTTACTTTTAAATATAAATGGGATAAATATTTTGTAGCCTCTATCGGCGACGAAGGAAGCGAGTATTTTACAATGTTGGAAAAGCTTGAATAAAGTATCTTACTTTTGAGTCCAGGGATTTATAATCCCATTTATACATCCTATAGTAGTAGCAAAAAGGGTTACAAATCCCAAAACTCAATTGTCGGGGATTGCAAATCCCCTCCGTCTAGTAAGGGAAATATAAACGGGATAGTCCGGTATTCAATTTGCTTAAATTGATATTTTGATATGTAAAAAGATTGTTCTTTTGCTTTTTGTTACAAAATATCAGAAAATAAAAACAGTACAGGATATCTTACCTGTAGCATTCAGAACTCCTCAAAAAAATACACACCGTACTGGTTGCCCCGGTTACGCCTAAGCGACACTCCGGTTACACGTAACGGGTTACCCGTCTACGGGGAAGCCGGAGCATCCGTTACACGTAACCGGGACAACCGTTACGTGTAACCGGAGTAAAGAGAAAAATAAAGGCGGAAATCAGTGGTCATTTAAGGCTGATTCCGGCTGTTTTTACCTCATTTTTCATCTGGTTGATCATTTTTTTTGAATGAAACGGAAGTAACGTTTTTCCGGTGATCCTTCTTTTTTACTTACACTCTTTTAAAAGTGCCAGGGAGCAAATAAAAATTACCTGGCAAATATCTGTTTCTTTTAAATAAATGCTGTCAGACTGTATTTTCTTAACTTCGTGAGAATCGAAAATTTGAAACCACTCCTGTATCCCAGGCCATACAGAAGATTCTCCGAAGGTTTATTTTGACATATTGAAAGTTTACAAAATGGTAGTTGTGTCTGTCATCTGTAAAATTTGAAAAGTTATAGATTGTAAGCCCGAAGGGCTTGAATGTGACTAACCCCGGGTGCAACCCGGGGTAGGCAGAAATCCTTTCTATAACAACCCTGAAAGGGTTGAACCCGCTTCGGGGTTCATAGGGTAGAGTCGCTTTCTGCCACGGGTTTCACCCGCGGTTAATCACATTCAAGTCCTCCGGACTTACAATTTTTCGACCACTCTTGATTTATAATCCCATTTATACATCTATAGTATTAGTAAGAAGGATTACAAATCCTAAGACTTGATTGTCGGGGATTGCAAATGGAACATCCCGGTTTATCGGGATCCCCTCCGTCTATTAACCTCTTCCATCTATAATCCCTTCCGTCTGGTATCTCCTTCGTTTAAAAAGTGGAGTAGTATGACAGAGAAATATAAAATAAAATCCGGCGGATTGCTTGGGTATATCAAAATAAATCACTTGCTTTGCAATTCAAAGTACTTTTGTTATGAATAAAGAGATCATCCATCTGGCGGTTTGTGTCGCGTTATTTATCCTTTTACGGTATCTGTTTGGAGTGGTTCCGGTAGAAGCGCTGGACTTCTTACTGTTTCCGGTCAGTAAACTGGTAGGGTTTTGCCTTAATTCGCCCGGTAGGTTTGTAGAGGGAGCAGGCTATGTGTACGAGGGTTTACAAATCATTATTGAGCGATCGTGTGCCGGAGGAAACTTTTTGTTGATCTCCTTTTTGATGACATCCTGGTTTTTTATTTATGAAAAAGTGCTCAGATCGTGCTGATTATACCCGGCGCTTTGCTGTTATCTTACCTGTTAACGATTCTGGCCAATGTAGGCCGTATCACAGGCTATCTGGTATTGACGGGAAAAGAGGGGATTCCTTTGGTGATGCTGATAGATAAACACTCACTTCATACCTTTACAGGCGTCGTGGTTTATCTGGTGTTTTTGATCCTCTTTTATTTTATATTACAAAAAATCGTTTCAAACAAAAAAAACAGTTCCCCATGAAAAAGTTGCTTAAGCCCCAGTGGATATTTTTAGTCCACACTTTGTCATTTTGTTTATTTGCCCTTTTATGTGTATCCAACTATATGGCTTTGAAGCCTTATCTGCATACAGATGAAATAGCCCTGTGGCATAAGTTAGGAGCCGGATTGCTTTTATTGATCATTGGAAATACAGCATATGCTATCCGGCGGTTGGTCAGAAAAGAGAATATAGACCTGATATACATTGCTGTAAATATGTTATGTTCCATTGCTTTTCTGTATATCTATTATCTATATACTGATTCGCTCTGGTCATGGGATATACCTTCCTGGTTAAGGGCTGATGCTGAAGATCTGAATACCTATGCGGGCGGGTTTTTTATGCCTTCCCTTTTGTATTCCTTACTATGCGCAGCCATATTATTGACAAAGAAACCGGACGAACAGAAACTCTGGACACAGTTGTTGTATATCGTTATGGTTCCGGCCTTTTTTATCTATTGGGTGTTTGGGTAGTACCTTTATGGTCGAATCTTTATTTCGGAAACGAACATATCTTCATATTGTTTCTTGTTTTAGGAATATGTCTTTTCCTCTTTTTTATATTCCGGTTGTGTTATGTTTATTACGAAAAGAAAAGTATTCATTCACGCTATGGATTATGGATTAAAATTCCGGTCGGGATTGTTTTCCCGGTGGCCGGCCTGGCATTAAACTCTGTTATCGGGTTATTTGGCAATTACGATAGCCCCTGGTTTTATATCTTAGCAGTAGTTAACGGGATTCTTATTACTGTTCCCGCTCCCCAAAAGCTATCTGACCGTTTTGTGTTGTATATATTCAGATGCATAACTTTCGCTTTTACTTTTTACTTCTTTATTGTTTTCCTGCCGTTTACTCCTATTTCGGTTGCTTTAATTCCTCTGTTGGGGTTAGGTCTTTTACTGGTTACACCTATCATCCTTTTTGTTATTCACGGTACAATACTGGCAGATGATTATAAGCAGTTGAAAACAGGTTTCCGCCCCTTTCTACTTTTAGGTACGGGTATTGCCGCCTTTTTTGTATTGCCTGTCGCGCTGACAATAAGTATGTATAACGATAAAAAAATCCTGCATTCGAGTCTCGAATATGTATACAGCCCCGATTATACGAAGGAGTACAAATTAAAACCCGCGTCCATCCAAAAAACATTGGAAATAGCGGAGTCAACCAGGAAAAGGGATGCCATTTATTCATCCACTCCTTATATCAGTAGCTGGTACCGCTATATCGTATTGGATAATATGACCCTTTCGTATGCCAAACGAAAATTGCTGTCCGGAATTTTTACCGACGAAGACCTGCACCGCTCCTTAACTTTTGAGTCTAACCGCACCCATAAAGAGAAAGATATCCGGATTATAAATGCGGAACATTCCAGTGAGTACGACTCCGGAAAAGGTGTTTGGGTCAGTAAAATAGACCTGCACATAGAGAACTTTTCCGATACCCGTTGGAACACTGAATATATAACCTATCTGGATTTGCCGGACGGATGTTGGATCAGCGACTATTACCTCTTTGTGGGTGATGTACAGGAACCGGGTATACTGGCGGAACGCAAAGCTGCTACCTGGGTTTTTGACCGCATACGGGAACGCCACTTTGACCCGGGCCTGTTGCGCTATGTAGGAGGTAACACCGTTGAGTTTAAAGTCTTTCCTTTTGAGCAGGGCGAAGTACGCCGTACGGGGATTGAATTTATACATATAGATCCGGTAGACATCCGGATTGATGATTATACGATCCGGTTAGGAGAAGATTCGCATGCGGTATACGAATATGCACCGGCCTTTTTATCACAGGATGACGGGCTTGTTCATCTTTCCGCATACGAAAAGGCACAGTTACAAACAGGAACTCCTGAACCTTATTTCCATTTTATAGTGGATGTATCCAAACATAACAATATTCCGGCAAACGATAAAATAGTAACGGAAGAACTCATGCGGAAATATGAACAGTATATCGGCAATGTGCTGGAAAATTCTCCTTTTACCGCCGTAAAATATAAGGTTACGTATGCCAACAGCACCTATTATACGGAACAATACAGTATCAATGAACAGGTATCTTTATCTTTGAAAAATTACCCGGACATATGAAACCCCTGGAACAGGGATTTTTCCTTCAACGTGCCATTGAGGCTCAATTGGTAGAAAATTACCTGGAAGCTACCCATTATTATCCGGTTATCATGGTTATCAGCGACCAACCCGAAAAGTCTGTCCTTACCCATAATTTTGATGATTTGCGGTTTATGTATCCATTCATCGACCGGTTTTATTTTGTCCGTGAAACCGGTTATTTCTCAGCCCCTTTGTTTGGAGAGTGGGATAAGAACCTGTATAAACAACTCCGTAATTTCGCGAATCCGCAGGACTCTTACCAAACCTCTTCTTACCGGGTAGTACAGGGAGAGGATAAGGAATGGTATATACCGGAAAGTCTGCGGGACTTTCGGCTACCGGAAGTAAATGTAAAAAGCTATGGGAAGCACTTTGTACCGGACAATGGATTACCCTCGTTGGTACTGAACAGAGATATGTCCGTTATACCGGATTTTAAAACAGATGAAATCACCGCGAAAACCCGTCAGTCAGCACTGGCGATACAGGAAAGACGAATGCTGGAAACGTTGAATCCCCGTTTGGGTGAAGAAGAGTGGTTGGATATGTTACGTGCCTCTTTTACTTCCAGGTTATTAACTCCGGCAACAGCTTATATCGTGGTAGAAACAGAAGCTCAGAGACAACTGCTGGCAGAAAAGCAAAAACAGGTCATGTCCGGACACCGTGATCTGGATCTCGGCCGCGAATGGTTCCCCATGTCCGAACCGGATCTGTTTCTTCTCCTCCTGTTACCGCTCCTCTGCTTCCTGTTCAGGAAATATTCCGGTTAAATACAATCATTTCTTCCCCTTTAGGATAGGGTGAGAAGGCTATAGCATATCCGCCTTCTGTTGTATGAGTGAGGTGGTCAATAATTAAACTATCGTATGGTAGAGAAATACTTTCTTCCGGGTTGATCAGGTTTTTATAAATGCCTTTTTCTCCTTCGCTCCAGAATTCCAGTAAATCTCCGTTGCGTACGGTAAACCAGCCATTTCCTTTGTCTGAATTAAAAGTCATAGCATATGTGTTTTCGGCAATCCGTATGGGAGCCCAGATATGGCTTAGTTCAGCATCCAGGTTCCATAATAATTTTTCAGAAACATCCCCTTCCGGAGTTACTTTGATTAAAATAATCTGATTTTCATTGTTATTGGTTATCATCCATGAATCTTTTTCAAAATCCATACTTATAATCTGTCTTATCCAGCGACCCTTTGTAGGGAAACGTCTGCTCCGGATTTCATTGCCTTTTTCATTTACTACCCTGTGTAGTCTGTCATCTTCGTCGTTAGCTACTAAATGAAGTTGATTGTTTATAACAAACGTGTGATTATCCCGTGGAGAAATTTTAGTTGTATATTTCTTTTTTATCTTTCCGTCTTTGAATTCGAATGCGATTAGTTTATCCGGTTTGGTTTCCGACCAAAGGTCTACATCATAAAAGAGGGCATAATTATTGATTATCCCTATATACTTTGCCGGAACAGGACGGGAGGGTTTAAGGGGTTCAAAATTCTCCCTGTTGAACAGAAGGGCTTGTATTTCCAGGTCTTTATCAGGATGATAAGGCTCAAGTTTAACCCATATCTCACCGTCCGGACTATGGAAAAACTCCGGAGACATTGTAATTTCTTCTTCCTCTTTGTACTGCTGTACCACCTTTCCTTCAGGAGAAATTACAACATAGAAATAATCCCCTAAATCATTTTTATCGTATAATTTATATCCGATCAGTGTATTTCCACCATAATTAATCTGATCGCTGTGATCAATTATATATCCGGCAGGTGCTTTCAAACGGGTAATTACACCCTGTTCTTTCTTACTAATCCCAACTTTTAAAACTTCAGTGACAGATACATTTTTCATAAGATAGTTGTTTAATAACGGTTATAATCAATGGTTCAAAAGTAATAAAAATAAATAGTTCCCGGATCAAGAGGCTGTATAAAAACTAAATTGTAAAATCAAAAAAAGTTACAGATTGTAAGCCCGAAGGGCTT
>JAJQAZ010000074.1 GCA_021203545.1 Tannerellaceae bacterium | reverse complement strand
GGGGCGGGGATAGTCGTTGGGAAACCTGCGGTTTTGTCCTCTTTGCGTTTGGATAAAGGGGATTAAATAAGATTTATATATAGAGTATAAAACAAACAATTTAAAAAAAAGGAGGCCCCAGTCCCCCTTTTAGGGGGTTAGGGGGTAAATTAATATGGCATTAAAGTATAGATTAGTGGAAAGAAAAGATTTTTCCAAAGGAGCGCAGGAAGATGATAAGCTCTTTTATGGACAAGTAAGTGCAAACGACCGGATTAAGTTCCAGGAACTTTGCGAAACCCTGTCGGTGGCCAGTACGCTGTCGTATCCCGACGTTAGTTGTATATTGAAGGCGCTTATTCTGGTGATTAAAAATGAGTTGTTGCATGGCAATTCGGTTCACCTCGGTGCCATTGGCAACCTGCGGATGATGGCAAGCAGTGAAGGGGCGCCTCTGCCGAATATGTTTCACCCGTCGATGTTTAAACGTCCGCGGATTGTGTATACTCCGGGTGTGATGTTGCGCGATGTGGTCCGGAAGGTGACTTATGAACCCATCCCGGAGAAATATATAACTTACCAACGTTGCCCGCTGCCGCATGTGGGTGAGGATGATTGAAAAAGAGGGGATACGCCGCTGGGGCGTGTCCCCTTTTTTTCGTATGACGGACCTGTTGTCTTTATTTTTTCTTCTTTGGTATATTTTCTTCTACAATTTTTTTTAATGTTTCTGCGCAGTGTTTGAGGTCTTCGAATTCCTGGAGTTTGCGTCCGGTGAGGTTGGTGTTTGTCCAATCCTCGAAATTTTGGGCGTAGATTCCTGTGTTTGTTTTGTTAAGGAATTCATGGGGAAGGGGTGCAGGGAGGTTGTTGAGCTGCATTTTGTCTATGATGGTTTTGAAATAGGGATAATCTCCGTCTATGATAAAACCAAAGTCTGCGGCAATGCGGTAGATGGATTGCCAGTGACGTTGTTTGGAGAATACGGATTTTTTAGGATTGTATCCTAAAAGTTGTATGATGCGTTTTTTAGGATTTCTATGCGCTTTTCTTCCGGCAATTCTTTTACATTCCCGGTTTCTGCTACCATGCTGGCATATTCTTCCTTGTTATTGAGGGTGTATAATTTGGGTGTATTCCCGTTTACATCATGTCCGGCCATTTCCAAATCTGTGATGGAGGAGGCTGTTGCGTAGAAATACATTGTTATTATGATGTTGATGGCTGTGTCTACTTCCTGCTCTGAGGCTGTGGGAGAGATGTGGGATTTGGTGTTGCGCCATCCTTTTACTAACTGTAGGTATTGATGTAATTGTTGTTTTGTGGGGTTGCTGCTGTATTTCAGGTTCCAAAGAGATGTATGAGCGTGGATTACATATTTCCATGTTGCATTATCGCCTTCTTTTTGTGGTTGTATTTCCTTACCGTGCATGAGGTAATACAGTTTTTTCAGGTAGGCTTCGAACTTTGTTACGAGTAGGTTGAATGCTACAAATTTATCTACAATGGTGACTTTCTTTCCATACAGGTTGGTGAGTGCACGTGTGATGAACATTCCTACGTTGTCAAGTGAATCTACTGATTTTTTTTCTATTACATAGAATACGCTGTTCAGGACTTCGTTTTGGGGGCGCATGGTATGGGCGATACCTGACAGGGTGATGGATAGGATTTCGTCAATTTTGCTTTTGACTTTCTCTATGTTGAGAGGTTGTTCGCTTTCTGCCGTTTGTATGTTGTCTGCCGTTTCTTCGGTCTGCTGCGTTGATGATGTTTGGTCTGCTGGTGTGAACTTTTCGCCATTATTGAGGTAAGCATTCAGGATTCGTTCCCTGCTGCCGGCATCCAGGATGAACTCTCTAAGGATTTGGTCGGCTTTAGGTATGACGAGACGAGCAGAAATCGTTTTGCCTTCCACCTTATTAAGGAATTCGCGTGTTTTTGCCTGGTTCAATGTCAGTTTCAAGTCCTCAAATTGGTCGAACTCGTTCAGGGTTTGTTCATTGACTCCTCTGTTGAGTATGTGTTCGAGCTGGCTTGCGTTCAGGCCGGTGGCTTCTGCCAGAATCATGATTTGTTTATGGAGTTCGCGGAGTTGGTATTCGGTGATGTAGTCGTAGATGGTTTTACCGGGGGAAAGGTGTAAGTCGCCACATTGGATGTCGTGCAGGATGACTGTTGCCGTACGCTGCTCTTTTTGCGAAAGGGTGGCAAAGGTTTTGTGTAATTCTTTCAGGGCCTCTTTGGTGAGTTCGCTTCCGGGTCCGGAGGTGTAGAGGTTCTTAATGAATTTTACAAACTTTGAGTTGATGTATTCTGCATCTATGGTTCCTGTTCCTGTTTCGGTGATATAGGTGTCGATGGGGTAATCGAAGTCATTTTCATTGCCTCCATCTGTTTGCCTGCCTTCAAACAGTTCACGATAGCGTTGCAGCAGTGTGAGATAGGTTTGTTCGTCGAGTTCCATTTTTACGTGGGTATAGGTATCGCCGTGCTGGAATTCATATTCGCTTTTTTCCCATAAGAATCCTTGTAACTTGGCTGCTTCGAGCAGATGGGTCATTTGGCTGAAGTCTTTGGCAAACATGTTTCTATCCTCACGGGTACCGGGCAATCGTTCGAAGTTTGCGATTTCATGTGAATGGAAGATGTCGCGTATGTGCAGGAATCGTTGGTTGATGTTGGCCAGGTTGCTTTCTAACTTGTCTACAAATACTCCGAGCGGACGGTCTACATATACTTCCAGTGCGTTGTGGATGTTTTGTTCCATGGTGTATGGGAATGAGTAGTAGCGGATGATGCCGAAGGGTTTGTCGGGTACGAACAGGCGGTTGGTGCGCGAGAAGGATTGAATGAGGTCTACGTAGGTCATTAACTTGTCAACGTAGAGTGTGTTGACCCATTTTGAGTCGTACCCTGTGAGCATTTGTGTGACTACGATGAGGAGGTCTATTTGCTGGTCGTGGTCGTGCTCTATGCCGATGTAGGGTTTTTGTGGGCTAACCGCTTTGCTACGTCTTTTTTGTATTTTCCGTAGGCGGAGAGTGGGAAGGTTGTTTTGTATTTTTGGTTGTAGTCGTCGAGCATTTCCAATAGGGCATCTTCTTTGACTATGCCGCCATCGGAGTTGTCTATGTTGTTGTCGAACAGGGCTACTACGTTGAGTGAGGGATATTGGTCCCTGAATATTTTGTAGTAGGCGATGGCTTCGGGTATGTTTTGTGTTGCCAGGACTCCGTGAAATTTGCCGTTCTTGCTCAATTGTTCCCGGCTATTCACGATGTCGGCTGCTACGGCCTGATGGTGAATATCCTGTTGGTAGATGTCTCTGGGTAGGTAGTATTCGATGCCACGTTTTTTTTCGCCGCCTTCTGTGTAGGTGGTAGGCATCTGCATTTCATGTATGAATTTATTGTAGATGGCCATTTTTGCTTCATCGCCTTCTATCTCTTCGATGTGTTTTACTTTTAATTGGGCGAAGGCTGCTTTTTCGCGTAGCTCGTTGTCATCGTAGGTATTTACACGGTATACATCAAAGCCTAATACGTTGCGGTCGGGTATGGCATTGGCAATGGTGTATTTGTGGAGCATGTCTCCGAAGAGTGTTCCGGTCGTGATTTCGTGGCGGGCATTTTCATCGAATACGGGTGTGCCGGTGAAACCGAAGAGTAGTGCGCGGGGAAGGTGTTTTTGATTCTGATGAGCATTTCGCCAAATACGCTGCGGTGGCACTCGTCGATGATGAATACGAGGCGTTTGCGGCCAATGCTGTCAATCTCTGCCTGTGAGATGCCCTGGCCGGAGTTGATGTTGGACATCTTTTGGATGGAGGTTACGATAAGGCGGTCGTCTTTGTCGGTACTTTGGAGTTTGCTCAATAGGATGGCTGTGTTTTGGGTGTCTTGTACGGCTTCTTCTTCGCCTGCGAAGCCCCGGTATTCGTCGAGCGATTGGGTGCTCAGTTCGATGCGGTCCATGAGGAATACTACTTTTTCGGCATCGCCTGAGTTGGCTATCAGTTGTGCGGATTTAAAACTGGTCATTGTTTTGCCTGAACCGGTGGTGTGCCAAATGTAACCGCCCCTGTGTTGGTGGGTGTCCCAGTTGGTTTTGTGTGTTACGTCGTTTATTTTGTTGACTGCAAAATATTGGTAGCTGCGTAGTACTTTTAGCGATTTGTCTTTATCGTCGGCTATCGTGTAGAAGCCTACGAGCTGGTGTGCCATCGGGATGCTGAGCAGGTCGGCGACTACGCGTCCCCATTCGCTTATGATGGTGTTGTTGAAGTCTGCCCAATGGAAGTAGTATTCGGGTTTGAAGTTTTCTTCTGCACCGGGGTTGGCAAAATAGAGGGTTTCTTCGGGTGTCATGGCTACGAATATTTGTACCATTTTGAAGATGCCGCTACTGAATACGCCTTCGTGGGTGTAACGCTTGATTTGGTAGGTTGCCTGGCTGACGTCTACCCGCGAGCGTTTGAGTTCTATGTGTATGACGGGCATGCCGTTGATGAGGAGCATGACGTCGCCCCGCCGGTCGCCGGCTAATGGATGGGAGGCTTTGAACCGGGGCTGCCGGGCTATTTGGTAGCGGGTTTGTCCGGCACTGATTTCGGTGGCATCGAATATTTTGAGGTATACATCTTTGCCATAGTTGTGGGTGTCAGCCGGGTTGTCCCGCCTGATGCATACTTGTTCGCCGTTGATGAATTTATTTACGGCGTACGGGCTGTCACAACTGTTTACCTGGTTGATGATTTGTTGCATTTCGCTTTTGGTCAACGGGGCATTGCCGAGTTTGGAAATGTCACGGTTGTTGTTATAGAGGATGGCTGCCCAGTTGTCTATGAGGTCGTCTTCGGTGGGTCGCTCGATTATGTTGCTTTCCCAACCGTGATGGGGCAGACGGTTGATAAGTGCTTGTTCAAAAACACTTTCTTTTACGAAGTATTGTGTGTTGGCTGTATCGTTGGGCATATATTGATTCGATTTACCGGGTTATACAAACATTTTATCTAAGCAAGCGGACTTGATTTGCTTTAGCTTTTCAAGACGCTGGGTTTCTAAGCTGATTTGGGTGTCGAGGGAGCGGAAGAAATTGGCTATTTGTTGCTGCTCGTCTAAGCTGGCAGGAATCCATATTGAACCAGTGAGAGCCGTTTCATCACTAATATTCATCGTGTTTTTTGCGCCTTTATTTACAAGCGGACGTATATATGCATTTAACCTCCATTCAGGGTCAAAATAGTAATGTATATATTCGGCTGCTGTTCCTTCTTTTACCTTATATATTGCATATAAAACTGACACTATACCTGTTTTATTCATATTCTGCTTAATTATACCGAATGGCTTTGATTTTAAAGGAGACTTTGTGTACACAATTTCACCTGTTCTCAAAACTCCATAATTAGATACAGATTTACCAGCATAACTTCTTCCTAACAACTCTATTTGATTCATTACTCCAAAATCGTCAGAAACAGAAAGAACATCATTACGTCCATAAATACCATCTAAATTTCTATCCTTAGAAACCTCTAAGCAATCACTTAATTTCTTTTTTACCCATTCTCCCTCAAATCCTTTGAATCTGACGCGCGGCTTCGTTTCGCCTGCTTGTGGAAACATAGATTGAAGAGATGCAGATTTTAATTGCTTGAGTGAGGAAATTTTCTTGGTAGTCTCCTGGATAAGGCTATCTAATGATTTAAAATAGGAGGCTATTTGTTGCTGTTCAGGGAGAGTAGATGGAAATGTAATAGAAGCTTTTGCAATTGCTGAGTTATGTAAATGAACGATACTTTTGCCCTGTGCACCCTTTACTAACTCTTGATGTGAACTTCCGTATGTTAATGACAATGCAGCAAACGGAGAAGAAAAACAATCATCTAATGTAAGTATATTTAAGTCACCCCCTAATATTATTCCTTTCTGTTTAACTACAGATGCACATGCTATGTCGTCTGGAGTCTCACCTGAAGCAGGGATAAGAATTTCTCCTCCTTTTGAAAGGACGGAGTTATCTTTCCTGTTTACAAATATATCTATGTCATCTATAATAAATTGGTAGTTTGTATACATCCTACCATACAAAATGATGGGGTGGCCTACATCACATAAATCAGATTTGAAATATCCTCGTCCTTTATTAAAAGTCATAATATTGTTTAGTTTGAAAGTATTCCACGCACCTTCAAATCCAATAAATCTAATCTTTGGTTCAAGCATACATTTTAATCCTTTAAATAATTCTGAAACTCCTGCAATCCCTTTATCGCAAACTCATCGCCTGTCAACTGGGCAATCAGTTCCGATAACTCATTCTGAGCATCCGCAATATTGCGATTAATCTCATTATAGGATACTGCATATTTTGCTTTCAATACAACAACTCGTTTTTCGAGGGTTGTAAGTACACCGGATAAGGTGCCGTTGATGCCTTCGCATACCGGGTCAATCCATTTTTTATGAAGGAATAGTTCAACCTCTTCGTCGCTTAGGTTCTCAATGGCCTCTATGGTGAGTTGTTCTAATGTTATCTTGTCTGCTTTGATTTCTTTGTTTAATTTGGTTTGTTTGTCCCATAAGCCTACTATCTCTTTTAGTTTGGCCTGGGTCTCCGGCTCTACATCGTCTCCCTTTGCTTTGGCTCCGGCTGTGATGGCTTTTTTATTGAATTTTGTGTTGTCATTTTCATCCAGGTATTTTTCTGCTTCTTCTTCGGTGAGGCTGTCGCGCAGTTCGTCAAGGGAGGAGATGATTTCTTCTACGCGTGCCTGTTTGTTACTGATGGCATCCAGCTCTGCCCGGAATTTGATGTGTTGTACCAGTCCGAACGGAAGAATACGCCCTTTGAGTCCATCGGGTACCTCTACTTCTTCATTGCCACTCTTTACTATTTTATAGGCTTGTTTCACCACGCGTACGGCTTCGATGCCCTCTGTCTGAATGGTTTCGATGTCGCTCATGATGGTTTCCCAATTGTCGGAAAGCGATTGATAGGCCATGTATTTATCCACTAAAGGGACTTGTTGCAAACGACGGAAGATGTCGGTTGTTATCTCTTCTTGTTCTGTGGATTCCTGTACTGAATTGATATTTGTGATTAAGCGGTGGTGAAGTACACCGGCGAAGTCGGAGAAAGCATCTGCAAAGTCACGCTTTAAGTTGCATGCATCGGTGTTTTGTTCTATCGTTGCCGTTATGTCGTCACTTTTGATTCCGGCATACGGATGGCCGGGTTCAGATTGGAACAGGTCAGCCCGCAGGGAAGGTAATGCATCCCAATAGGTTTGCAACTGATTGATTTCACTTTCGGGAATGCCTCCGAACATGGTGGCATAGATGTCGTAGGGTTCGGCGGCTTCGGAGGAGTCTACATAGCGGGGGATGTTGAGATTGTAGCCGTTGCGGCGAATTTCGTCGCGCTCTACGGTACGTGAGAAGCCGGGGATGGTAGCGCGGTCACGTATGGTGTCGGCTATGCGTTTGATGTCGCAGGCACGGAGGCGGTTGTTTTTTCCGTCTTTTACGAAACCTTTGCTGGCGTCAATAATGAGTATGTCGTCGTTGTCACGGTGTTGCTTTAATACCATGATGAGTGTGGGAATGCCTGTACCAAAGAAGATGTTGGCAGGCAGACCGATGATGGTATCGATATGATTTTTTTCGATGAGGTTTTTGCGTATTTTTCCTTCGCCTTCGCTATCTTTTTCGGTATCGCCACGGAAGAGGACGCCATGAGGTAGTACGATGGTGAGGATTCCGTCGGGCTTGAGGTGGTGAAGCTCGTGGAGGAGAAAGGCGTAGTCGGCTTTGCTCCTGGGGGCTACTCCGTAGTTTTTGAAACGGGCATCGTATTCGCCGTCTGTGGGGTCCCAGTGTAGCGAATAGGGTGGGTTTGATACGACTGCGTCTACGTAGAGCGGTTTGCCTGTGTCGCTACCGGAGGTTTGTTTCGGCCAGTCTTCGTCGAGTGAGTCGGCGCAACGGGTTACGATATTGCCGGGGGTGATGCCACGCATCACCAGATTCATGCGGGTGAGGTTATAGGTGTTTTCCTTTAATTCTTGTGCATAATATTTTACGCGGCTTTTGTCGGCAATATGACGGCCGATTGATTTACCGATGGTGATGAGCAGGGAACCGGAACCGCTCGTCGGGTCGTAGATTTCAATCTGCTGTTTTTTTTGTGATGTTCTGCTACGATTTCCGACATGAGTACAGCTACTTCGTGGGGCGTATAGAATTCGCCTGCTTTTTTCCCGGCATTGGCTGCAAAGTTGCTGATGAGGTATTCGTAGATGTAGCCGAGTACGTCGTAGTTCTGGCTGCCATCTGTTGGGATGTCCTTGATAAGCTTGATAAGGTCTTTCAACGCACGCGTTTGTGAGGCCGGGTTTTCGCCCAGTTTGCTCAATCCGGTTTGCAGGGTTTTGAAGATTCCGGCGTATACATGTTTGTAATTGGGACCTATTAGCCTGTCAAAACTGTTGAGTGCAGCGCTGAGGTCGGCTACACTGAAATCAGAGCCGGGCAATAGCCATATGCTAAACAGGTATTTGTACTCAATGAAATAGCCAATATTTTCCTGGCAATAGTTTATCATCATCGCAGTATCTTTGTCCTCATGGTCTTCTACGAGTGTTTTCATCTCTTCGTCTTTCCATCCGATGGTACGAAGTTTGTTTACCTCGTTGTCTGAAAGGAATTTATAGAATATGAGTCCGAGGATATAATCTTTGTATTCATTGGCGTCTATCCTTGAACGCATTTTGTTGGCAGATGCCCACACTCTATTGACTAATTGTTGTTTGTTCATTTTTATTTTATGGGATGTTTTTGTTATTTTTTACCTTGTTTTGTTATGATTGAGCAAAGTTAGGATAAATCGTTTTGTTGAATCATATCCGCCAGTCTTTTTCTTCGTTGAAGTAGCTTAGGGTTTCTTCGAGTTCAGGAGCCGGGGTTCCGGTGGTGGTGACGGCCATGTAGAAGGTGGCACGTGACAGACCTACGTAGAGATACCGGCTGACCAGCGAGGGGTCGTTTTGGGTGACGATGTTGTTGATGTTGTGAAAAATACGACTTCAAACTCCATTCCTTTTACTTTATCGAGCGGAAACAGGCGTATGGTGTCTTTGCCGGTGAGTTGTTCGCCGGAACTACAGTCTTTTACTTCAATACCCCCTTCTTCCAATAGACCGTTGTCTTCCAGCTTCTTTTTGAATGCCGGGATGTCGTCGGCGTGGTTCATAAAGATGGCAATTGATGGCACGGCGTTGTAGGCTTTGCGGACTTCCAGAATGCGGTTGACAATCCAGTCGGCTTTTTCCTGTTCGTCGTCTCCACGATAAAGTAAGGGTTGCGGCAGGTTACCGGATGGGTCCAGGTAGCAGGTATAAGGTGCTTCTTTGCCTATTGTCTGTTTGTAGAGATTGGTAGCAAGTTTTAATAACACGGGGCTTTGCCGGTAGGAGACTTTGAGTTCCTGTGTTTTTATACCGGGTATAATGCTTTCTAATTCTTTCCAGTCTTTTATGCCTTCTTTGTGCAGGCATTGCATGCTATCACCGCAAAGGGTGACATTGGATACCTGGTAATGCCGCAGGGAGTAAATAGCATAATAGTTAATAAGGGAATAGTCGGTTGCTTCATCAATACCAATCACCGGGCGGCAGTTGGTACGATAGGATTCTACATATTTGTGACGTAGTTTCCGGAATTCAGGGGGTGAGTATTTATATACTGAGCGGCATAGGTTATTGATGAAGCCGAGTAATAATGATTGTTCAGTGGGATGCAGGGGTTTATTGTGTTGTTTTTTTACTATTTCTTCCAGTAGTTTTTCGTCCCACAGTGTCCCGGGTTGTTGCATTAACTCTTTCCGGAAGGCTTTATAGATACGTGGAATCAGGCTGAACATATTCCGGTCGATTCCTTTGGTGACCGGTTGGAAGTAGGTCATAAAGAATGCTGCCTGCCCGATACTTTCTAATTTCTTTTCATCGATGTAGATGGATATTCGTTCATACAGTTCTTTGTTTTTCCCTGCAACCGTGCTTTTTTATCGTATTTCCGGAGTGCGAGTAAACGTAGGAGTGCTTTCAGCCTCCGGTTGAGGGCATGTCTTTGTTCATGGCTTAGGTGTATGGCTTCCTCTTCGGTTTCTTCTATTTCTTCCTCTTCTTCTTGTTCGCTTTCATCTACCGGTGTGGCCTCCCATTCTTTTAAGAGTGCCTGAACGGACTGGTTGCACGCTTCATCTTGTTCGATATGTGCCTGAAGGAGAGAGGCGGCAGAGGTGAGCTGTTCGGAGAAGGTGCGGGTTATATTTTTGATGGAGTGTTCACCTTCCGTTGAATTTAGCTTGTCATGGTTTTGAAAGTTCAGTAATACCCGGATTAATTGTTCCAGGGTTTTTGCTGCCTGTATCTCGCGGCAATAAAACTTGATGATATTGGAAGTGTCTTTCCAGGCAAATTCTTTGGTTTCGATTTGCCGGATTTGTTCAAACATCTCTTTTATATACCGGATATAAAAACCGGTAAACTGTTTTTCTATGTCTGTATGGGAACCTATGAAAAGTTTTTTATCCCGTATCCGGGATGCCGGAAATGTGAAGGGCATGTCAGTTCCTGCGATTTGGTAATAATCACGCAAAAGGAGTTTGCGGTAATCTTCCCATACATGGGTGCGGCTGAGTGTATTGGTCAGCCCTTCGTACGACATATTGTCGTTGAGGTATAGTCTCAACAGGGCGGTAGGTGAAAAGAAAATCCAGTTATCTCCTTTGCAAACCAATTCCTGCTGGGCGGGTGTTAATTCAAAACCCGGGTGATTGTCACGATAGTCATTCAATGCCAGTTCATCGATTAATAGTTTGAGCCGTTGAATGAGTGTGGTCGTTTTTCCGGTGCCCGGTCCACCATCTATTACCAGTGTTTTTCCGTCATACAGGTGAGCAAACTTGGCCTGGTTTTGTAATGGGTCAAGGATGGGTTGTAACCGCAGGGAGGCTTGTTCCCGGATAAACCTGACAGCGTGGCGGTGTTGTTCTTCGAGTTGGTGCAGATTGGATTCAATCTTCTCTTTTTTCTCCATCAATTTCGCCAGTTCTTCCTGCCGGATACGTTCTTCTTCTTCTTTTTTCTCTTTTTCGGCCTGTATCCGGGCTGCCTCTGCTGCTTCGGCTTCTTTGAGCCTACGTTCGTATTCTTCCTGTTCTTTTTTGAATTTCTCAGCCGCAGCCTGTTGTTGGCGGATATTTTCTTCCGTTTCGTTCAGGGTTTGCGTGTCTTCTTCGATTGCTTTAAAAATTTCAGCCAGGGTTTTAAACTGGTATTTATATTTTTCACCTTCCAACACCATCCGCACATTGGATACACGCCAGTTTAGCTGGCTGTAAAGGGTGGAGTTCAACAACGTGAATTTCATATCACGCCCTCTCACTTTTATTTGGTACTCTCCACATTTCTGGTCAATGAAGATAGAACCGTAAGCTGTATTTTTTGACGTGTAGGGTCCGTCTTTTGTATGTGTATGCGTGATGCCGGAGTCTTCCGTACCCTGGTATTCATCATTCATGCCCCGGATGATCCGGGTTGTAGATTCATATTCGTTATTGGTCAACCAAACCTGTTGTTCTGTTCCATTCATCCGGATGTAGCCTCGTCCCATGCTGGGATTCACTACTTTCATCTCTTTTTCCTCTCCTGTATGTTTCCTGATGGCGTTTGCTATATCGATTATTTTTTCCATGGTTTTGTAATTTACTTAAATTGATTACAAAAATAAAAAAGTTTTATATCAGAACCCAACAATCCGCATGCATAAAAGGTGAAATGGGCTTACTACTATATGTCCTATATGTGTTATAACCAAAAAAAGCAGTTTGCATGATGTTTTCGGGTTCGAGAAGTGGATTGGAGTAATTTGTTGTTTTTTGAGTTGTAAAAATAGACTATGGCACGGATATATTTGTATTTTTGTGAATTAGCAGATACCATATACATGAATTGGGCAAAACAGGATATTATCTTACCGGATGGAATGACAGTGACGGCACAGGCACCTGTTGTTATTTCAGCGAGCCGTTCTACGGATATTCCGGCGTTTTATGCGGATTGGTTGGTCAACCGGATTAAAGCAGGCTATGTGAAATGGAAAAATCCGTTTAATGGTGTGCCGTTATATGTGTCTTTTGATAAGGCCCGGTTGATTATTTTCTGGTCGAAGAATCCGAAGCCGTTGTTGCAGCACTTGGATTTTTTTAATGAGCGTATTCCTAATTATTATATCCAGTTTACCCTGAATGATTATGAAAAGGATGGGCTGGAACCCGGCGTACCCTCTGTTGCTGAACGTATAGATACATTTATTCGTTTGTCGGAACGGCTGGGGCCGGAGAAAGTAATCTGGCGCTTTGACCCTTTGTTATTGACCGATACAATTGGTGTAAATGAGTTGTTGGAAAAGATTCGGGGGATTGGGGACCGGTTGAAAGGATATACGGAAAAACTGGTGTTTAGTTTTGCGGATATTAGTATTTACCGGAAAGTACAACAGAATTTACGTAAGCAGGAGGTGCCTTACCATGAGTTTGATGAACATTCAATGAAAGAACTGGCGGCTGGATTGCAGGAGTTGAATAGGAAATGGGGATTTACCTTGGCTACCTGTGCGGAGCGATTCCCTTTGGACCGTTATGGTGTGGAACATAATAGTTGTATTGATGAAGACCTGATTATCCGGTTGTTTCATCACGATAAGGAGTTGATGGATTTTATGAAGGTACAGGTTACTTTGCCGGACATATTCAACCCGGTGATGAAGGTGGAGAAGTTGAGGAATAATAAGGATAAGGGACAACGTGATTTTTGCGGTTGTATGGTGAGTAAAGATATTGGTGAGTATCATACCTGTCCGCATCTTTGTACTTATTGTTATGCGAATGCTTCTCAGCATAGTGCGTTGGCAAACTGGGAACGGCATAAAGAGAATCCTGATTTTGAAACGATAAAAGGTATATAGATATGGCTGAATACTATTTTAGATTACCACGTTACGAAGAATTGAGTCGCTCTCAGCGGGATGCCGTAAAAGATAACAACCCGATTGCTTTATCGGGAGGACCTGGAACAGGTAAAAGTTGCGTTTCTTTATGGCGTCATATTCTTAATCACCGTAGAGAAGGTTCTCCTATTAGAAGTCAGCTTCTTACTTTTACGACTTCTCTGGCTTTATATTTAAAAGATTGTTGCCGGAAAGAAAGTGCTATTGCTGCAAGATATGTAGAATCATCAAAAAAGTGGATACAGAATCCCAGAATATGTCCTGAAATTATTCATGATGAAGCACAGGATTTGAATTTGTCTTATAATACCGGCTTAAAAAATATTCAGACCGTATTTCATATGGTGCAGATGACCAGCAATTAATAACTTCGGATGCGCGGATAGATGAGTATACATATAATTTGGATAGATGTTCGCCGGAAAGTGCTTTGCAGGATGAGTTTCCGGAGAATTCACTTCATACATTAACCTGTAATTACCGGAACTCCCGCAAAATCATAAAATTTGCTAAAGCTGTATTTAATGAAGCAGTAATCCCTAAAGAAATTGTGGATAGTTGTAAAGATTTAGAGAATTATCCCCGCTTAATTGTTACATGGAATGACCAGGTAAAGGTTAAAACGCAGTTAAGCAATTAATAGATGACTTTCTTTCCGGTGAAACAAATATTGGTATATTAGCTCCTTTTAAATACCAGGTAGAAAATTATTATAATTATTTATCCGCTTTGGGTTATGACTGTTCTATGTATACTAATGATATGGTAAAATGTGAAATTATCAAGAATTTACATGTAACTACATATAAGTCTGCAAAAGGAATGGAATTTGATGTAGTAATACTACCGGATTTTCATGATTATAACAGAAAATTTAATGTCGTGGACTGGAGAGATTTTTATGTAGGAGTAACCCGGACAAGAAGTAATTTATTTTTATTGAGTAATTGTGATTTACCACATATCTCTTGTGAAGGTCCGGATAAAGTGATTGATAAAGTTTATTTATAATTATATATAGAAAAGAAGATGGTACAGACCTATTTTATGCATATTGATTCTATTAATCTGGTACACTATTTTTCCGGAGGATGCTTAAAACCTGCCCGGTATATAGTAAATCGAAATGAAGATGTTCAGAGTCGTTTGCCCGAATTCCTTATTTTTTCTGATAAACGATATGCAAAAGGAATGGATTGCTCTTTAGAAATTGTATTAACACAGGAAGACTTGATTCTTACCGGAATAGAGTCTGTTTTTCTGTATGATAAGCCATTACCAATAACACGAATAAAAAATATATATTTTCAGGAAGAAAATACACGAGATAAAACGAGAACAATTATAAATATGGGTTCTGGTTTTTTGCCGGATTCATTAACTAAGACTCTTGTTGACCGTGATTGTTTTGATTATTCGCAAGTGAAATTTCCGGTGAATTTACCTATTCATAATTGGGAACATCAGTTGAAAAAATATGATAGTTTGTTAGGTGGTTTTGCTTTGATGAAACTTGCCGTAAGTCAGTCTCAGAATTACTCATCTAATTATTTCTCTACTTTAAGCCGATTTAATTCAGTAATAGCAATAGAGTTAAAAAATGCGGGAAAAGGTTTAAACCGCCTTTATTGGGACGCTTTTGAAGGGAAAGATTCGTTTGAAATTTTGTATCCTTATATAAATAAGCAGATAACAGAGAGTGATGTATATGATATTGCGAAGAAAGAAAACCAGCAGGTACAAAAAAGAGAATTGTCTGGTATTATAGATATAGAATCTCTTGGAAAAGGTTCTTATATTATTGCGGTTTTATACACTTTTGGCCTTAGTGATGAAGGACGTAAAAAGAAGATAGATAGCCTTATATTGAGTAACTTTCAAAAAGAAATAAATCCGGCCAGAGCCGAAGTTGTGGCTTTGTGTTATGGGTTAAATCGTGGCTATTCTGTATTTCATAATAAGTATAATGATAAAATTGTTAAGTTTAAATTAGATAGTCAGTTGGATTATTATACGATTGAAAGTTTATATCAGACTGTCTTTGGAAATGGAGAAATTAGTAATCGGTTTCCTTATCTGGATAAATGGTGTCCCCGGCAACCTGTAAAAAAACTGAAAGACAGTGAGTATCGTATTTTAGATATAAACGTTATAGATAAACCATTTGAAAAAGCAGAGACGAAAACCATTACAATTGAAACAAAAACAAGATTGCCTATAGAACAGACAAAAACTCTTCGTTTGGTAAGAGAGTATCGGGCGAGACAAGAAGAGGACATCAGAGAGCTTTATCGAAACCTGCGACTTGTGGAAGAGGAAGAAAAAGAGGACATCGCTCAAAAAAATGCTCAGATTACTGCTTTGACAAAAGAATTAAATTTCTACAAACAGAAGGCTGAAGAGTTAAGCCGGCAGCTATATAAAATTAATTCTCAAAATGTAAGAACTGAACCGCAGGTAGTTTCCGAAGGAGAAATGATTTATAATAAACAATCTTCTGCAGAAGAGGAAAATTATAAACAGATGTTTGAAGAAGCCCATATCTTACTTAATAAAATAGGAAAGATTAGTGCTGTCAAAAATATAAAGCCTCTGATAAAAGAGTTTAACAGTAAATATCCTTTTATTGATTTAGAAAGCTGAAGAAATAATATGTCTTTATTCCAGGAATTAATAAATCATTCTGTAGATAGTAAGAGTCTGGAACTATTTATTCATGCAAATAGTGCCCGCTTTTATGAGTTACTGGATTCTCATTACTCTGTTTTATTGGATGAAAAAATGATATTCGTGAGTTTATAGAATCTAAAGGAGAACTATTAGAGGAACTGGATTATTCTTCATCACAAATAAAAGGTTTTATTTCCGTTTTATTTGATTTTTGTGAGCGGTTTGGTTTTTTATGCACTATACGAATTCAAAACACGTTAAGAAAAAAAGGAATTATATCTTGGGAAACGACGTGAAGCTGCTAAGTTATTTTTGTTAGGCGTAAAAAATAATAGAGAATATTTGCGTCGTTTTGAAAATATTATAAATCTACTACAATGTGCATTTGAGACAGAAGAGGAAGATGAGAAAAAGGGTATAGTTACTTTTGTTAATTTTTATGCCAAAGTCATTCAGGATGTAGAAGATGATAGTTTTGTAGAAGGTTTCCGGAATCTGATAACTGAAAATACGGAGGCCTATCCTTTTCTTTCCCATGATTTGATTCTGGAAGTTCTTTCACTGGATATAGAAGACCGGAGGAAAGCATACGAATCTATACAAGCGTTAATTGAGGAATTCCTGGAACATCCTCTTTTGGATACTTCCGGCTTTTTACCGGAAGTATTATATATAGAGGACGGAACTTTATATGCAGATATAATTTCTAAGCAGTCTATTTCTTTCGATGTGATTCGCAGCATTGCGGTTTCTGCATGTGACGGAGCACCGGTAGAATTAGAAGGCCGGGGTGTTCAACCTTTGCAGGAGGAAGAAGAAATGTATAGTTATTTATACCGGTATGGAACTATGCATAAGGCTAAGCTTGAGAGCGCACTGGAATTTTTACCCGCAGAAGAGTTAAATACTGCTGTTGATGTAATAGATTGGGGATGTGGACAGGGATTAGCTTCTGTTGTATTGTGTGATTATATAAAAAAGTATGTTTTACCTATAAAAACGAAATCTTTTACATTAATTGAACCATCAGAATTAGCTTTAAGCCGTGCAGCTTTACATGTTAAGCATGCCTGTCCGGATGTAGCAATACAGACCTATTGTTTAGGCTTTGATTCATTGCAGCCGGAATATTTGCTTAAAGGTAATGACAGGACTAAAATACATCTGTTTTCAAATGTATTGGATTTAAGTGGAATCTTTTTTTCGCAAAATCAGTTGATTGAAACAATAGAGAATTCATGCCGTGGGAGAAATTATTTTGTAATAGCCAGTCCTTATTCGGATGATATAAAGGCGGACCAGATAGACGCTTTTAAAAGATATTTTATGAATAATTATTCTACTGCAAAACTATATGGCGATGTATCTAATAGCAAAAGTGTTTCAGGGACTTACTGGAATTGCAATCAAAATTATAAAGATTCTAAATGTTTTACTCATTCCGGTAATGGTTGTAATTCCCGGTGGACACGGATTGTTAAAGTCTTTAGTGTGGTTATTTGAATAGTCTTCTTTTTCCAAAGAGGGAGAAGGGGTTGGCTGTGATTGGGTTGTAGGAAAGGGTGAAGAGTGGGGAGTTTGTGAATGGGATTTTTAAGGAGAGGGATATATACCGGGCTTTTGAAGCGGTCACTTTTGCAGGGGATGAACCGTTGCGGTCAAGGAAGGCCACTTATAATGGGTATATCATGGAGTTGCAGGAATTTTACCTCATTTATAATGATGAAAACCAAACCTACCATTATTGAAATCACCTGGGCGGAACTGTATGGGAAGTTGGTCGCTGCTGTCAGTAGTATATGTTGGTGACTTATCCCTTTAGTTGCTTTCCATCTGAGAAGGCGTTTCCTGCTTTTTCGCCTATTTTCAGATAGTCGTTGTTGAACGGGTCGAAAACAAGAGGTATTACTTTTGAAACATCTACTTTGCCGTTTTCGTCGAGTACACGTTCGTCGACACTTACGTTTACAATCTCTCCCCGCAGGATGCAGCTTTCCGGATTGAAGTCTATCAGGTTGCATTCTATGGCGATGCTTAGTTCTTCGATCAGGGGGGCATCCACGAATTCGGATGGGATGGCATGAAAGCCGGCTTTGTTGAATTTGTCTGCTACTTTGTTCCCCGATACGATTCCAACGTAGTCGCAGGCGGTAACCTGTCCGGCTTCCGCCATACTCACTGTAAAGGCTTTGCGTTTCAGAATATTGGCCGTTGTTTTATGTCCGGCACTGATGCAGATACTGATTTCTTTCATTTCGCTGATCCCTCCCCAGGCTGCATTCATAGCATTGGGAGTTCCGTCTTCGCCGTAAGTGGCGATGATAAACACAGGTTGCGGATAACTTAATGGTTTTGCTCCGAAATTCTTTCTCATAATGTCTTATTTTTTAGTGGATATTATTTGTACAAATATAACTTTCTTTCATTTTCGATTCAACTGTTACCAGCCGGTTTTTTCCGGCTATTTATCCATTGTACTATTTCGGTCATATTATAGTTTCCAGAAAGGATTGTAAGCTACTTCAAAGATATATCCGTCCGGGTCGGCAAAGTATCCGCTGTATCCTCCCCAGGATGCTTTTTGAGGTGGCTTAACGATGGTTCCTTCCAGGGTTTCTACCCGGGCCATGATTTCAGCTACTTCTTCTTCGCTGTGGGTGTTATGGGCTATGGTGATACCGGAAAAGCGGGAGGGTTCATGTGAGATTGTTACGTCTTCTGCCAGTTCTTTGATGGGGAATAAAGCCAGTGTAATCCCCGGCATGTCGAAAGCGATCATCTCTCCGGTACTTTTCTCCGAACGTTTCCAACCCAATCCTTTTTCATAAAACTTTATTGAACGTTCAAGGTCTGCTACTCCCAGTGTAATTAGTGTAATGCGTTGTTCCATGGTGTTATTTATTTTCGGTCGTTTGTTTTTTGCATACGAATATTTGTTTCTCTGAATTGTCTTCAAATAGCTCTTCTTTGAATCCCCC
>JAJQAZ010000163.1 GCA_021203545.1 Tannerellaceae bacterium | reverse complement strand
GCACCCACTGAGAAAAAAACATAAAACCTTCCCATTATATACATGTCCATTTCATTATAATTATTACATTTATATATATAAAAAGCACCACATTGCTCAAAAAAGTATTGGGCAAAGTAGTGCGGAAATTCAGTGTTGAATATTTTGTTATTTATCTTTCAAATACATCTCCAACTCATCTGTAAGCTGGATTATTTTCTCTGTAAAAGGGTTTGTATCATTTTTATCTTCCAATTGCAAATTATTCATCGACAATTGAAAGGCAACCATAGCCAGTAAATCCTTTACATCAACCTCGGAACCCGAAAATTTCTGACGGTATTGAATTATTTTATTACGAATCTGCTTGGCAGCATTCCGTGCCAGCTCTTCATCGCTTCTGTTAATCCAAAGGCCATAGCTTTTTTCGGCTATTTCCACATGTATAAGAAATTTATCTTCGTCCATCGCTTCTATTCGTTTAATAGTGCAATGCACTTATCTACCTCCCGCACTAACTTCGACAATCGCATTTTCGCACTTTTCAGTTCGCCCGGATTTACCGAAACGACACGTGCAGTCAACATATTGTCGCATTTAGCTTTTAAAACCTTCATATCCTCCAACTGCCGGGCTATTTCCTGGTCCTTTTCTGCCAACAACATAGTCAGTTCGTTAATTTTCTGCTTTTGCTCATCACATAAAGCCATTAAGTACCGAACCTTTGTTTCAAAAACAGCCAATAATTGTTTGTGATCTTCGGTCATAAAAAGCCAAATAATAAACAAAAGTAAGTTATTGTGTTGAAATTAACAACTGTTACACCAAATATTTTGTTATTAAAGATTCCGGCACAAAAAAGGCCGTCCAAATTGATCGAACAGCCCCTAACTCATTTTGAGTTTTAATAGACAGTTGTTTACACTAACTCTACTAAAACGTCTCCTTCTACTTCTTCAAAAGAAAGTTTGCCTTCTTTTGCCAACCAGCCTAATGCAGCGTATAAGTCTTTATCGGCTTTGATTTTAGTAGCTTTTTTAACTGCTTTTACGCTCATTTTGCCGCCCTCATTTAATGCTGTCCAAACAAGACCGGCATTTGTACCAATTAATTCAATCATTTTTAGATTTTTTTTGTTATCGGTGGCAAATTTAGGTATTAATCCATTAATACAAAAAAAATCTATGTTTTTTAGCATAAAAAGCACATTTTTGCCCGTTTGTAAAGTTAATTAACGTTCAAAAAAGAATATTTACAGTATTATTTTTTTATAATTCTGCCAATGGCAAAATTTTTACCCTTCACATATCTTTGTAGTAAGGAGATAGCCATTTCTTCAGCAGCATCCAGGCCTTCGTTTCCGGAATAACCATTTATAATCATTAACAGCCGCCGGGTAGAAAGTTCAACCCTGGTTCTCTCTTCGTCGCTCGTTGGGGTACCTATCCCTCCTTTTTTATCCCGGTATACCGGAAGCCCCTGAATATGCAATTCACCACGGCCAATTCCATTATACAACTCTCTTTCACGGCCTATCCCTAAAACCAATTTTTCTCCTTCTATCTTCTCTGCATCAAACGCACCGATAGAGTAGCCGGTACGGATAGATATGAGATTTACCAGATCAACCAGCGTATCAATTTTATACAAAGGTAACCCCCGCAAAATACGGCGGCAAAGGGCTTCGGACGACGGACGGTAACGATTCGGATCTTTACCCAGTTTTTTATACGCCTGCCGGGTTGCCTGGATAGGTATCCGTTTATTAATATCTTTTATCCGGTAGTTAGAACGAAACAGTTCTTCTTCTTTCGTTATCTCTTCCCACAACTCCGGATCGGAGGGTGTATTTTCTATATCACACGCAATAGAAAGAATTTCAAGCCCCGGACAAACCCAGGCAATCTCATCTGAAATAGATATTTGTATCATATTTTTTAGTAGTTATCACTCCTTTCAGTCGTTAGTAGTCATCAGTCGCTTCGCTCCTTAGTAGTCAGCACTCACTTCGTTCGTTAGTAGTTATCACTCCTTTCAGTCGTTAGTAGTTAAGTAGATTTGTCTGTTTTTTTATTTCTTCTTTCCTTCTACTTAACTACTAGTGAGCATTGCGAACGATGACTACTAAGCCCGCCAAGGGCTGATGACTACTTGACTACTTTATCCCTATTCCACTTAACATACGGCCACTATGAATTCCCTGCCGGCGGGCAGAAAAGAAATCGGCTTCATAAGTATAGGTACATAAATCAGCAAACTCTATATTCTCCGGCAAAACTCCCTCCTCCCTAAGAAGTCCGGCATTGATGCGGGACAGGTCCAAATGATACTTACCTGTTTCCGGATGAACGTTACAGGTATCAGGCATGCGGGACAGGATCTCTTCAAAGGCTACAACAACTTCGTCACCTACTTCAAAGGCTTCAAAGGAGATGCAGGGACCTATACCGACCTGTATCTGCGCCGGGTCACATCCGTATTGCGACAACAGGTAGCGAACAGTCCGGGTAGTAATACCAGCCACCGTACCACGCCAACCAGCATGCACAGCCGCTACGACCTGCTTATCCGGTGCATAGAGGAGTAAAGGAACACAATCCGCTGTAGTGACAGCGATACAAACACCAGGTACTGTTGTTACCAATGCATCTACCCCATGTAGTTTGTTTTTCTGCTCTGGCTGCGACAGTGAGAGGAAAGAGCAGTCCAGATCTAACAACGAAGTGTCGTGTGTCTGGTAAGGAACAAACAACTGTTCCGGACAAATACCGCAGGCATCACAAAGAACCCGGCGGTTGGTTTGCCAGGCTGTTTCTTCATCTCCGGCATATTCCCCCAGGTTAAATCCGGCAAATGCATCATGGCTGACCCCACCGTGACGGGTAGTCACAAAATGAAAAATGTTGCAATCCCTTCCCAAACGGGGAAATTGCAACATTTCAATCCGGTTATCACTCATCCGTATCCGGTTCATCATCCCAATCATATTCTATAATATCCTCGTCGTCGTCGAAATCATCTTCTTCATAAGGGATCACAAAATCATCGTCGTCCAAAGGTACTGTCGATAAATCCAGGTCTTTATGAACAATCCGTTCCACGTCATGGAATACCTCCTTATTAAGTTCCTGCCATAGGATATCTTTCAGTTGTGTAATACCCTGCCCGGTAATAGAAGAAATAAAGATAAAAGGAACTCCGTCCGGTAATTCTTCCGTAAGAGCCTCTATCAGTTCTTCATCCAGCATATCACTCTTGGTAATTGCCAGCACCCTTCTTTTATCCAGTAGTTCAGGGCTATACCTGACCAACTCGTTATGAAGTATCTCATACTCTTTGCGAATATCATCCGCATCCGCCGGAATCATAAACAAAAGAAGCGAATTCCTTTCAATATGCCTCAGAAATCGCAGCCCAAGCCCCTTGCCTTCGCTGGCACCTTCTATAATTCCGGGAATATCAGCCATTACAAACGAACGGTTATCCCGGTAACTCACAATACCCAGATTGGGTTCGAGTGTGGTAAAAGGATAATTCGCGATTTTAGGTTTAGCGGCTGAAACAACAGATAAAAGCGTGGATTTACCTGCATTGGGAAATCCTACCAATCCGACATCGGCCAACAATTTAAGCTGCATAATTACAGTACGTTCCTGATACGGCTCACCCGGTTGCGAATACCGGGGCGCCTGATTAGTTGAGGTTTTAAAATGCCAGTTACCCTGTCCGCCGCGGCCACCTTTCAAAAGCATAACTTCCTGGCCGTCTTCGGTTACATCACAAATAAACTCTCCGGTTTCGGCATCGTATACAACTGTACCACAAGGCACTTCAATCACCCGGTCCTGTCCGTCCCTACCGGTACTACGTTTGCCGCTTCCCCCCTCTCCGTGGGTGGCCATGACATGCCGTTCATACCTGAGGTGAAGCAGAGTCCACAGATTACGGTTACCCCGCAGATACACATGGCCTCCTCTACCGCCGTCGCCACCGTCAGGACCTCCCTTAGGGATATATTTCTCCCGGCGGAAATGGGAAGAGCCTCTCCCCCCCTTACCGGAACGGCAATAAATTTTTACATAATCAACAAAATTCGATTCAGCCATTTTTTTTATTTTTAAATCGTTCACGTTGTTCACTGGTAGTCATCAGTCGCTTCGCTCCTTAGGAGTCAGCACTCACTTCGTTCGTTAGTAGTTATCACTCCTTACAGTCGTTAGTAGTTAAGTAGATTTGTCGGTTTTTTATTTTTTCTTCTCTTCTCCTTGACTACTAGTGAGCATCGCGAACGATGACTACTAAGCCCGCCAAGGGCTGATGACTACTTGACTACTTTTTATTTCGAAGCAACAACTTTTTTGATGCGGTTAAAAATCTCTTCAATTGTTCCTACACCTTTGATTGCTTCGTGTTTTCCTTCCTGAATATAGTATTCAGCTAAAGGAGCTGTCTGGTTATGATATACTTCCAGACGTGATTGGATCGTTTCCAGATTGTCGTCCGAACGGCCTGAAACTTTTCCTCTTTCCAACAGGCGGTTGACTAACTCTTCATCGTCTACCTGTAGGTTCAGCATAACCGTAACATCGGTACCCCGTTCGTTCAGCATGGCTTTGAGTGCTTTTGCTTGGGGAATGGTACGTGGAAAACCGTCAAAGATTACACCTTTCGACGCTTCTTTGCTATCCAGTACACCGGCAAGCATATCAATAATCAATTCATCCGGTACCAACTGTCCTTTTTCAATATATCCGGCAGCCGTTTTACCCAATTCGGTTCCATTCTTAATTTCAGCACGCAACACATCGCCTGTAGAAATATGATCCAAACCAAATTCTTTAATAATTAATTCACTTTGAGTTCCTTTCCCGGAGCCCGGAGCTCCAAAAATAACAATGTTCAACATATACAAGTTTGTTTTTATAGTAGTTATCAGTCGTTTCACTCCTTAGGAGTTAGTAGTCATCAGTCGCTTTGCTCCTTAGTAGTCAGCACTCACTTCGTTCGTTAGTAGTTATCACTCCTTACAGTCGTTAGTAGTTAAGTAGATTTGTCTGTTTTTTATTTTTCTTCTCTTCTCCTTGACTACTAGTGAGCATCGCGAACGATAACTACTAAGCCCAGAAAGGGCTGATGACTACCTGACTACTTTTAATTATTTACTATTTTATAAATATCCCGGTAGGCACGGCCCATTTCATCGTAATCAAGGCCATAGCCTACAATAAATTCGTTGGGAATTTTAATACCTATATAATCCGGTTTTAAATCACATTTCAGTGCTGCCGGTTTGAAGAGCATGGTTGCCAGTTTAACTTCTGCGGCACCCTGTTCCCGTAATTTGTTCATTACATAAGACATCGTAAACCCGGAGTCTACAATATCTTCCAGTAAAACTACCGTACGCCCTTCTACATCGGTTGGATGCAAAGGCAGTATTTCCTGAATAGTTCCGGTAGAAGCCGTACCCTTGTATGAAGAGTAACGCGCAAACGTCAATTCATACGATCCGTCAAGCATTCGCATCAGATCAGCTATAAACATAAACGCACCGTTCAACACCCCCACAAAAAGAGGATTTTTATCCTTCATATCCTCTTTTATCTCTCCTGCTATCCGTTCAATAGCTGCTAATACCTCCTTTTCAGGAATAAATAATTCGAATTCTTTGTCCTTAAGACGGATTCTTTTCATTGATCGTTCCAGTAAATTGAAGAAACAAAGGTACAATAAATTCATTTTTTATTTACCAAACCAAAAACATTTTAATAACTTTATCACTTTATATATAGTAGAACACTACTTATTTAATAGATCATTTATGAAGAAATTAGCTTTATTCCTACTTTTATTCACGTATGTATGCCTGCCCTTACAAAGCCAGGAAAGTGTGGATATCTTTACGTACCGTGTCGGAGAATTTAAAATTTCCCTTTTATCGGAGGCTCAACAGAATGCATCTCCGGGTATATTGATCGGGGTAACTTCCGATATTTTGAATAAGTATGTACCCACCGGTTCGTTCCGTAATGCGATGAATGCTTACCTGGTACAGACAAAAGATAAAAATATTCTGATTGATACCGGATTAGGCAAAAACATATACCGGAATCTGTATGGACTGGGTATCACATCCGACCAGATTGATATCATCCTGATCACCCATATGCACGGCGACCATATCGGAGGAATGCTACAGGAGGGAGAAGTCATGTTTCCCAATGCAGATATTTACCTGCCCCAACCGGAATACGATTACTGGACAAGTGATGACGAAATGTACCAGGTACCTGAATCAGGGCGGATGAGTTTTACTTTTTCACGCCAGGTAATTGATGCCTACGCAGGCCGCCTGCACCTGTTTATGCCCTGTGCCCTGGAAGACCTGAATTCATGGTTATTCCCGGGTATCCAACCCATCCAGGCATACGGACATACACCGGGACACACCGTTTACTTACTCGAATCAGGTAATTCCAAACTCTTAATCTGGGGAGACCTCACACACGCAATGGCCGTACAAATGCCCCATCCAGAAATAGCCGTTACTTACGATGTAAATCCGGAACAGGCAATCCAATCACGGGAAAAAATACTGGAATTTGTAACCAAAAACTATATCTCTATCGCTGGTATGCACATCGCCTATCCCGGCATGGGCCGCATCGCAGCCAATCCCGAAGGAGGATATGTGTACACTTCGTTTTAAATGAAAAATAGTCGTTACAAAGCAACAAAGCAGACTTAGTTCCCGGACTTGAGAGACTGTGTAAAAACTAAATTGTAAAATCGAAAAAGTTACAGATTGTAAGCCCGAAGGGCTTGAATGTGAATAACCGCGGGTGAAACCCGTGACACAAAGCTACTCTACCCTATGAACCCCGAAGCGGGTTCAACCCTTTTAGGGTTGTTATACAGAGGGTTTCTACCTACCCCGGGTTGTACCCGGGGTTAGTCATATTTTACCCGCTTCGGGGTAATCCCTTACAATTTGTAATTTTATCAAAGAACAAGCAGAGTTTTTACACAGTCTCTCAAGTCGGGAAACTAAGTCCGTTTTTGGTTGCTTTGTAACGACTATTTTTAATTCCATTTTGCTTATGGCAAAATGGCCAGTCTTGCATATTTAAGAAGCAATGTTTTCTTTCCCACATTGCGGAATTCTATGGTTGCTTTGGCATTGCCTCCGTTACCTTCCATGCCAACCACTTCTCCTCTACCGAATTGTTTGTGTTCAACCTGGGTACCTATGGATAAACCGGAAAGGTCGTCGGCAGGAGCAGACGAGTGATTGGTTACCGCTTTTTCCATACGGGTAAGCGGACGTTGTTCTACAGGACGTTGCCAGGCTGGAGTAGTTTGAGGCTGTGTCTGGCGCATTGGGGAGCGGAATACCGGTTCTTTGTCCTCTTCTTCAACTGAGGCAGGCAAACGCAGATATTCATCATCTATATCTTTCAGGAAACGGCTGGGCGAACAGATCATACTTTTCCCATTCCGGAAACGGCTGCGGGCATACGTAATAACACAATTTTCTTCCGCCCGTGTAATAGCGACATAAAACAAACGGCGTTCTTCTTCAACCGCTCTGGGATTATCTTTCGACATCAGGGAAGGGAACAGGTCTTCTTCCAGTCCTACTATAAATACGTTCCTAAACTCCAACCCTTTGGCAGTGTGAACAGTCATGAGTGTCACCCTATTCGCATTCTCATTCTTATCGTTATCCTGGTCGGTAAGCAGGGAAACTTCAGAAAGGAAATCAGCCAATGTGACCTCTTCGGAACCCTCTTCACGACGAATCTGTGTAAATTCGGTAACCCCGCCCAATAGTTCCTGCAGGTTTTCATATTTACTGATACCCTCCACCGACCGGTCATCGATCAGTTCATGCACAATTCCACTCTCTTTAATAACCACTTTTACAATTTCATCCGCCGGAAGGGTTTCATTCAGTTCCCGGAAACGTTCGATCAACTCCCGGAATCCGGCCAGTTTATTCAATGTACCCGAATGAACCGGCAACGCATAATCTGACGGACGGGTAATAACTTCCCAGAGGCTCACCCCATTTTCGGTTGCCTTTGTTACTATTTTCTGCACGGTTGTATCCCCGATACCCCGGGCCGGATAATTAATGATCCGTTTCAGTGCTTCTTCATCATGCGGATTCACGATTAAACGCAGGTAAGCAATAACATCCTTGATCTCTTTGCACTGATAAAAAGAGAGTCCACCATATATTTTATACGGAATATTTTTCTTCCGGAGGGCTTCCTCAATAATACGCGATTGTGCATTGGTACGGTAAAGGATCGCAAAATCAGCATACTCATATCCTTTCCCCTCCACACGCATCTCCATGATACGGGAAGCGACAGAGTATCCCTCTTCATAATCAGAGTAGGTATCCAGTAAAAACAATTTACTGCCCGGCTCTTTCTCGGAATATACTTCTTTACGAATCTGCTGTTTATTCTTATCAATCAGGCTATTGGCCGCATTGACAATATTTTGTGTGGAACGGTAATTCCGTTCCAGTTTAAAGACTTTACAAGTGGGATAAATGTGTTGGAATTGCAGGATATTATCAATATTCGCTCCCCGGAACGAGTAAATACTCTGTGCATCATCGCCTACCACACAAATCCGTTTATGTGTTTCGGCCAACCGCTGAACGATCAGATGCTGGGCATAATTGGTATCCTGATACTCATCAACTAATATGTAGCGGAAAAAACTCCTGTATTTATCCAGAATCTCCGGACGGTCACGGAAAAGAATATTGGTTTGCAGCAACAAGTCATCAAAATCCATCGCATCCGCCTGCAGGCAGCGATTCTGATACCGTTTGTATATTTCCTTCAACAGGGGTACACGCGAATCGATATCGTATTGGATCAATTCTTTACTCTGTTCATAGGTCTGCCAGGTAACCAACGCATTTTTTGCATTTGATATACGGTTCAGTACCAAACCCGGTTTATAAACCTTATCATCCAGTTGCATCTCTTTAATAATCGAACGGATCAGACTTTTGGTGTCCGCCGTATCATAAATTGTAAAGTTGGATGTATAACCAAGGGCTACAGCTTCGACACGCAGGATACGGGAAAAAATCGAGTGGAAAGTTCCCATCCACAAACGCCGTGCCTCACTAAAACCGGTAATGCCGGCAATCCGCTCTTTCATTTCGCGCGCTGCCTTGTTCGTAAAAGTAAGGGCTAAAATACTTTGCGGCGGATAATCCTGATCCAGCAGATAAGCAATCTTATAGGTTAAAACGCGTGTCTTACCCGATCCGGCACCGGCAATCACCAGTTCCGGCCCATCGCAATACATCACAGCCTCCCGTTGGCTTTGATTCAACTGCTCCAAATACTCATTCGTTCGATTTTCCATAGGCACACAAAGGTACAAAAGAATAATTGACAAATGATAATTGATAATTCACAATTAAAGAATCTATAGTTCATGGTAGAACCTCCTATTTATATAGCCCTCTACAAAAGTTTTTTTCGAAAAGTTTGCATCTTTGCATCACCCTCTTCTTTAAAATATTGTATATTAGCCACATATAAGCAAAATAAGACGATGCAAAGTATGATGCAAAGGTGATGCAAACCAAAAACTTTGCATCATCTTTATACTTTTTATGGAATGCCGGTAACTTTAGCCGGGATCATCCGGCACCAGCATCATGGGTAAACACCTGTTTGTCAATAACTTTATAGTTTACTGTTCATAACTTTAAAATATATAGACTGTATCTTTGTTTATTTTTGAGCCGGGTAGCAAACCTTTGCTACCAAGGTGACAAACCTTTGCCACCATGCTCGAAAACGTTTGCTACCCGGCTCAAAAACAACAAAAGATATTGTGTCTTACAAAAGAAGATAAAGGAAGACTAAAAGATAGTCAAAGGAAAACAGATAATACCACAAATGAAAACAGCAGAAGGCTACAATCAGAAAAGAGCCATTAAATATCTTTTATGGTATCAAAAGAGAGAGAAACAGCAAAACGTGATGCAAATGAAACACTTTGCATCACGTTTGCATCATACTTTGCATCACTTATTTAGAGGGTTATTTTGTTTATACACAATGTATTATTGGCCGGAGTGATGCAAAGATGCAAACTTTTCGACAAAAAAACTTCAGTTATGCATTCGTTGCGGTGGAAAAATTTAGTTTTCTTACTCTATTATTTTTTTCCGTCCCGAATGGGGCAGCCGATTTCAGCCCCGGGCAGAGTGAGCCGTAGGGGAACGCCACCCGGGGGAGGGAATCCGGATCCGGTTTCCGGCCTGAAGGGCCAGCCCTTTGTACAACACGAAGTAACAGGTTTGTAATATTCCTGTAACAACTCTTTCACAAATACGTATTTTAGTTTTAACAGCTTTCCGGGAACTGCGATATAATTTTGCTGCCGTAATTAATAACGAACAAGATTTATAAACAATTATTGAAATTATGAAACTGAAAATTCAATTGTTCATTACATGTATGATGACCCTGATTGTTGTTCCTTCTTTTGGCCAGAGTAACGACAATAACGACCTTGAAAAAAGGACGCAAGCCTTAGAAAAAGCCGTTAAAACATTAAGCAAAGTAAAAGTTTCCGGCTATATACAAACTCAATTTCAATCCGGGCAGGAAAATGCTTCTCTGAAAGTAGGTAGCGGAAAAGCTTCAACAGAAGATTCTTTTAACCGGATCGGTGTACGTCGCGGACGTGTTAAATTCACTTTCGAAGAAGGTATTACATCTGCCGTTTTCCAATTAGACTTCACCGACAAAGGAGGAGTTAAATTTAAAGATGCTTATTTAAACGTTAAAGATCCATGGTTCAGAACAAGTGCATTACGTGCTGGTATTTTTGACCGTCCTTTCGGTTATGAAATCGATTATTCTTCTTCACGCCGTGAATCTCCGGAACGCTCTGCAATTTTCCAGATGTTATTTCCGGACGAACGTGATTTAGGTGCCATGTTGATCCTGCAACCTTCTAAAGAATCGTCTCTTCATGCGTTAAAATTCCAGGGCGGTTTATTTGCCGGTAACGGTATCAAAGCGGACGTTGATAACCGGAAAGATTTCATCGGTCAACTGCGTATCGATAATAATCTGGGACAGGCAGGAACCTACGGAATCGGTATTTCTACCTATTTGGGAGGTGTATTACAACAGACTGAAGATGTGTATACAATGAAAGATAAATCTTTTGTTGTAGATTCAAAAGAATCAAACAAAGGTAAATATGCAAAACGTCAATATTTTGGAGTTGACGGACAAATTGCCCTGAAAAGTGATGCAGGACAGAGTAAACTGACTGCCGAATATATTTTCGGAAAACAACCCGGTACTGAAAAGATAAATGGAAGCATAACCGATTTAATTGCCGATGATATTTATATCCGCAACATTTCCGGTGGATATGTAATGTTTGTTCAGGATCTGGGACGCTCTCCATTTCAGGCTGTTGTGAAATTTGACTGGCTTGATCTGAACACAAAAATCTCCGGCAACGAAGTAAAATCCAATGCAGACAGATCACAAAACACAATTGGTTTCGGTCTTCTTTGGAATGCAACAAAAGATTTGCGTTTACAAGCTTACTACGAAGTTAATAACTTCGAAAAAAGTGAGCATTTAGATAAAGTAAAAGCGGATGTATTTACTCTTCGTTTACAGTATAAATTCTAAGGATTTGACAACCGGTTGTTGACAACCCACAATTATTAAAACTCCCGTTAATGGTTTATACCTGATTAACGGGAGTTTTTGTATACTCTTTTTTGTACATTTGCATGGAATAACCTAAAACAAAACACAAAGAATTATGTATGGTAAAATGAAAGAGTTCCTTACGAAGGAACTGGCTGATATTACAGCCGCCGGATTATACAAGAAAGAACGGATCATCACAACTCCCCAGCAAGCGGCTATCCGTGTAAATGAGGGAGATGATGTATTGAACTTCTGCGCCAACAACTACCTGGGATTGTCGGACAACCCACAGTTGATCGACGCCGCCAAACGGACACTGGACAGTCATGGATACGGCATGTCGTCCGTACGGTTTATCTGTGGTACACAGGATTTGCACAAACAACTGGAAGCTGCTGTTTCTGATTATTTTCAAACAGAGGATACGATACTGTATGCCGCCTGTTTTGATGCGAACGGTGGATTGTTCGAACCGCTACTGTCTGATCAGGATGCGATTATTTCGGATGCCCTGAACCACGCATCCATCATTGACGGAGTACGCCTGTGTAAAGCCAAACGGTACCGCTATGCCAATGCGGATATGGCCGATCTGGAAAGATACCTGCAGGAAGCGCAGGAGCAACGGTTCCGTATTATAGCAACTGATGGGGTTTTCTCTATGGACGGCAATGTGGCTCCTATGGATAAGATTTGTGAACTGGCGGAAAAATATGATGCTTTAGTGATGGTAGACGAATCGCATTCCGCGGGTGTAGTAGGCCCTACCGGACACGGAGTAGCCGAACAATATGATGTATATGGAAAGATTGATATTTTTACCGGTACATTAGGCAAAGCATTTGGGGGTGCCATGGGTGGTTTCACAACCGGCCGGAAAGAGATCATCGATATGTTACGCCAGCGTTCCCGTCCATACCTGTTCTCTAATTCCCTTGCTCCTATGATTGTTGGTGCCAGTCTGGAAATGTTTCGAATGCTGAAAGAGAGCAACGAGCTACACACCCGGTTAATGGAGAATGTTGCTTACTTCCGAAACAAAATGGTGGCTGCCGGGTTTGATATTAAACCTACCCAGTCTGCAATCTGTGCTGTGATGCTGTATGATGCAAAACTATCGCAGGATTTTGCCGCCCGTATGCAGGAAGAAGGCATTTATGTTACCGGATTTTATTATCCGGTAGTACCCAAAGAACAGGCCCGCATCCGGGTTCAACTTTCTGCCGGCCATACCCAAGACAATCTTGATAAAGCAATTAATGCATTTATAAAGGTTGGAAAGGAATTGAATGTAATACAATAAAGTAGTTATCAGTCGCTATGCTCCTTAGTAGTCAGCTCGCATTGCTCGCAGTAGTCAGCGTTCACTTCGTTCACTAGTAGTTAAGTAGAATATTTTTTTAATTCCACTTCTTTTTCTTTCTACTTGACTACTAACGACCATAGGGAGCGATAACTACTAATGAACGAAGTGAATGGTGACTACTAAGGAGAGTAGCGACTGATAACTACTATAAATAGTAAAAAATGATTTTAAGCAATTATCATAGCCATTGTAATTTTTGTGACGGGAGAAGTACTCCTGAAGATTTTGTGAAGTTTACCATATCCAATGGTTTCAGGGCATATGGGTTTTCCTCTCATTCTCCGCTGCCGTTTGAAACCTTTTGGAACATGTCTGCAGGGGATATTCCGGAATATATTACCGAAATCAACCGTCTGAAAGAAAAATATGCCGGAGCACTGGAAATCTACTTAGGAATGGAGATCGATTATCTGGATGAGACTTATAACCCTTCGATTTCCTATTTTCAGGAGATGCCTCTCGATTACCGGATTGGTTCTGTCCATTTCCTGCCAACGTCTCCTATACTGCAAGAGGAAAATATGGTTTGTATCGACGGACGGTTCGCCGATTACCGTGATGCGGTAGACAAATATTATGAAGGAGATATCCGTAATCTGGTAAAGCATTATTTTGAGTCAACAATGAAAATGGTGGAAGCCGGTGGGATCGACATTGTAGGGCATATGGATAAAGTGGCTATGAACGGATACCGCTATGATTGTTTTTCTTTTGAAGCCCCCTGGTATCTGGATCCTTTTAAAGCATGTCTTGACCTGATCGCCGAAAAGGGATTAATGGTAGAGATCAATACCAAAAATATGAAACGGAAAAACGAAACATATCCCAACAGCCGTTTTATTCCGTTACTGAAAGAGATGAATATCCCTGTCATGGTTAATTCAGACTGTCATTTTCCTGACCTGGTAAACGACGGACGAAAAGAAGCTTTTGAGTTATTGAAAGCCGCCGGGTATAAAACGACCCGGGAACTTATAAACGGGAAGTGGGAAGATGTGCCTACCTCCTAACCCCTTAACCCCCTACCCCCCTAAAGGGGGGACTGGGATCGTTTTTTTGCAAACTTTCTGTTTCATCCTCTTTGCTTTCTTATTATAATATCCTCGTTCGGCATAGCGTCTTCGCTATGTCGCCTTTTGCTGGCGCAGATTTAAATCTGTGCCTAAACTAACAGACGGTAAAAAAGCACGGATTGGTTAAAGCCGATTTCCACTGGTTGAAGGAGATTTGTAATCCCCGCCTGTTGAGTATAAGGAATCGTAGATCGGCCTCAAGCCAATTATAATCCGCTTTTATATATCTAAGTTCCGGTTTAATCGGTATTCATTTGTTTATCGGATCACAGATCCTAATACTCGTTGGTCGGGGATTACAAATCCCCTCCGACCAAAAGACGAACAATTTAACAAACATTTTTAAATTGATGACATTATCCTCTAATTGTAGGGAACAACCATTCGAAAAAGAAAGACCCTGTTCCCCCCCCTTAGGGGGTTGGGGGGGTGTATAGTTCAATACTGTTCGCTCTCATTAGGAAAATCCATTGATTTTACATCACTGATATAGCCTTTGACAGCATTGGTTATTTCTTCATGCAGATCAGCATACCGGCGAAGGAAACGGGGAGAGAATCCTTTATTGATTCCTAACATATCATACACCACCAACACCTGTCCGTCTACATAACCTCCGGCTCCGATTCCGATAATAGGAATGGTGAGTTCAGATGCAATCTGTCCGGCCAGTTTAGCGGGCACTTTTTCGATTACGATACCAAAACAACCAATCGCTTCCAACAGATGTGCATCTTCAATCAGCTTTTGTGCTTCGGCCTCTTCACGTGCACGCACTGTATAGGTACCAAACTTATTTATGGATTGCGGGGTTAACCCCAGATGCCCCATTACAGGAATACCGGCAGACAGGATACGTTCTATCGATTCACGGATTTCCGCACCCCCTTCCAGTTTAATCGCTTCCGCATTGGCCTCTTTCATCACCCGGATTGCCGAAGCAAGTGCCTGTTTGGAATTTCCCTGATACGTACCAAAAGGCAGGTCTACAACCACCAATGCACGTTTTACCGCCTTAGTTACCGATTGCCCGTGATAGATCATCTGATCGAGCGTCATCGGTAATGTGGTTACATTTCCGGCCATCACATTCGAAGCGGAATCACCTACCAATATTACGTCCATACCGGCCTGGTCAATAATAGAGGCCATAGAATAGTCGTATGCGGTAAGCATAGAGATTTTCTCACCTCGTTTTTTCATCTCAATCAGCCGGTGAGTAGTCACCTTTCTGGTATTATCCGATTGTACAACTGACATATTATTCCTTTTTTAAAGTTACGGCAGCAAAGGTAGACAAAAGAACACAAGAACAAAGATGTTTGATTTATAAAAAATATGTTCTTCTGTTCTTATGCCTTTGACTTCAAAAATGCATATTTTTGTCGCACCAGAAATAAACAGAATCAAAATAACAAATGGAACAACCTATACTCAACGAACACAATAAAAAGGAATATCCGCCCATGCATACGGCAGAGCATATTCTGAATCAGACAATGATCCGGCTTTTTGGTTGCGAACGGTCTAAGAATAGTCATATAGAAAGGAAAAAGAGCAAGTGCGATTATTTTCTGCCGCATGAACCGGATACGGAAGAGGTAACAAAAATTGAAGAAGAGGTGAATGAAGTAATCCGGCAGAATCTACCTGTTACGGTTTCTTTTGTATCACGTGAAGAGGCTCCCGAAGAAATTGACCTGAGTAAACTACCGGACGATGTAAGCGAAACACTCCGGATCGTAAAAGTAGGCGATTATGACACCTGCGCCTGCATCGGTGTACATGTGGAAAACACCTCCGAAATAGGCACTTTCAAAATCATTTCCACCGATTATACTGAAGGACGGTTACGACTTAGATTTAAATTAGTATAAATCAATCAGCACACAGATAACACAGATTTACGCAGATCGTCTTTTTTAAGATAAAAACAATCTGTGGTCATCTGTCTTATCTGTGTCCTCTGTGTGCAAAACATTGTCTGATATCTTTTACTGAAGGATTTCTCCCTGATATTCTCCTGTTAAGGTATGCAGATAAGTTGCAATCTGTTGAGTTTCTTTGTCATTAATCTCACCCCCTAACTGGAAGCGGTGCATTACACGGATCGCATCTTCGATTGTCATAATCGTTCCGTCATGGAAATAAGGATAGGTAAGCATCACATTCCGTAACGTAGGAGTTTTGAAACGGTGTTTATCATCTTCGTTACTGGTGAAAGCAAAACGTCCCAGGTCGCCGTCTGTAATATCAGTTCCTCTATGACCGAAATAATCAGCTTTAATACCCATATATTCAAACGATTGTCCGCCCATATTCATACCTACATGGCAGGTTGCACAACGTTTTTCTTTAAATACTTCATATCCCTGTAACTCTTCTGGAGTCATGGCTGTGAGATCTCCCCGCAGGTAATAGTCAAACCGGCTGGGTGTCAGCAGTGTTTTTTCAAATTCGGCAATTGCATCCGTAATCGTTGATTCGGTTACACCTTCCTGCGGATATAGTTGTTCAAAGATTTTTACCAATTCTGTATCCTCAACCAAGAGGTCTACAATATCATCAAAAGAAATATGACCCATTTCAACCGGATTCAGAGGAGGCCCGGCAGCCTGTTCCTGCAAATCCGCAGCACGGCCATCCCAGAATTGTAGTGTATTTAATGCCGCATTATATACGGTTGGAGCATTCACCCCACCAAACTGTCCGTTAATACCTTCCGAAAACTGTTTCCGGTCTACTCCGGCTGTTCCCAGATCATGACAACTTGCACACGACAACGTGTTATCAGCCGAAAGCCGGGTATCGTGATACAAAGTAAATCCAAGAGCTACCTTTTCCGGGTCTGTAGGCAGGGCCAGGGGTAAAGGTTGAACCGGTTCGTTTGCAAACTGCGCGGCTACGGTTGGCGAAGCATAATGTTCCGCACGTACCTCTTTCGCCCAGGAAAGAATTACACCTTTTTCTTCGCTACTCAGGTTCGAACCCCAGTGGATAGCCACATACTTAACGGGAGGCATCGAACCGCTCAGCGCTGTATGTTCCACTTTTGCCATATCTACCTGCGAAGGAACCTCACCGTTATCCAGTGCTTCCAGCAGGTGATCCAGATTAATGTAACGGGTACCATCCTGTATATCGGCTTTTACTGTAGAACCGATAACCGGGAAATTACCATAGAAAGGAAGTTTTGCTTCGGAAGAATGGCATTCCAGACATCCGTTGTTGCGGATAATTGAGGCAACCTGCCGGGCTTTATCTCCTTCATACTCTTTATACTCCTTATTCCCGCACGACGAGAGTAACAAAGTGGTTCCTACCAGAAAGGAAAGCCCTGTTAATTTATTCATTTGTCTTTTAAGATTTAGTTAGTTACACTACTTTATCTATCTCATTACTATTTATCAATACAAATTTAAAAAATATTAAAATAAAACAGGGAAACGACTTTATAGGTTTTATTTATAAAATAATAAGTTTTATTTATCACCCATTCTTATCTTATAACTGTTGTTTAGGTTGATTAGTTTACGGATAGACCGGAACTTAGTATAATTAGTAAGACTTAATAAAATGGGTAAGAAAGGTTGTTTATGGATCGCATTAGGAGCGATCGTTTTATTGGGTATCGTTGGGTATTCGTTTGTAAAAGGACGTTATAACACCATAGTGCAACAGGACGAAAATGTGAAAACCGCATGGAGTGAAGTAGAAAACCAATATCAACGCCGGTTGGATCTGATACCAAACCTTGTAAATACAGTTAAAGGATATGCATCGCACGAACGTGAAACACTTGAAGGGGTTATTGAAGCCCGTGCAAGAGCCAGTTCTGTGAATATCAATCCGGAGAACCTGACTGAGGAATCGCTGCGGCAATTCCAGAGTGCACAGAGTGAAGTGACTAGTGCCCTGTCCAGATTGCTGGTAACAGTAGAAAGGTATCCTGATCTGAAAGCCAACCAAAATTTCCTGGAATTACAGGCTCAGCTGGAAGGTACGGAAAACAGAATTACGGTAGCCCGGCAACGCTTTAATGAGGCGGCACAACAATATAATACCTATATCCGCACATTTCCAACGAATATTCTGGCAGGCATGTTCGGATTTACTCAAAGAGCTTATTTCACGGCTGAACCAGGTGCAGAACGGGCACCAACTGTAGAGTTTTAAAAGAATAGATATGGGGCTACGATTCAGATATTATCTATTACTGTTGTTCTGCCTCCCTATATATTAATGTATGGGGAGTAGAATATAATGTTGAAACTGTACCTAACGTACGGCTAACCAACCGGTATAATTATGTAAGTAATCCGGATAACATTATCTCAGCGGCAGACGTAGCCCGCATTAATCAGCTTTTACGTAACCTGGAAGATAGCCTGAGTATTGAGGTAGCAGTGGTAGCACTGGAAAGTATCGGGAACAACGAAGCCCGGACATTCGCAACGGAACTGTTCCGGAAATGGGGAATTGGGAAAAAGGCTGATGACAATGGCCTGCTGATCCAATTGATCACCGAAGCCTCCCAACGCTCTGTGGTATTTGAAACCGGCTATGGGTTAGAGGGAGTATTACCCGATATTATCTGTTACCGGTTGCAACAACGGTATATGGTTCCCGATATGCGGGAAGGAAATTACAGTTCCGGTATGGTAAAAGGGGTTGAGGCTGTAGTAGATTATCTGATGGCCAGTGATTATGAACGGGCAGCTATGACTAACAATCTTTCACAAAAAAGTGACGCGGATCTGCCTTGGATCGTATTCTTTTTAGTATTCTTTTTTCCTATACTGATTTTAATATTAGCGTTGGTTGCCTATCAACGCAAACACCGGAAAATGAAATGCCCGAACTGCGGTAAAAAAACATTCGCATTTGTAAAAACCGAAACGATCCGCCAGGCAACTTACCGTGCCGGAGGACTGGAAGAAGAGGTATACAGATGTAGCAATTGCGGCTATACGGAACGAAGACCTAAAAACACCAATCGCCTTCGTGGAGGAGGCGGTCCTTTTGTTTTCGGAACACCCGGTAGTTTCGGCGGTGGCGGTAGCCGTTCCGGAGGAGGTTTTGGCGGATTCGGAGGCGGCAGTTTCGGTGGAGGCCGCTCCGGAGGGGGTGGATCGATTAGCCGGTTTTAACTTCATAAAACCTTGTTAAATAAACGATATATTTCCATTTTGCACCCAATTTAAGATAGCTTAAGTTGGTGAAATTGGTGCCCTCTTGTAGAATAAGTGTGAAATAATATTGAACAAAAT
>JAJQAZ010000093.1 GCA_021203545.1 Tannerellaceae bacterium | reverse complement strand
CCGACAAACAAATGAATACCCATTAAATAGAGAGTTAGGAATCTTTAAGCGGATTTCAAATCCTTATATTCCACAGGCGGGGATTGCAAATCCCCTTCGACCAACAAGCAGGAGCTTCACCTTTTAGCGACGTAGCGAGGACGCTACGCCGAACATAAGAACATAAAGAAAGTAAAATAGAATAGAATAGAATAAAAAACAATACAAAAAACAAAGCATGAACAATCAGAAAACCAATCTTCCCCCTTTGGGGGAATCAAAGGGGGCTACCAGATATTTAGTACCCAACGACTACATGGCAGACCCATCCGTACACGTATTCAACGGCAGAGTATACATCTACCCATCCCATGACTGGGAATCCGGAATACCCGAAAACGACAACGGCGACCATTTCAACATGCGCGACTACCACGTATTCTCGACCGACGACATCATGGAAGGAGAAATAACCGACCACGGCGTAGTACTCCGCGTAGAAGACATCCCCTGGGCCGGACGCCAGCTATGGGATTGCGACGTAGCAGAAAAAGACGGCACCTACTACATGTACTTCCCGCTCAAAGACAAAAACGACATCTTCCGCATGGGCGTAGCCATCAGCGACAAACCCGAAGGCCCGTTCATACCAAGGGAACATCCCATAATGGGCAGCTACAGCATAGACCAGGCCGTATTCAAAGACGACGACGGCACCTATTACATCTACTTCGGAGGTATCTGGGGCGGACAACTCCAACGCTACCGCGACAACAAAGCACTCGAATGTGCCGAATTCCCGGCAGACAACCAACCGGCCATCCCCCCACGCATCGCCCGCCTCCGCGACGACATGCTCGAATTCGGCGAAGAACCCCGCGCGGTACTCATCATCGACGAAAACGGAGAACCTATCAAAGCCGGCGACACCGCCCGCCGCTTCTTCGAAGCCTCGTGGGTACACAAATACAACGGCACATACTATTTCTCCTACTCTACCGGCGACACACACAACATCTGCTATGCTACCGGCGACAACCCCTACGGCCCCTTCACCTACCGGGGAGTCATACTCACACCCGTAGTAGGATGGACCACCCACCACTCCATCGTAGAATACAAAGGAAAATGGTACCTGTTCCACCACGATTGCGTACCTTCGAACGGAAAAACATGGCTCAGAAGCCTCAAAGTAACAGAACTTGAATACAACCCCGACGGAACCATACAAACAATCCGCGGAACAGCAGATACGGAGGAATAAAACATGAAACGATTGATTTCTATATATAGCCTATTCTGCCTCGTCCTCTTCACAGGACGGGCAGAAGACGGCAGCCGCCTGTGGCTGCGTAACACCCCGGTAACCAACCTGCCCTTCGAAAGCATCAGCTACCGGGGCGACGGCGGCATAGCCGTACAGGAATTGCAACAAGCCTGGGCCGGAATGACCGGGAGCCGGCTCCCCCGTGTAGACACCCCACAGGCAAACACCCTCGTACTAAAAACAGAAAAAAACAAACCGCTCGGCAAAGACGGATTCAGCATCCGCACAAACGAAACCGGACAAACCATCCTCACAGCACAAAACGAAACAGCACACCTCTACGGCATATTCCACCTCCTGCGGCTCATACAAACCGGCCACACCGGCCCCTTCAACCTCACCGAAATACCCACTTATAGCATCCGCATCCTCAACCATTGGGACAACCTCAACGGCACCATCGAACGGGGATATGCCGGCTACTCACTCTGGAAATGGGACGAACTACCGGCCACCCTCTCACCCCGCTACGAAGCCTATGCACGTGCCAACGCCTCCATAGGCATCAACGCAACCGTACTCAACAACGTCAACGCAAACCCACAAATACTCTCAACCCAATACCTGGAAAAAGTAAAAGCAATCGCAGACATCTTCCGGCCCTACGGCATACAGGTATACCTATCGGTCAACTTCGCTTCACCCACCGTATTAGACGGCCTGGCCGACGCCGACCCGCTGCGTAAAGAAGTTCGTCTGTGGTGGAAAAACAAAGCCAAAGAAATATACACCCTCATACCCGACTTCGGAGGCTTCCTCGTAAAAGCCAACTCCGAAGGCCAGCCCGGCCCGCAGGACTACGGCCGCACCCATGCCGACGGAGCCAACATGCTCGCCGAAGCACTCAAACCCTACAAAGGCATCGTCATGTGGCGCGCATTCGTATACGACCCAAAAGAGCCCGACCGGGCCAAACAGGCATACGACGAATTCATGCCCCTCGACGGAAAATTCCATGACAACGTAATCGTACAGGTAAAAAACGGCCCGGTAGACTTCCAGCCCCGCGAACCTTTCACACCACTCTTCGGAGCCATGAAAAAAACACCCGTTATGGCCGAACTCCAAATCACACAGGAATACCTCGGATTCTCCAACCACCTCGCCTACCTCGGCACGATGTGGGAAGAATTCCTCCAGGCCGACACCTGGCAGGCCGGTGAAGGCTCAACCGTAGCCCGCGTAACCGACGGCACCATTTACCCGCACAAACTCACCGCCATATCCGGCGTAGCCAACATAGGCGAAGACACCAACTGGACCGGGCACCACTTCGCACAGGCCAACTGGTATGCATTCGGGCGCCTTGCCTGGAACCACAACCTCACCGCCGGTGCAATCGCCGGCGAATGGCTCCGGCAAACCTTCACCACCAATCCGGAATTCGTAACACCGGTAACAGAACTCATGCTCCAATCCCGCGAAGCCGTAGTCAACTACATGATGCCTCTCGGCCTGCATCACCTTTTCGCCTGGGGACACCATTACGGCCCCGAACCCTGGTGCGACATACCGGGAGCACGCCCCGACTGGCTACCCAGCTACTACCACAAAGCCAGCAGCTACGGCATAGGCTTCGACCGCACCCATAAAGGCAGCAACGCGGTAGCACAATACCATGCCCCACTCAGCGAACAATTCAACGGCATCAACACCTGCCCCGAACCCTACCTCCTGTGGTTCCATCACGCACCGTGGGATCACCGCATGAAAAACGGGCGCATCCTGTGGGACGAACTTTGCTACAAATACGACACAGGCGTACAACAGGTACGCCAATTCCAGAAAACCTGGGACCGTATGCAACCCTATGTGGATACCGAACGCTTCCTCCACATCCAATCCCGCCTGCGCACCCAGGCCCGCGATGCCGTATGGTGGAAAGACGCCTGCCTGTTATACTTCCAGCAATACTCAAAGCGTCCGGTCCCCTACGACATCGAACGCCCCGTCCACGAACTGGAAGAATTAAAGAAAATAAAACTGGATATGACACACCATAATTAACACCCCCCAGCCCCCTAAAGGGGGGGGGTAATAAGTAATTGGGCACCGCTGGCGCAGAATTAAATCTATGCCAAAGAATAAAAAAATCCGCGTAAATCTGCGTAATCTGCGTTCCATTCCATTAAATATAACAACAATTTAAATTATACAATATGCAAAAGATCTATTTACTAATGATTTCACTCTTTCTGGTAATCACCTCCACAGAGGCACAGAAAGAAATACGGCAAAAAAATAACTTCGACTTCGACTGGAAATTCACATTAAACAATCCCGAAGGAGCAGCCGCACCCACCTTCAACGACAAAAACTGGCAAGACATCCAACTGCCCCACGACTGGAGCATCCACCTCGAATTCGACCCCACCGGATCCGGGTCCGCCGGATTCCTGCCGGGAGGCCTCGGGTGGTACCGCAAAACATTCACCGTACCCAACTCCTACCAGGGCAAAAAAGTATCCATCCTATTCGACGGCATCTTCCACCAGAGCGACGTATACATCAACGGCCAGCACCTCGGATTCCGCCCTTACGGATTCTGTAGCATCGAATACGACCTCACTCCCTACCTACGCTTCAACGAAGAAAACGTAATAGCCGTACGCGTAGACCACACCGGCGAACGGGCCCGCTGGTACACCGGATCGGGCATCTACCGCCACGCCTGGCTACAGGTAGTAAACCCGGTACACATCGCCACCTACGGCACCTACATCACCACCCCGGAAGTAAGCGGGCACGAAGCAACCGTCGAAATAGTAACCACTGTAATAAACAGCAGCGATGCACCGCAAAACCTCACCATATCACAGCGTATACTCAACGCAGCAGGCAAAGTAGTAACCAAAAGCAACGACCGGAAACTCACCTTGCAGGCAAACACCCCTACGGACGTAAAACAAAACCTCCGCTTGGCCAATCCACAACTGTGGGACATTGAAAGCCCCAACCTATACACCATGGAAACCACCGTCAAAGCAGGCAACAAAATAGTAGACGTATACACCACCCCTTTCGGCGTACGCACTTTCAGCTTCGACAAAGACAAAGGTTTCTTTCTCAATGGCCGGCACGTAAAACTACAGGGCATGTGCCTGCATGAAGACGCCGGAAGCCTCGGAACAGCCGTACCTACCCGGTACAACGAACGGCGGCTCGAAATCATAAAAGAATACGGCTGCAACGCCATCCGTTGCGCGCATAACCCCTTCTCGCCCGAATTCATGGAACTATGCGACCGCATGGGATTCATAGTCATAGCCGAAGCATTCGACAAATGGAAATCAGGCTACTACGAAAAATATTTCGACGAGTGGTGGCAGGCCGACCTCGGAAACATGATACTCCGCGATCGCAACCACCCCTCCATCGTACTATGGAGCATCGGCAACGAACTACAGGAAGCGTGGGACGAAGACACTGCCACCACCACCGCACGCGCAGCCATGCTACAGGACTTCGTCCATAAACTCGAACCTACCCGCCCGGTCACCCTGGCAGTACAAAACAACCACCGGGTAGAATTCGCCGGAGTAACTGATGTAATCGGCTACAACTACCTCGAAGCACGCATGCTAACCGAGAAAAAACAATACCCCGGACGCATCTGCCTGGTATCCGAAGAACTACCCTACTTCAGCGGCGAAGAAGGCAACATACGCAGCTACACCCCCTACAACCCCTGGAACATTGTAGCAGCAAACGACTTCATAGCCGGAGGCTTCATCTGGTCGGGTGTAGACTACATTGGCGAAGCAGCCGCCTGGCCCAGTAAAGGCTGGCCCAACGGGTTATTCGACATCTGCATGAACGAAAAACCCCGCGCCATATACCACCGCGCCATGTGGAACCCCACCCCGGTAGTAGGCATCGGCGTAATGGATCCTTCCCTCAACATCGACCACGGACGCGACCTGTGGCAATGGCCCAAAATGGCATCACACTGGAACCTACCCGAAAGCTACATCGGCATGGTTATGGAAATACGCACCACTACCAACTGCGAAAAAGTAGAAATGCTACTCAACGGCAAATCCATGGGCACCCAACAAACGGCAGACTTCACCAACAACACCATCGTATGGAATCTGCCTTACATACCTGGTACCCTCGAATCCAAAGGATACAACGGCGACCAGGAAGTAGCCACCTACAAAATAGTAACAACCGGTTCCACAGCCCGCGCCGTCGTCACAGCAGACCGGCAGCAAATAAAAGCCGACGGCTACGACCTGTCCCACATCATCATCAGCCTTGAAGACGAAAACGGCAATCCCGTACAAACCGACGACAAAATGGTAACCGTAACCGTAGAAGGCAACGGCAAATTCATGGGACTCGACAATGGCGACCTCCGCCGCGAAACCACCTTCGCCGGAAACCACCTTCGCACCTACTTCGGAAAAGCAATGGCCATCGTCCAATCCACCCGCCAGCCGGGAACCATCCGCATAAAAGTAGAAATAGAAGGCCTACAACCCTCATACATAGAAATCCAAACAACCCCCTGAAAACATCCCCAATTACCCTCTTTGTTACCGGACTTGATCCGGCAATAAAGGGGATAACCCATAATTCGTCCTAAGGTGTTAAACCTTTTCCGCTGGCTTATCGCTGGCGCAGATTTAAATCTGTGCCTAAAACAACAGCAATCGTATCCCGGCCTCAAGCCAAATCCCCTCCAACCAAAGTTCTTATGCGGTCCACCATCCAGTCGGGGAACAAAAACGCTTAGGCCCGCGACATTGGCGTCTTTCACTACGTATAAAAAAAGTTTTTTCCCGTACCTGATACGGAATCGCAGGATGATATAATCAATTAACATTTTGCTATTCTGACAATTTGTTATTTAAACCTCCTAAGAAATGCGTTTTACGGGGCTAAGTGAGGTACCGTTCCAAATAAACGACTCTCACGAAATTCATTTTTTTCAGATTGTCAGTACATAGTTAAGACGTGCAACAAAATGAAATTCAATTTTAAAAAGCATACAGTGAAGTTGGATAGATGGGTTACGTAAAAGGCATAAATAATCTCTTTTTGATAACTCAGGTTATACTGTTCAGGGAAAGCTTCTGGCGTTTCAATGCGGTAAAAAAGAAGGTAAAACAGATTGCTCGGGTGCTTTTTTTAAAAGCACCGGCCCTTTTCTCCCAAACCATTGATGCTTTCCGGGCAAAGCACCGATGCTATTGGGTCAAAACAAATTGATTTTGTTGGCTGAATAATGCATGTTGGCTGGCCTAAACAGATATATCTTTATTTATATAGATACTTTGGATTTCCGGATTGTCCGTTTTCTATATCCGGCCTGTTAGTAAAAACAGTTATACAAAAGCAAAAAGTAAGAGATAACGCCTAATAAGGAACAAAAACACAACCTAAAGGTACCCAGATACCGTTTACCCGCCGGCGCAGATTTAAATCTGTGCCTGAACCAACAAACAATAAAAAACCACCCGGATAGGTCTGTTGCTGATTGCCTATCCGGGTGGTTTGTTTCGTGAGATGGGGATTACTCCGCTACGGCGCGTTCGTTTACATAGCTTTCGGCTACTACGGTAAGGGCAACGTCGGTATCTTTTTCGTTTTGAAGGATACGGCGCAGAAGGGATTCTACCTGCGAATCTTCCAGGTGTGCCGCAAAAACCGCGAGGGTTCCATACGTTGCTATTTCGTAATGTTCTACCTTCTGGGCTGCAAGTATCAGGCCGGCATCACAGGTAAAGCTGTCTTTATCCGTATCCGAAACGATACTATCCGCCTCATCCAGTAGTCCGGCCATTGCATCGCACTTTTTGGCTTTAGGCCCTTCGCCCAGCAGCGCAAATACTTCTTCTACGATACGGATCTGCTCCTCGGTTTCGCGTGTATGCTTTTCGAAAGCAGCAGCCAGTTGTTCGCTGGTAGCGGCTTTCTGCAACTTCGGCAAAGCTTTTGCCAGGTGTTGCTCGGCCCAATATATATCCTGTAATTCTTCGATGAAAAATTCTACAAAAGCAGACTTTTCCTGATCTTTATTCATTCCTAACATAAATCTATTCTATTAAAAATTCAACATTTTATTTACTTAATCCAGTTCAGCGAACGGCGCACGGCATCTGCCCATTTCCGTTTAGGTATTTGCATATCCATTTTTCGGATCGGGCAGAAATTCGCGGTCTACCTGCCACTGTTGTTTGATCTCGTCGATATCTTTCCAGTAGCCGGTAGCCAGGCCTGCCAGATAGGCCGCTCCCAAAGCTGTTGTTTCTGTAATTTTCGGACGGATTACTTTTTCGCCCAATACGTTGGCCTGAAACTGCATAAGCAGGTTATTGCGTGAGGCTCCGCCGTCTACCCGTAACTCTTTTACACCGGTACCGGCATCCAGAACCATGGCGTTGATAACGTCCATACTCTGGTAGGCAATTCCTTCGAGAGCCGCACGGGCAATGTGCCCCATGGATGTACCGCGCGAGATACCTACAATTACTCCCCGGGCATACTGATCCCACTGGGGTGCCCCCAGGCCGGTCAGGGCGGGAACGAAATAGACATCGCCGTTATCCTGCACACTCATGGCCAGTTCTTCTATTTCGGAAGAGGCGCCGATAGCATGCAACCCGTCGCGGATCCACTGTACAATAGCTCCCCCTACAAATATACTTCCTTCGAGAGCGTAGTCTACCCGGTCGCCTATTTTCCAGGCAATGGTGGTTACCAGGTTGTTTTTTGAGAAGATCGGTTTATCTCCCGTATTCATCAGGATAAAACATCCGGTGCCGTATGTATTTTTCACCATACCTTTTTCAATACACATCTGTCCGAAAAGGGCAGCCTGCTGGTCGCCCGCGATACCGGCGATCGGTAATTTAGAGGCAAACAGCGTGGTGGTGGTATATCCGTAAATTTCGCTGCTCGAAGACACCTTCGGCATCATGGAAGCCGGGATACCAAACATATCAAGGAGTTCTTTATCCCACTCAAGCGTGTTGATATTATACAACATGGTACGGGAAGCATTCGTTACATCGGTTACATGAACTTCAGCTTTGGTAAGGCGGTAAATGAGCCATGTATCCACGGTTCCGAACATGAGGTCGCCTTTTTCGGCCTTTTCGCGGGCTCCTTTCACATTGTCAAGAATCCATTTAATCTTGGTTGCACTGAAATAGGCATCAATAATAAGGCCTGTTTTTTCACGGATCATCGGGATATGCCCCTCTTCTTTCAACTGGTCGCAATAGTCCGATGTACGGCGATCCTGCCATACGATCGCGTTATATACCGGGTCGCCCGTAGTACGGTCCCAAACAATGGTCGTTTCGCGCTGGTTGGTAATACCAATCCCCGCGATGTTCGTACCGTTAATTCCTATTTTACTGATTGCTTCTGCAATAACTGCAGCCTGCGAAGACCAGATTTCGCAGGGGTTGTGTTCTATCCAGCCACTCTGTGGAAAAATCTGTGTAAATTCTTTCTGTGCGATCGAACGGATGGCTCCCTTATGATCGAACACTATGGCCCGGGAACTGGTGGTACCGGCATCTAAAGCTAAAATGTATTTATCCATAAAAATAGTATTTAAAGTAGTTAAGTAGTCATCACTCACTTCGTTCGTTAGTAGTTATCGCTCACGTTGTTCGCTTGTAGTTAAGTAGAAGATGCCACTTTTGTGGCTGATGACTACCAGTGAGTAAAGCGAACGATGACTACTTAACTACTATATTAATCATAATATATACCCCCGGGCTACTTCTGTGTAACGGGCTACTTCGTTTTGTTCCCAGGCGGTGTCTTTGTTCATCTCTTTTGCCATAATAGCAGCTACCCGGGGGGCCATTTCGATGGAGGCACGGGCATCCATAAACACGGCACGCAGACGGCGGAAAAGTACATCCTCGACAGTCATGGCCATTTCTTCGCGTACGGCCCATACAACTTCCGATCCGGTAAAATCGAGTCCTTCGTGCAACGGTTCCGCCAGCGAAGGATCTGCATCCTGTATGGCTTTGATATCTTCGTAATCGCTGCCATACACATAGCGGTAGTTGCTACGGTCTACATTCTCCTTATATCCGTGGATACGCAGGGTGGCTGTACGGCATTCTTTCTGTGGTAAGCCGGCCACTTCGATCGCACGGTTTACAATATCTTCGGCCATATCCCGGTAGGTAGTCCACTTACCCCCTGTAATGGTCAGCAATCCGCTATCTGCTATCACAACTTTATGCCTGCGGGAAATCTCTTTGGTTTTGCTTCCGTCCGCATTTTGTTTGGGCGCTGCCAGCGGACGCAGTCCGGCATAGACGCACAACACATCCTCGCGTTTGGGCTGGCGGGAGAGGTATTGCCCGGCTGTACGAAGTATAAATTCCACCTCTTCTTCAAGCGCACGCGGTTCGAGGGTAAACTCGTCCATAGGTGTATCTGTTGTTCCCAGGATGACACGATCGTGCCAGGGCACACCAAACAGCACCCGCCCGTCGCTTGTTTTGGGGATCATAATGGCTGTTTCGCCTCCCAGGAAAGAGCGGTCTACTACCAAATGGACTCCCTGGCTGGGTTTTACCATCGGATAGGCTTCGGGAGCATCCATTTGTATGATCTGGTCTACAAAAATACCGGTGGCGTTGATCACGGCTTCACCTTTTACCTCGTACACCTGCTGGGTAAACTGGTCGCGTACTTTTACACCTTTTACTTTACCGGCGGCATTTTTCAATAATCCTTCTACCTTCATATAGTTCAGAGGAACTCCCTGCTGATCTACAGCTGTCTGCATAAGGTTGACAGCCATACGGGAATCGTCGAACTGGCCGTCGTAGTACAATACTCCCCCACGCAACCCTTTGGTAGAAATACACGGAATCTCTTTCAATACGGTTTCCCGGCTGAGGGGTTTGGAATGCCCTAACGACCGTTTGCCGGCCAAAACATCGTACATGGTGAGTCCCATCGTATAGAAAGGCTTTTCCCACCACTGGTAGTTCCCGATGATGAACGGTTGGGCTTTGACCAGGTGAGGTGCATTTTGTTTCATAATACCCCGTTCACGAAGTGCTTCGACAACGAGCCCCACATCGCCCTGTGCCAGGTAACGGACACCTCCGTGGGCCAGTTTAGTACTTTTACTTGAGGTGGATTTGGTGAAATCCGCCTGTTCGAACAATACGACTTTAAAGCCGCGTGAAGCGGCATCTACAGCGGCTCCCAGGCCGGTAGCTCCCCCTCCTATTATGATCATATCCCACACACGGGACGAATCATTCAGTTTTTTTTAGTAAATCATCTCTTTTCATATTCAGACATATGATCCTCCTTATTATGTGATTGTAACAGCCCGGATGTGAAGATAGTTCATACATTTTTCTTATCTTTGATTGCATCAAACAAAAACCATAAAGTTATGTTCAGTAAAGAAACGTATATGGCCCGACGGGCAAAATTGAAACAGAGTGTAGGTTCCGGATTACTGCTTTTTACCGGGAACGATGAATCGGGTATGAATTACGCGGATAATACCTATCACTTTCGCCAGGACTCTACTTTCCTCTATTTCTTTGGTCTTGCGTATGCGGGATTGAATGCAATTATTGATATTGATAACGACAGGGAGATTATTTTCGGTGATGAGCTGACGATTGACGCAATTGTCTGGATGGGTACGCAACCTACACTGAAAGAGAAAAGCGACCGGGTAGGTATCCGTGAAATACGTCCATCCGCAGAGATAGCCGGGTATCTGGATAATGCCCGTTCGCACAAACAGGAGATACATTACCTGCCTACTTACCGGGCTGAACACCAGATTAAATTGTTCCAATGGCTGGATGTGATACCGGGAACAGAGAAACCGTCGGTTCCTTTTATCCTGGGTGTGGTAAACCAACGGAATTATAAGAGCGACGAAGAGATCGCCGAAATAGATAAAGCCTGTATTGTTACGGCGGATATGCACCTTACGGCTATGCGTACGGTACGTCCGGGAATAACCGAAGCCGAAGTAGCCGCAGCCGTAACCGAAGTGGCACAGGCAAATAATTACCAGCTCTCTTTCCCTGTAATCGCTACCATTAACGGACAGACGTTACACAACCATTACCATGGCAATACGATAAAGAGTGGTGATATGTTGTTACTGGATGCCGGTGCGGAAACGGAAATGGGTTATGCCGGCGATATGTCGTCTACCATACCTGCCGATGCCCGGTTTACGACCCGGCAGAAGGAGATTTATGATATTGCTGTGGCTTCGCACGAAGCAGCGGTGGCTGCCCTGAAACCGGGTGTACTGTTCGAATCGATCTACGATAAAGCATGTGAAGTAATTATGGACGGGATGAAGCAATTAGGCTTTGCCAAAGGAGACCCGGCCGAAGCGGTACAGGCAGGTGCCCATGCCCTGTTTATGCCCTGTGGTTTAGGGCATATGATGGGACTGGATGTGCACGATATGGAGAACCTGGGCGAGGTATATGTAGGGTATGACGGACGCCCCAAAAGCACACAGTTCGGCCGCAAGTCGCTGCGTCTGGGCCGTAAGCTGGAACCAGGATTTGTATTAACGATCGAGCCGGGTATCTATTTTATTCCCGAACTGATTGACCTGTGGAGGAGCCAGGATAAATTCACCGAATTTATCAATTACGAAAAAGTGGCTACCTATAAAGATTTCAGTGGTATCCGCAACGAGGAGGATTACCTGATTACGGCAGACGGTGCCCGTTTATTGGGCAAAAAAATACCTCTCCGTACAGAAGAGGTAGAAGGTTTAAGATAAAGAACCTTTATCAATCCAGCAACCGGGCTTTATAATCGGGCCGCATAGAAAATTCAAACGAACTCGGAAAGTCCATCGGGACTTTCTGGGTTACTTTTCCGGTAGCTGCCCACTCGGCTCCGCGAAGCAATGTGATCTGGAACCCTGTGCACTGCATCGCTTTGTTATCTATCTTTTAAAGATTCGCCGGCATGCCCTAACATGGTATGAAAAATACGTCCTTTACCATATTCGACGGTAAAGATCAGGGGTTCTTCCCTGCCGGAACCGCCTGTGCTTTCGTCTGAAAAGGCAGTAAACAGTACATCTTTGATATTAGCCGGGCCGCGCATACGGTCGTACAATTCATCATGTATATGCATCCAGTAGTTGGGCAGTCCGTGAGTTATAGGATGATCCGGTTTGCGTGAGCACAGTACATATACATGCTGTTCGCCGTGTGACCCACCAATCCCGGCCGAATTATCTTTTTGCAGTTTACCTCCCATCCAGTAGGCATACGGGCCGGACTTTTCGTTCCGTCCTTCCCACCCCCCGAGGGCACAGATTTCGTTATATTCCTGCCAGTCCGGGAACGAATTATTGGCAGCATGGTAAACAACTACTCCTCCGCCGTTTTTTACATACTTTACAAAATTTGCCTTTGTCTCTTCGGACCACATATCTCCATTGTAATCTAATACCACCAGATCGTAGGAGGCAAAATCAGGAACAAATCCCGACATATCGCTTCCCTTTTCGGGAGAAATAGCCATATCCACTTTGAAGAGGGTACTGTTTTCAAACGTTTGCTGCAGAGCAACAGAACTAACCGGCCAATTGTGGTTATTCTGGCCTGTAACGATTAAAGTCCGGATAGGATTTTTCGCATTTATAAAACTTACCATAAAAAAAGCTGTTACTATTAAGAATAGTTTTTGAAATAACGGATGTCTCATATTATTTATATTATAGAATGATAGCTTCCTACAAATGTAATAAATCAGTTTGTAACAATGAAAACATATGACCAAACCTTTTTGATCTTAGCAGTTCTGTTTTTTATTAATTTTTCAAGTTTCGGACAAAACTCAAGGGAGAACCTTACCAGCCTGGTGTACTCTCCACGCTATTTTGGCCCCAACGCATTCCCGATACCGTTATTACATAACGGGAGGGCTTTCGACCGGTTTGAAGCAGAACTACGCTGGGAATATCATCATTATACCGGCGACCGGACTAAGAACGGATTTGTACGTGTGGCTATTCCTTTTGTAAAAGGAAGGGCATCGGTAGAAGCTACTTTTGTATTCTGTGAAAAATATACGCTGAGTGAAGAAACTCTCCGGGAGAGGCAGATCGTCGACTACAGTACCCGCAAAGGATATAGTGGAGATGTGGTAGTAAGTGCCATGTTCCAGATTCTTAAAAGCCGTAAATGGGCAGATATTCTGTTTAACATGACTCTTAAAACAGCCAGTGGCGATCAGTTGGAACAAAGCCGGTTTACAGATGCGGCTTCTTATTGGTTTGATATAAATGTGGCCCGGGATCTTTACCGGGATGAATTCCAAAACGCTTCCGTACGAATACAGGCACAGGGAGGTTTTTATTGTTGGATGACGAACCTGCTGGTGCTGCGGCAAAACGACGGTCCCTCCTTCGGAGTAGGATTAACAGGAACTTACCGGAATTTTACTCTGGCAAGCGATTTTGCAGGATTCAAAGGGTATAAAGATAACGGTGACCGGCCTTTGATATTACGTAACAACCTGCAGTATGAATACAAAAAGAATATACTTTCCCTCCGGTATAACCATGGGATGAAAGATTATTTGTATGATACCTGGTCGGTAGGTTATATCCGGTGTTTCTGATTGCGCACGGAAGAAGTATAGACTCCTAATAAACAAAGCACAGTGCAGGCTATAAAGGTAATACGGATTGCTTTCATTAACCCGCTGTGTACTTTATGAGATAATTCTACACTGCCTACACTCAACGATAGTGCCATCATAGCGATACCCATACTGAATGCCTGTCCGGTAAGCCGCATGGTACCGGTGGTGGCCGATGCCAGGCCATAGTATTGCTTATCAACCGAACTCATTATAATATTCATATTAGGCGAAGAAAAGAGGCCGAAGCCCACACCTAACAGCACCAGTATGCAAGCGATAAAAATAAAAGAGGTTGTTTCGGCCAGGAAGCAAAGGCCTATTAATCCGGTAAAGATCAGCCCCATACCTACTGTAGCCAGTAAGGTAGGTGATTTCCTGTCCGAAAGGCTTCCCGCTTTCAACGAAACAACAGCCTGTACTACAGATTGAATGATCAATATAAAACCCGCCTCGCGCGGAGACAATTGACGGATATACTGCAAATAAAGACTTAGCATAAAAGAGATTGCAAACGTAGCCGAGTAGTTGATCAAAGCAGACAATAGCGACATCCGGAAGACTTTGTTTGACAGGAAAAGACGGATGTTGAATACCGGCTGGCTTTGCTTTTTCTCGAACAGAGCAAAAAACAGCAGGAGTAATGTGCCGGAAGCAATAAGTACAAATCCTAACCAATGAGGCAGTTGAGAAAACCCATAGATCAAAACGGATAACCCGGCAGCGTATAACAGGGCACCGGGATAATCAAAGGTCTGCCCCTGTTCTGACTTCCAGTCTTCACGGATATAAACGAAAGCTCCCACAATAACAAACAAACTAACCAGGGAAGCAACAAAAAATATACTGTGCCAGCCGATATGCTCTGTCAGTAATCCACCCAGTAAAGGACCCGTTGCCAATGAAAAATAGACTACAGCCGTATTAATACCCAATACTTTACCCCGCTTTTCTGCCGGTACATGGGCTATCAGAATAGCGATACTGGTTCCAAACATCATAGCACTTCCTATACCCATTAGGAAGCGATAGATTATAAGACTGGTACCCGAAGTTGAGAATCCACATAAAATGGTTGTTATAAAGAACAGCGAGACCCCTGTTATAAAGACTTTCTTTCTGCCAATTATATCAGCCAGACGGGCACAGGGAATCTGAAAGATTGCTGTGGAAAGCAGATAAATGGTTTGTATCCACCCCGATGAAAGGGCATCTAATTTCAAATCATGATTGATGTTAGGTAATGCCAGATTAAGTGCCGAACTCATCAGCGGCACCAGAGAAGAAGCCAGACATATGATAAACGTCAGCAATACGTATTTTTGATTATTCTCCTGCATAAAAAGCTAATTTTGGTACAAAGAAAAGTTTTTTCTATAAAACAAACTTTGCTTCGTCTTCTTTTTACAAACCTATTTCTGAAATTCTTTGTTTTCCGGATTCAGTGAGTAAATAAAAAGAGTAGTAATTAAATAGTAATACATATGCCGGCAAAAAGCGAAAAACAGAGACGGTTAATGGGTGCTGCCCTCGCATATAAACGGGGAGAAAGCAAAACAGCAAGCGACGAAATCAAAAAAGTCACGAATAGTATGAGTGAGAAAGAACTGGAAGAATATGCTTCTAAAGGAAAATAAACCGGTTTAATGGGGAGGTACCCCCTAAAAATAAGAAAAGGCTGTCATCACGACAACCCAAATCTTTATTGTTAACCTTAAATCTAATACCATGAAAAACACATTGCAAATATAGTGCTTTTTATGTTATGCAGCATAAATATGGGTAAAAATATATCTTATCTTAACCATGTTTAACAGAATAATGCTATATAACATACTTTTGGAACGTCTTTTTAAAAAGATCAAATCTACCTTTGGATCGTTTTAAATTATCTACAACTGTTATGGGAACAATAAAACAAACTATTTATCAATCCCGGAAAACCGGATTTTTGATTATTTTTCTGACCTATATAATTGCTTTAGGCATAGCTATTTTCACTTTTCAGTCTGTTAATCCGGATCAACACCTGTTGTGGAGGTTATTCCTGGCCGATTTTGCCGCAACTGTTTTTGTCTGGTTTATAGGGATGATTTTCGATAATGCCTCTTTATATGATCCTTACTGGAGTGTAGCTCCTCCCCTGCTCCTTACTTTACTGGCCATAAAATGGTATTCAGTAGATATTCCTTTCTTATTATTATTGACAGGAGTGTGGATCTGGGCTATCAGGCTCACTGTAAATTGGGGATACACCTTCAAAAACCTGGGCATACAGGACTGGCGATATGATAAATATAAACAGCAATTTCCTATATTATGGCAGTTGGTAAATTTTACCGGTATCAATCTAATGCCTACGATTATTGTATTTCTGGCTATGATACCGGGTATATACCTGCTGGAATTGTGTGGAAGTGCTAATCTATTTACAATAATAGGTTTTCTGATTTGTACCGGAGCAGCAACCTTACAATATTTTGCCGACCGCCAGATTCACCGGTTTAGAAAAACAAATCCGGGAAAAGTCTGTAATATTGGTTTATGGAGTTTCAGCCGCCATCCCAATTATCTGGGAGAGATCGCTATGTGGTGGGGAGTATTTATTATGCTTTTATCCATAGGCGGAAAAGAGTACACATGGACCGGTACAGGAGCTTTGGTAAATTCTTTATTGTTTATTTTTATAAGTATCCCCTTAATGGAAAAAAGACAACTTGCTAATAAGGCGGAATACGCAACATACAGGAAACAAACAGGAATGTTATTGCCTAAGATAAAATAAGATTTACAGGATGGATGGTGTATAAAAAAGAAAAGGTTGTCATCACGACAACCACAATCTTTATTGTTAACCTTAAATCTAATACCATGAAAAACACATTGCAAATATAGTGCTTTTTATGTTATACAGCATAAATATCAGCCAAAATATGCCTTCCCTTAACCATGTTTAACAAAACTATGTTATAAAACATACTTTTTGAACATTATCTATAAAGCCGTGACCCGATTGTATATAATTATGAACGCTGAATTTAATATCTTTGTATTCCAATAAAACAAATAATTACTATTACAAAAGCTTATAACATGGCAGACGATAAGAAAATCATCTTCTCAATGGTAGGGGTCAATAAGGTGTTCCCTCCTCAAAAACAAGTACTTAAAAATATTTATCTTTCATTTTTTTATGGTGCCAAAATCGGTATTATCGGTTTGAATGGTTCCGGTAAGTCTACTTTGTTAAAGATTATCGCCGGACTGGATAAAGAATACCAGGGGGATGTTGTTTTCTCGCCCGGCTATTCCGTAGGGTATCTGGAACAGGATCCTAAACTGGAAGCAGGAAAGACTGTGAAAGAGATTGTACAGGAAGGGGTACAGGAGATTGTTGACACGCTGAAAGAGTTCGAAGAGGTAAATGAAAAGTTTGGGGATCCCGAAATATTGGATGATCCGGATAAAATGGATGCACTGATTAATCGCCAGGCAGAATTGCAGGATAAGATAGATGCTACGGATGCATGGAATCTGGATAGCCGGCTGGAACGTGCGATGGATGCACTGCGTTGTCCGCCCGAAGACCAGGTTGTTGATACGTTATCCGGAGGGGAACGCCGCCGGGTTGCTTTATGCCGCCTGTTACTGCAACAACCGGATGTACTGCTGCTGGATGAGCCCACCAACCACCTGGACGCGGAGTCGATTGACTGGTTGGAACAGCATCTGCAACAATATGCCGGTACGGTTATTTGTATTACGCACGACCGTTACTTCCTGGATCACGTGGCCGGATGGATTCTGGAGCTGGACCGTGGGGAAGGTATTCCATGGAAAGGGAATTACTCGTCCTGGCTGGATCAGAAGACAAAGAAGATGGCACAGGAAGAGAAACAGGTTAGTAAACGCCGTAAAACGCTGGAACGCGAGTTGGAATGGATTAATATGGCTCCCAAAGCGCGTCAGGCTAAAGGGAAGGCCCGTTTGAATTCGTACGAGAAGCTGTTAAATGAAGATCAGAAAGAGCGTGAAGCTAAACTGGAACTTTTTATCCCGAATGGTCCCCGTCTGGGTAATAAGGTTATTGAAGCACAACAGGTAACAAAAGCGTTTGGAGATAAGCTTCTTTTCGACAACCTGAATTTTATGCTTCCCCCGAATGGTATTGTTGGGGTGATTGGCCCGAATGGTGCCGGTAAAACGACTCTGTTTAAAATGATCATGGGAATGGAAAGTGTAGATAAAGGTACATTTGAAGTTGGTGAGACTGTTGCACTGGGTTATGCAGACCAGACCCATAAAGATATTGATCCGGATAAAACGGTTTATCAGGTAATTTCGGGAGGTCAGGAGTTTATCCGTGTGGGTGGCAAGGAGATTAATTCGCGGGCTTATCTTTCCCGGTTTAATTTTGCCGGTGCCGATCAGGAAAAGCTTTGCGGAGTATTGTCGGGAGGTGAGAAAAACCGTCTACACCTGGCGCTGACATTAAAAGCTGAAGCAAATGTATTGCTGCTGGATGAGCCGACCAACGATATTGATGTGAATACATTGCGTGCGCTCGAAGAAGGGTTGGAGAATTTTGCAGGTTGTGCTGTGGTTATTTCCCACGACCGCTGGTTCCTTGACCGTATCTGTACCCATATCCTCTCGTTCGAAGGTAATTCAGAAGTTGTTTTCTATGAAGGTACCTATTCGGAATACGAGGAATATAAACGCAAACAAAATGGCTACGAAGAGCCCAAACGGGTTCGTTACCGTAAGTTGATGGAATAATAAAAGTAGTCAAGGAGTCATCACTCGTTGGCACTCGTTAGGAGTTATCAGCCTCTTTGAGGCTTAGTAGTCAAGGAGAATATAATTTTTAACTACTTGACTCCCAGTGAGCAAAGCGAACGATGACTACTTGACTCCTTGAATAATAATAAATTTATTTCCCATGAAAAACTATTTATCCTTTTGTATTTGTTTATTCCTGTTTTTTAGTGGTTCTGTGAATGCACAGAAAACAGTGAAATTGTTTAACGGCAAAGACCTTTCGAACTGGGAATTTGTGGTTGATAAAAATGCGGTACCGGCAGAGGAGGTCTACTCTGTCAGAAACGGGGTGATCCATATTAAAGGTGATCCGTTCGGTTATATGTACACCAAAGAGAAGTACGACAATTTTAAATTGCATGTTGAATGGCGCTGGGACGAGGGAGAATCTAACAGTGGCATCTTTCTGCTGATCGAAGAGATCAAAAATCCTTTCCCTAACGGAATTGAATGTCAGTTACATGCAGGTAATGCAGGTGATTTTGTATGTCTTGGTGGCTCTGATCTGGCGGAGTTTAGTGTTCGTCCGGGTGAAGAACGTCCGGCATTTCCTGTTGTTAAAAAGCAAATCCTTCGAGCGAGAAACCGGCAGGCGAATGGAATGAGGCGAATATCTTTGTGAAGAACGGAGTTATTACTGTTTATATCAATGGTGTTTACCAGAATACAGGTACAAACAAAGTTAAGAGCGGACATATCGGTTTGCAAAGCGAAGGAAAAGCGATTCAATTCCGCAATGTAACCCTTACTCCCTGGTAAGGAAATGAAAAATGAAAAGTGAAAAATTAAGAGACACTCCTCTGGATTCTGGATTAAGGGGATTTGCATTCCCCTGTTCGGCGTAGCGTCATCGCCAATGCCATCAACTTAAGAGTTTTTGGTCGAAGGGGACCCCGATAAACCGGGATGTTCCATTTG
>JAJQAZ010000159.1 GCA_021203545.1 Tannerellaceae bacterium | reverse complement strand
CAAAATGTAAAAAAGCATCTTTGGTTAACAGTGTATTTTATAATAAAACATTAATTCACTAAAAAAAATGATCAAATTGTTTTATTTATTAAAAAAGAAAGATATATCTTTGGCAGCGGGAAATAAACCTATTAGCGATACATTCTTAAGACCAATTTAATTTATTCATTGTAATAGCTTGGTTTATTCTCTTTTCAGACCAGATACACATTTCTTTCCGGAAGTTGATCTTAGTTCTTTCAGAACTGATTTTTATTTCACTAAAAAATATATAATAAATATCACATCAATTTAAGTTGCATTTCTCTTCAATACGATAACGGGAAAAACAACCAAATGTAACAAAACAAATCCTTTTTACTTTCTTTTTGTTATTAATTGGCGATTTTGAATAACTCCACATATTATTAAAACAATAGAAAGTACTTATGCATACCGACCGGTATAGACAAATTGCTCTGCCCTTTTGAGGATTCTCAAAAAGACAGAGCAATCATACAGGATTAAACAGAAATTAGTTCCCGGACCTGATCCGGGATCGCATTAGAATATACTATATTTTAATTTTCTGTTCTTTTGTTCTTATGCCTACTTTAAACATATTATTGTTGTCTTACCAGTTTATACAGGTATTGTTCTTCAGTAATATCCTGAATCAAAAGAGTATCATTGCGGATCATTAACGGGTAGGAAGGATTGTCTTCATAAAAAACATCGGATACCCATGCATCGTATCCATTATCAGTGGGCTCCTGTCTCCAATTCAGATTATCGCCCTCTTCTCCTTCTTCATCTTTCCAGATATACATCGTATTTTTAAATTCAATGGCCGTATCATCAAATTCAAAATAAACCGTTTCATTCTGGCCACTTAATAAAATCCATTTCCCATTCAACAGTTTTTGTAATTCGGGTAAAGTTTTATCATACAATGTTACAGGTTCGGAGGCATATGCCGAAAAACCTGCCAAAATGAACAGTAATAAAAAGAAAATCTTACTTATATTCTTCATAAAACAATATTATTTTATTGACAATTATCTTTTATCAGTTTTTCTGCAACCGGATCTCCCAATTCCTGTGCTTTATGGAATGCTTCGCAGGCTTCATCCTGCTTTTTAAGTCTGGAATAGCATACCCCTCTTAACCGGTAACAGGCAGCAAAGTCAGGCGCCAACACCAGCGCTTTATCTATACTGTTCAGGGCATCGTCATACCGTTGCATACGTGTATAGACGGATGCTTCTTCTGCCAGATAATTAGGATTTTCCGGATCAAGCGTAATAGCCTGCTGAATATCTTCCAGGGAACCTTCCAAATCTCCTTTCCTGAATTTCACCTGTTCACGCAAATAATAAAATGTATCATTTACCTGTCCGTTCACTACATAATAATAGGTATCATAATCTTCTATCGCTTCATCATACTGCGAAAGCATGAGGCGTTTATCAATACGCTCCAGAAGAAATGGACCGGCCTCTGCCGATGTGCCACTCAGTTCTATTGCTTTATCCAGCAGCGTGAGCATATCTCCGATATTAGACCCCTGTATGTTTTCCAATGCTTTGGAGGCCCAATAATAAGAAGATGGCGAAGCCAGGTCGCTATTATTTACAATCATATACGAATTGTAAGCATTTTCGAACTCACCCTGATACATATAAATATCTCCGGCCAACTGATGATATACAGGCTGATCGTCTGCCTGAATGGCTTTTTGTATTAACTCCAGTGCTTTATCTAGTGTCCAGTCCGGATGCTGTAATTCCGGATCGTCCAGCACAACCCCATATATCATTTTAGCCTGCTCATACAATGCTTCATCTTTTTTAGGAGTTAATTGCAACGCCTTTTCAAAATCTGCCTTCGCCATATCCAGGTAATTTTGTTGTCCGGCAGGTGTACCGGCCAGTTCCGCTTTCCGGCTTACATAAAAAGAAGCTCTGTTACGATACCCGTCAGGCAAAGTAGGAAATGTTGCAATAAAATCATTTATTGTTGCCTGGTATGTCTCTACATCCTGCTGGCTGGATAACAGGAACAAAGCAATGGCCGCATCTTCCGGATTGGTCGTCCAGGCCTTTCGTATGCCGATATTCCGGTAAGTAGAATTAAATATATCAAGCGATCCCTGTACCAGGCTATTTGTATAGGCTGCTGAAACCGCATAAAATAATTCATTTTTCCCGGACGCATCTTCCTGTGCCAGACCAAACACGTCTCCGTTACTATTTACAAGCGGAGTATTAACTGTTCCGTTCTCTAACGGAAAACCCAGTTGATAATAACTATATATTTCTTTTAACGGCGAAACCTCTGTAATTGTTCCCTGCTTAAAATTCATTTCTTTAGCCGGAGAGTAAAGGAGTTGGTATGCTGCCTGGTCCTGTGGTACCGGACCGGCCGCTATTTGCAGGAACGAAACTTTCTTTGGTACCGAAACCCTTATTTTAATAACATCGTACAACTCATCGGCCCCGACAATATGAGTTACCGGATATTCTTTCTCTTCAAAATCAGTTACTACGCCCCGGTAAGCCCCCTTAAACAAGGTATACCCCGATAATATATCTCCTGTTTCGGAAACAAAAACGCCATAGCCCTCTCCAAGCCGGCGGTCATCCTGATCGTAAGTAGTAATTTTAACAACAGCCTTTCTGGCCTTATCCATCCATTTAGGAGTGTTCTTCTGGGCCGAAACCACCAAAGAAACACTGCAGATCATCATAAGTAGTACGATTCGCTTCATGAGTATTATGTTATTTGAACAGAGGCAAAGATAGGAAAAAAGTAATTAGCAGATAGTCGTTGGTAGTTAGTAGTTGTGTATGGATCGATTTTTTATTATCTTTGCGATCGAACTTTATATTTATTACGATGTAATTAAAAGCAGCAACGCCTCGTTGTTAAATATCATTCTATGAAATTCCGGCTCTCCTGCCGGAAGTTATTTCCATTTATTTAAATTCATTTTAGTTTTTATCTGTTGGTATAAATCTGGTCGTCTGGTCGAAGGGGATTTGTAATCCCCGCCTGTTGAGTATAAGGATTTATAATTCGCTTATATAATACTTATTATAGTTATTAGATTCCGGATCACAGATCCTAATACTCATTAGTCGGGGATTACAAATCCCCTCCGACCAAAATTCCTACTATCTACCAACTACTAACTACTTATACATTATGAGTATCGTATTAAAACATATCAGTTATATCCATCCAGATAAAGAGCCGTTATTCAATAACCTGAATCTGGTTATAAACGCTAAAGAAAAGAGTTCTTTAGTAGGTAAAAACGGGTCCGGAAAGTCTACGCTTCTTAAAATAATAAGCGGTCAATTAATTCGTACTGAAGGAGAAATCATTACTTCTTCCCAACCTTATTATATCCCACAACATTTCGGACAATATGATGAACTCACTATTGCCGGAGCTTTGGGAATACAGGATAAACTAAATGCAATGTACCATATCCTGCAGGGAGATACAGATACAGTCTGGTTTGATCTATTGAATGACGACTGGACCATTGAAGAACGAATTTCCGAAGCACTACGCTTCTGGGAAATGGAAGCTTTTACACCGGATACACCTCTGAAAGAGCTAAGTGGAGGTGAAAAAACCAGCATATTCCTCGCAGGAATACTTATTCATCAGCCGGATATAATCCTGATGGACGAACCGACGAATCATCTGGACCTGACCCGCCGGGAAAAACTATACGACTTTATCCGCACAACTTCTGCTACCCTATTAGTAGTAAGCCATGATATTACGTTGCTGAATTTATTGGATCATACGCTGGAACTGGAAAAAACAGGATCCTATCTTATGGTGGTAATTATGATTTCTATAAAGAAGAAAAAGAGATACAGAAAAAGGCCTTAATAGGATCGCTGGAGGATAAAGAAAAAGAGTTAAGGATAGCGCGCAAAATGGCCCGGGAAACAGCGGAAAGAAAAAACAAATTAGATGCACGAGGGAAAAAGCACAGTGAAAAGAAAGGTATTTCGCGTATGGGAATGAATACCTTACGTGATAAAGCCGAAAAAAGTACAACCCGTTTAAAAGAGGTTCACCAAAACAAAATAAACGACTTAAAAGTCTCTGTTAAAGAGATGTATAAAGAACTTCCGGATAATAAACAGGTAAAGATTATCTTTAACTCCTCTACCCTGCATGAGGGTAAGATTCTGGTTAAAGCTGATACTATTAATTTCGGTTATGGTGAGAGTATGCTCTGGAAAGAGAATAAAAGCTTCGAGATCAGAAGCGGTGAACGTATTCTGATAAAAGGACGGAACGGTTCGGGTAAGACTACTCTGCTGAAACTTCTGTCCGGCAGACTTACTCCTTCATGCGGAGAAGTGCATATAGGAGAAGATGAATTTATTTACATTGACCAGGAGTATTCAATCATTGATAACTGGCTGACAGTACTTGAGCAGTTAGAAGAGTTTAATCATAATCATCTCCCGGAACACGATCTGCGGATGCTTTTAGCCCGTTTCCTTTTCCCTTATACTACATGGGATAAGCCCTGTAATATCCTGAGCGGAGGTGAAAAAGTACGGTTACTTTTCTGTTGCCTATTAGCCGGCAATAATACTCCTGATATGATTATCCTGGACGAACCCACCAATAATATAGACATCGAAAGTATGAATATTATACTTTCAGCCATTGAAGAATACAAAGGAACCATTCTCCTTGTATCGCATGACCAACATTTTATAGAACGAACAAAAATCGAAAGAATCATCGAACTTTAAAGAGAGACAAAAGAACAGAAGAAAACTCAATAATCACGGAAACGGGTATCCGGGATGGCTTTCAGGGCTATGCATTCCATTTCAATGAGCCAGCCTTCACGGTATACAGTGGCCCAGACTATGACTTTCGGCATGTGGGGGAAACATTCTTCAAACAGGTTGTTTACGACCGGAAAATCTGCCGGGTCACGCAGGTAAACAATGAGTTGGCTTAGGTCATTAAATGTACAATCTGCTTCCTTCAGGAGTGCTTCTACATTTTCCCACATGCGTAGGGTTTGTTTATGGATATCACCCGGCCAGACAATTTCACCCTGGTTATTTATACTGGCAGTACCGGAAATAAAAACCTGTTTCCGGTCGCCGTATTGGATAGAAGTACCTCTTTCAAAACTTACACCATATTCGTGAGTAGGGTTCAAATAGCCGGGAGCATATAGATATTGTATCTGTTCCGGACAGATACCTCCAACGGCATAAGTATCTAACCGGACAACGTTCTGTGCGGATTGATTCCGGCCGTATATTCCGGTACTGGCTATAGAATGCGTTTCTTTCGTTAATCCCTGCCCTGCAAATATTTTATTCCGGGCCTCCACCATTCCGGCATAGTTTACATCTATATTATCAATCAATAACCAGGTACGCTGGCAATTATCTGCCAAGGTATATCCGTAGTCATTCAATTGACTGATATACTTTTCAAAAAGCGACAAGGTCTGTTCGTATGAACCGGATACGGATTGGCAGACAGCACTTCCCCACAGATGACGATAACCATTGTGAATAACTTCACCTAATCCGGTATCACAGGGATAAACCTCTACATCCGTTTGCAGAATCACCCACAGAGCCACTTTGGTACCATTCAGCAAAGGTTGCCCGGTCACTGAAACAGTACATTCCTGTTTACCGGATTGTATTTCCGGAAGTAATTCTGCCTGATTGGCTATATCACTCAGAAAATAACGTTTAAATACAGGTGTAGCCTCTTTTAGTTCACTGGTAATAAGTGATTCATAGGTAGATATCAATCCGGTTAATTGTTCTGCAAAGGACAAAACCGGATTGATCCCCTTTAGTATAATATGGTATTCTTTGCAACCGCTCCCGGAGTCAAAGACCGACATTTGTGCCTGTATTTGATTATCCTTATCTATCCACTCCTTGTAATCCATATACATTTTATTTAATGAAAAGAGTTTTCCGCACCCGGCAAACCTGTTGTATAAACTGACGACATCGTTTGCAGCCCCGGATGATCTTTCTGCATAAAAAGAACCTCTTTCTCTTTTGTTACCAGAAACAAATGAATTTTATCCTCGGGCTTTTCATGCCCTGTCCAGTTGGTAAAAAGAACTGTTCCGTCCGCAAAAACCTGCAAACCACCCAGAAATTTCAACGGAGAACCGGCTATATGGCTATTTGAGAATTCCCAGATACAATTACCCTCTTTATCCACTTCAATGATCTTAGGATCCTGCGTCATATCGGCTACCGAGATTATTGTATTTCCGTTTGGCAAACGAATCAGGGAGTGAGGTCCACCCGGAACCTCTACTCTCCAAACCACCCTTCCCTGCGAATCATATTCTTTAACTTCCCGGCCACCATAATGAGCTACCAGATAGTTACCATTTGCCAGCCGGCGGGCATTCCGCATAAAAGCAAAACCGCCCTCCGTTACCCCTTCCGGCAGGATAGAAACTTCTTTTACAATCCGTCCGTCCGGAGCAACTTCAAGCATACGCCCGGTAGTACATTCTCCGATAAAAGTATTTCCATTACTCAACCGCTGACAGGCAAATATATGGCTATCCGATGTATATTGAAAAACCGTATCGTTCTGCCGGGTCATCTCCAAAACACCTTTTCCTGTTGTAAACAGAATATTACCATTTGGTAAAAGCCATATATCATTTGAGTCAGGGGCCGGATGTTGCCAGACTATTTCATCATTTTCCATGATAAAAACAATGCCCTGCGAATAATCGCACCCGGCAAAAGACGAAAGCTGGCCACTAACTGTAAAAATACTAACAGAAAAAATGAAAAGTATGGAATATAAATAGTTCATCTGTTAGTCATTTTAAAGGGATAAAACATATTCAGCCAGATCATTCAGTTCCGCATCACTCATGGCCACACCCGGGCCGTGCACATCCAGCATCTCCCGCATGGTATACGAACGTCCGTCGTATAAATAAGGTGCAGTACGCCACGCTTCATTCAGGGTAGAGACATCCATCTTCACTCCTTTTTCGGTTCCTACAGACCAGGGAATATCGTACAGTTTACCGTTTGTATAGTAAGCACCCGAATGGCAGGATGCACAATGCTTATCAAAACCGGCTTTTCCCCGTTGCGCGGCTTCCGAAAGTTTACCGTCTACCAGATAAGGGCTGGGTTCAGCATGTAAAGACTTCAGATAGGCATCCATTGCCGAACTTACTTCTTCATTGGCTTCTGCAAACAGAATATGGCGTAAGCCTGAACGTACTGCAGTTTCCGCGTTCTTACGTATACCGGTAACCATAGCAGGCGGTGTTTCATGGGAATAAATAAGCGTCTTGGTATTTTTGGGATTACCAATTCCGTCATTTAATAAATCCCAGTTCAATCCGTCGACCCTTGCCTCGTTGGGGTGACAACTTGCACAACTTTGCCAACCCTGGAAACCCAGTGTCGCATCGTGGAAATACATATTGCCTTCACCTACTTTGGTCGAAATTAAGGGAGCCATCTCTAAATTATACCGCGTTGTGTTTCGGTTAACCGGATCAACCTGTACTATTTCTCCTGTAAAATAATTGGCTGCATAGATTGTGTTTCCCGACGTTATAACCGTCCGGGGACCTTTTCCGTCCGTAGGTATATATCCGGATATACCATACAGGAAGCCTGCGTCGTTCGGGATGTCTTCCCATTTGCGGGTCGAGGGAGTTACCCTTTCTCCCTCACTGGCTTTCCGGATCCGGTCATGCAAAGCTGTACGGTCAATGGATACAAGTTCGTGCGTACCCGAAGCAGCCGCTACAATATAGCGGTTATCTGCCGATACGGTTATTCCCCAGGGATTAGCAGATCCTTTCTGGGGTGTATCCAACAAAACAGTAGTTACTAATTCCTCTTTACTCAGGTCAATAATAGAAAATGCGTTGGTACTCATCCAGCCGCGGTCTACCTGATTAGTGGGTAACTGGTACCGGGCCAGTAAATGGGTTACATATGCATAGGATTGATCCGCATCCACTGCTATTGCTTTTACATCTGTTGATCCGTTAGGTAATAAAATCCGTTTTACAACCTCATGCTTTTTAGCATCCACAATGGATAGCCGGGCAGCTACCGGATAGTCCAATGATGACATTTCCGGCATATTATTGGCTACCAGTAACCGGTTGCCCGATGCAAACGATATTACATCCACCGGTTCGCGCCCTACTTCTACAGAAGCCACTTCCGTACGGGTTGCCGGATTGATTTCCAGTAAACGGTTCGTAAACCGTTGAGTAACCCAGAGGGTACCCGTATGCGGATTGTAATGAACAGCAGAAGGCGTATTTCCAACCGGGGTTTGTGAAAGGATATTCATTCCATCCGGTTCTAACTCATACAATTGTCCTTTATAACCATCCGTTACAACCCAGAGTGTACCATTGGGAGCAACAGCCAGATCATTCACAGGCGAGGCAAATCCTGTTCTCTTATGGATGGTCTGCAAATCAGAAGCCAATGCCACCAATTCATTTCCTGCCCTGTTGGCAACCAGTAAACCTGATGAAGCCGGGAAAAGCCGGTCCGGAGCAAAAATATCGCTTTTATTCTCCCCGCATCCCATCATACAAATACCAATCAAAAAGAGTATACTATATTTTATTTCTTTCATATGTATAGTTTTTTTTAAGTAGTTAGCTCGCTACGCTCGCAGTAGTTAAGTAGTCAGCACTCGCTGCGCTCGTTAGTAGTCATCGTTCGCTTTGCTCACTAGTAGTCAAGTAGTTAAGAATTATATTCTCCTTGACTACTAAGGAGCGTTAGCGACTGATGACTACTTGACTACTGACTACTTATTCAATAACGACTCAATATACAAACGAATGTTTTCTTCGTTTTCTAATCTCGCCTGTTCCGCTTTATCTTCGTAATATTTATAATACTCTTCTTCCTCCTGACTCCAGTTATTTGCCTCCCGGTAATCCCCGATAAAAGGAACCGACAGATCCAGCCACAAAGAGACTGTTGCAATCTCCTCTTTGGTGAGTTTGGTACCTTTGTGTCCGTTTTCCAGACGTTTAATCAGGTTACTGGTATGGGAACCGGCATAATAAGGAGCCAACAAAGTCGGTTCAGACAGATTACTAATCCAGTTCACCTCCGGATGGTCATTTTGTCCCTGCCAGGAATCATTATCCTTTGTCCACTGTTTGGCATGGGTCAGATTCAGATACGAGTCCGAAATTTACGCCTGGTCTGTTCGTCTACTACCTTCAAATCACCTTTGAGGCTCATTCTGTGATCCACGCCGTTGTGGCAGGATATACAATTGGCATCCCAGATAGGCTGTACCTCTTCTATATAACTAAAGTTACGTTCGCCACGTCCTTCCGGAACAATGGGTTGTATAGCTTTATTCATTGATTTTGAAACCGGGTGGTTGGTTAGCGGTACCGTATTTTTATGTTCATGGCAACCTACACAACTCTGTATCTCTCCCGGCTGTAGGGTAGACCAGCTACGCATGGTCTGCACTACCCGGTCATTCTCGTCCAATACCTGGAAATAAAGCGGCTTACGCGCCGGAACCTTGAACAGGGCAGAACCATCTTCTTCTACATCCACAGTTCCCAAAACACGTTTCACATCCCAACTGGCATTCCCTACACCAACAGGGGTAAAGGCATGTCCACCGCCCCCTTTTCCCAGTCCAAGGGCAGCCCCTACACTGGCCGGCCGGAAAATTATTTCCATGACACGCAGTTTCTTGATCGTGCCCGGTTCAATGCCTTCTACGCCATTGCCGGCATATACATTCTGCATGTAATATACACCCCCTGGTTAATACAACGGGAACAATAAATAATTGCCGGCATATACATTCTGCATGTAATATACACCATCGTCTTTGCGATAGTCTACTGTATTAACACGGGTAAACGGACGTTTACGGGGTCCCAGTACTACAGGTTGGTTACAGGAGATCGTAGGATCAGATACCAATAATTCTCTTTCGCCATCCACATTCATCCAGTAAATACCAAAATCAATGGGCCGTCCGGCATAATAACCCAACGGAGAATAAGAAACAAGGAATTCCGTTTCATTCAAAGGCCAGGGATGCTGGAACTGGTCGCCGAATTGTCCGTACGCATCAATCACTTCTGCTTCCGGTTTCCGTAAGGGAGCCACCAGCATCGTACCTTCATTCTCGTCGCGCCCTGCTTCCGGGTCTAATATTCCCAATTTACCATGCTGTGGTGTATGGTGCCCGTTGAAAGTAGCCATCACCTTACGGGTTCCCGGTATCTGGCGGGCATGCACTACCGTAGTGGGGAAAAAGCTGTTACCCCCATAATATTCGGCCTGTCCGGTACCATCCGGATTCATCTGGAAAAGAGGTTTGGTATAGACCTGTCCCCTGTCGTTGTATTCCCAGCGGGTATACACCACCCGTCCGTCGTCCAGTACCGAAGGCTTCACCGTATGCACCTGGTCGTACCCTACCCTCCGGGTATATTGTCCGTCACGGTCACAGATAAACATATTACTTACTTCCACTGTCCAACAGTCTACTGCGTTTCCACTACGGGTAGAATTGAACAGAATATTTTCATCCGGCAGGTATACAGGTTCTATATCCGCAAACCCGAGTCCGGATGTTAATTGTTTTACTTTCCGGGATGGAAATTCCATTTCATACAAATGGAAATCATCTTCTTTCAATGATTTCTTCCAGGCAAACACCATGTGATTGCCATCGAAATGTACATCCGGGTCACGGAATACTCCGGTGGAATCTGCCAGTAAGGTTTCTTCCTTTGCCCATATACCCTCCATTTGTATAAGGGCTAATTCACCCCGTGGAAAGAAGTTACATTCGTTGCGGGCATCCGAAAGCCCCTCTGTATAAGCAAAGAAAGACGGGCGGAGCACTTCAAATTTAGTAAAAGCGACCTGTGGTTTGTTTTCAATCCACGTACTTAACCGCTCTTCACGTCTCTTTATACAAGCATCTAGATATTGATGAAATCCGGCTTTTAATCCGGCTTCCGTATCAATTTCTGTGCTGATGTTGAGTTTTTGCAAACGTTTTGTTAATTCCTGCGTTATATCACCGGTAAACCAGAAGAAACCGTCGCCATCCTGTAACCACCAGTCATAATATACCGGATGGTTTTTAAACAGTTCTTTATGAAAAGCCTGCATTTTGAAATGCTCTTGTCTTAATTCACGGTATCTGCGCCGGTCAGGTTTTTCTAACACATCAAATTTACCATCTTCAGCTATTTTGGCGATCTCAAGTATACCGGCTATAAAGCCTTCTATATCCTGAGGTTCATGTGTTGTGTAAACGGACTCCCCCTGTTTGGTTTCGTGGGGAGTCTCTGCAGTATGGCGACAAGCAAAAACAACAATCAATAAGAGTGTGAATACTATGACTTTATATAGTTCACGCATTTTTATCCGCTTTTAATAATTCTATATATGCCTCAACGATAGAAACTCCACTGGATGTTCCGATACGGGTAGCACCTGCTTCAATCATGGCCAGTGCACTTTCCAGATCACGAACTCCGCCGGAAGCTTTCACTCCTATTTCCGGACCTACCACACGACGCATCAATGCAATATCGTGTACTGTAGCACCGGCTGTTCCAAACCCGGTAGATGTTTTTACGAAATCCACACCTGCCTCTTTCGAGATACGGCAAACGATTTCTTTCTCTTCATCTGTCAGGTAACAGGTTTCCAGAATTACTTTACATATCACACCTGCCGGTTTACAAATGGCTACCATATCTTCGATCTCGCTTCTTACCAGATCAATATATCCTTTCTGTAAAGCACGGATGTTGATTACGGTATCAATTTCCGTTGCTCCTTTTTGGATCGCATCACGGGTTTCAAAGGCTTTGCATTCGCGGGTAGTTTGTCCTAACGGGAAACCAATAGCAGCCCCAACACGAACAGGAGAATCTTTCAGCAATTCCGCACATGTTTCTACTTCAGCCGGGTTGATAGCCACCATAGCAAATTCATATTTGCGGGCTTCTTCGCACAGTTTTTCTATATCGGCAGCCGTTCCGAATGGTTTCAGAAAAGTATGATCGATCATTCCGGCCAGTTTTTTTACGGAGAGATTTTTTATTTGTTCCATTGTTTTTTACTATTTAAAAAGTGAGTACTGTTTTTATTACTTCGTTTCGTTTAATTGCGTTATAGGCTTCTTCCAACTGATCCATTTTGAACCGGTGGGATATAAAATCAGATGCCGATAGTTTACCTTCCCGTATCCATTGTGCCAATGTAGTCATAGCTGCCTTTTCTTCCGGACGGGTAGGCCAGCGGTGCATATACAGGTTAAAGTTGTAAGGGGCACGGCTCATATCCAGTGTGGGATTTTGTGTCATCACCCCATATACACAAATGTCACCGGCCATTTTGATCAGCGGCAGACCGGTATTGACGATAGAGGGTAATCCTACCGCGTCAATGATGGTGTCGTAGGAACGGTTGGTTGCCGCAATGAACTCTTCGCTTTCCACTTCTTCTGACGTATAGGTATGATCTGCACCCATCTTTTTCGCAATTTCCAGTTTAGCCGGACTTTTATCTACAATATCTACCTGTGCCAAACCAAATAGTTTCCCTAATTTGACAAAGCTGAGCCCTACCGGGCCCGAACCAAATACCAATACTTTTTTACCCGGTTCCAGACGGAAGTCTTTAAAGGCACCTAATATTTCGCGCCAGGTACAGGATATAACTGCTTCCTCGGGTTGAATATCTGCGGGAACCGTATTCTGTATTTCGAAACTATCCCAGCATCCCTGCTCAGGTGTAGCCAGTCCTTCTTCTTTTAATACTTCAAAATCATTCACTACCACATATTCACTGAAGCCACCCCATGCACTATGTATGCCCTGTGAACCAAAATCAGCAATCAGGCCACCGATTACCCGGTCGCCTACCGCAAAATTCTTTACTTTGCTCCCTACTTCAGTTACTATACCTACATTTTCATGTCCCAAAGCCATCGGATACGTGTCTTCGCCCGGAAAATGTCCATTGATCAATTTACTATCCGTCGCATTACAAAATGCCACCATTTCTGTTTTTACCAATGCCTGGTAAGGGGAAATAGAAGGAATCTCAACTTCCTGAATCTCTATTGTTCCCGGTTTTGTTATTATTACGCTTTTCATAATTGTTTTTTTGAGTAGTTAGTAGATAGTAGTTGGTAGTTAGTAGGAACTCGCTTCGCTCGTTTTTTAATTATATTTCTACTAAGTGAGCGTAGCGAACATACTACTAACTACTAACTACTAACTACTAACTACTCGATTCCATTATATTTTCAACTCCGCCAGTTCGCTGTATATGTCACACAATGCATGATAGGTATGGTCGAATACCGGCATGATTGCTTTGTATTTCTCTACGTTTTCAGGGATTGGGGTTACTGTTTTCTGTATTCGGATGAAACGGTCGATCACCTGGAAATCTTTGAATAATCCACTACCGATGCCTGCCAGTACCGCGGCACCCATAGAGGTTGCTTCCTCCAGGTAGTTCGGTATTTCTATTTCCGTATTGTAAATATCAGCCATCATCTGTTGCCAGACAGGGTTTTTGGCACCGCCGCCTATCACTGTCATTTTGTTTATAGGCAGGTGATTGCGGAATATATTGACAATAAATCCGAGATTCAGGGTGATACCCTCCATTACGGCACGCAGCATATCTCCGTGTGTATGGTTCACCGTCAGTCCCACAAATACCCCTTTGGCATCCATATTCCAACGTGGAGTACGTTCACCCAGCATATAAGGAAGAAATAACAGCTTATTAGCTCCTAATGGCGATTTTAGTATTTGTTCATCAATCAACTCGTATACCTCTTTTCCCAGTGTTCCAGCCTGCTGTTTTTCGTATTGGCACAGTTGGTTTACCATCCAGTTATAGGAGGCCCCGGTTGTTTGCATTGTTCCCGACGGATGTAACATACCGGGAACCACATGTGCCCAGTTCATGGTGCGCCGTTGCGGGTCAATTACCGGTTCTTTTACCGTTAAGGCTATCCATGAAGAAGATCCCAGATAATTATAGGTGGCTCCGGGAGAAACCGAACCCACTCCTACCCCGGCGCAACTACCGTCGCCACCACCACAGATAACAGGAGTACCTGCTTTGAGTCCGGTCTCCCGGGCAGCTTCTGTTGTAATCTCTCCTATTACATCAATAGAGGAACGAACTTCCGGGAAAAGAGATACATCCAATCCGGCTGTTTCAATAATTTCTTCGCTCCATGCCCAGCGGTTCAGATCGTACGCATTTGTACCCGAAGCATCCGACGAGTCGGTTGCCATCATACCACACAACCGGAAATTGATATAATCTTTCGCATTCAACATTTTGTATGTATTAGCGAAGACCTCCGGTTCATGCTCTTTGATCCACATCAGTTTTTCAATGGAGTACGAAGCACTGATCCGGTGTCCGGTTATTTCGTAAAATTCTGCCGGATTCATCCGGTACGTCAGGAAAGCTTCTTCCCGTACCGCCCGCTGGTCGCAATACAACAAATGCGGACGTAGCGGTTTTCCGTTTTTATCTACACACAGGCATCCCATCATCTGACCACTGAGAGCAATACCGGCAATTTCTTCTGCCGGAACTACCTGTAAGAGCTGGCGGGTTGTTTCTGTAATTGCTTTCCACCAATCCTCCGGATTCTGTTCCGCACGATTGCCTGCACTATATGCTGTCCGGTAAGATGAAACACACGAATGGATCAGTTTTCCTTCTTCATCAAACAGAGTCGCTTTATTTCCGCTGGTACCCAAATCATGGGCCATTATATATTTCATAATTATTTTTTTTAAGTAGTTGTCGTTCGCTTTGCTCACTAAGTAGTTAGCTCGCTTTGCTCGCAGTAGTCAAGGAGTCAGCACTCGTTTCACTCGTTAGGAGTTAAGTAGAAAATAAGATGTAAATTTATTTTTTCTTACTACTTGACTACTAAGCCTCAAAGAGGCTGATGACTACTAATGAGCGTAGCGAGTGATAACTACTTGACTACTTTGTGAGCATCGCGAACAACTCATAATCCTGCATTTGTATATCCGGTTAATCCTACCAGGATACCACCTGCGATACCTCCCAGAATGATGACACACCAACGGGGAATCATTTCTTTGAATAATCCCGCTTTGGTTCCTTTAGGAACCGTCATCAGGTCTAATACGACAAAAGCCATGGCTATTGCCCATCCCATGTCGATCCAGGGTGCACTTCCCCGTGCTCCCTGATGGATAAGGCTGAATTGCATGGGAAGATTGCCGGCATCCATTAATAATCCGGTAGAGAATCCATAACCGGGTAGTTTATGATTGACGATCCAGAAAGTACCTATGATTACAGCGGCGGCTATAAAGCCTCCCTTTGCTCCGAAATCGTTTACCAGTTTGGGCCAGCAAAGTAAAACGGTGAAAGAAACGGCAAATGCGCCAAATATACTGGTTATGATACCGGCATGGTACATCCCGAAAAGTTCGTTGTATGTTTGCAACCACTCGCTCATCCGATCTCCTCCTTTCCTTGTGCCTGTTTATGACGTATGAACCAAACAGCCAAACCTGCCAGCGCACCGCCGATCAGGCAGCAGATCAATGTAGGTACTGCCAGAAAGAATGCTGTAAAGTCGCCCTGAAAACGAACAATCCCCCAGGCGATACCGGCAGAACCGATACACCAGCCCTGGTCTAACCAGATTTTTCCCTCCGGATTAGAAATAGCTCCGTTGTAGTGGTTCATATACCACATGATACCGATAATTAATGTGGCAGCTAACCAACCGCCCATCAATCCGTATGTTTTCCATAGTTCCGGCCATATTCCAAAGGCAAATCCTCCGCATATCGCCGAACCCGCAAATGTTGATAGATAATTGTTTTTCATGTATGTTTTTTTAAGTAGTTATCAGTTGCTTTGCTTCTTAGTAGTCAGCACTCGCTGCGCTCGTTAGGAGTTATTATTCGCTTCGCTCATTAGTAGTTAAGTAGAGAATAAGATTTAAATTTATTTTTTCTTACTACTTGACTACTAAGCCTCGAAGAGGCTGATGACTACTAACGAGCGTAGCGAGTGCTGACTACTTAAAGCTGCTTTACAGCTTTAATTTAGCCAATGTATACGGTTTATCATGTCCGGTGTTTACTTTGTCGGGGCCGGTTACCATGTCGAAGCAGGAGACGATAACCATGCCGTTCCATACGATTGGTTCGCCGGGCTGGCCGAGGCCTCCGTCGCTTCCGTCGCAGTCAGGACTTTGTGCAATGCGTCTGATATTGCCGTCTTTATCTACTTTAGCTATTGCATTTTCAGAGAAATCCGCAATCCAGATATTTCCGTCGTCGTCCATACACATACCGTCTATGGTACGAAGTTGTTTCAGATCCTACGCCCATATTTCATTGGTGCGAACTTTTCCGGGAGCATCCAATGTAATTTTGTGTATTGTTCCATCCCCGAAATTACCTACAAATAAATTCCCGGACTTATCAAAGACGATACCATCCAAACCGTATTGAACTTCTTTATTTTTAGTAATAACAGTGGTGATTAACTGGGGATCGGCCAATGTATTGGTAACCTGTATATCACGATCGTTCATGTCAAAGCAATATACACCGCTTACTAATAATCCGGAAGGGTCTTCAATAGAAGAAAGCGAGCTTTGGGTGACATATATTTTTCCATCACGAATACGAACACCGTTGGGATGTTCCATTCCGGATGCTACTACAATCGTTTCTATTAACCGGTCGTTACTATCAAAACGTAAACGCAGTACGCGTCCTTTGTTTTGTGCAACTTCAGCCCCACTCCATCCCTGGTTATCGCAAATGATCAGATCGTCTTCGTCATTAAAAGCGATACCCATCGGCGAAGCCCAACCGGTTTCCGGCAATACAGGAACATCGAGCCATTTGGTTAATTTACCCTCTTTGGTTATTCTTACCAGGCAGGCAGGATTATTTATTACATCCGCAAAATTAGGACAGGCTAATATCAGGTCGCCATTCCGGGCTATGGCCATTCCGTCCGGTGTAGGACAATAATCAGGCAATTCCATAAAAAGTTCGCTCTTCTGAAGTCCGGTATCAGAAGTTTCTTTTTGTGCCGTTTTCCGGTTACATCCGATAACCATTCCGGCGACAACTAATAATAGTAAGCATTTTTTCATCATATTACAATCTTATAAGAATTAGCAAGCAAATAAGTCCGGAAAGTTTAAGAAATAGTTAATCAACAATCAAACACATTGGTCATTCCGGGTAATACAAAGAAATTTATTTATTATATAAATGGCTTTCAACAATCCTGCAAAAACCCTTACAAATCATTCAAAAGGGAAAAAACTTATAAAAATCCGTCAGTATTTAATGAAAAATGAAAAGGAAGAATGGAAAGAGAAGATTTATTACCATGATAAATTTATAATTCATGAATGTCTGTAAAAATGAAATACATTCCGGATAAATAATTATACTTTTGTTAATAAAAAACATGAAAAATATACTATTCTTTTGCTTATTCTTAGTTATTTCCTATGGATGTAACTTAACTGGCGGAGATGTTCATAAAGTTCCTTATCTTCGACTGATTGAAGAGGTACCTGTTGTAGGTGAAAAATTAGAGGATTTTCTTTTGGCTATCCCCGGAGAAATGGATTTAATTGATAATCATCTTCTTTTCAGAGGGGATTTTGGAAAAGTTATAAAAACATATAACTTAACTACTGGAGTTATTAATGAATATGGGTTAAAAGGTCAGGGACCTTTTGAATTTATTACTCCTTTTTACGCAGGGAAAGATGTGGATCAAAATCTATTATTTATATGGGATGTATCTACTAAGACTTTGACAAGTCATCAATTTTCTATTGGTGAAGGAGAAGAATCTTTTTATATAGAACCAAAACAGCAAAGTATAAATAAATATGAAGATATAAATTACTTTGTATCTCATTATGTTAATGACAGTTATTTGGTGGCTCAAAGAACCTCCGGATTAAATACAGTGGACTATTTTCTGCTATTAGATAGTTCTTTACAGATTATTAAACATTTTGGCGAAAATCCTTTTAGTGTGACTAATAAAAATACAATCCTCCAACGTGGAATGTTTGGTTCTTTTAAATCTGATTTTACATTTGTTGGTATGAGCTATGGATATATTGTACATTATCATATATCTACTACCGGAGCTACTGAAAAAAATGGGAATATTTTCTTTCTAAACCGGTTTTTGAAGAATATCAGGAGATGATTAAATTTAATCAGGATGAGAATTTGAACGGTTTTATGGATGTAAAAATGAATGCAAATTATATTTTTGGTTTATATAGTGGTAAAAAGTCTGATTTTGTAACCGGAAATGAAGAGGGATTGCCACGGAATTTATTGATTTTTGATTATGAAGGGAATTTATTGCATAATTTGAAATTGGATAAAAAGTGCATTCGTATTGCTGTGTCGGAAGATAATATTGTTTATGCTTTACATTTAGACCCGGAATCAGGTGTAAGTGTATATGATTTAAATCAAAGTGGCATTTTATCTTTGTAAAACCCTATGCTTCTATATAGGGCTATCTACAGGTTACTGCTATGTGAAGCCTTAGCCAATAACCCAATATCATCAACTTAAGGAAAAAAGAATAAAACAGCCTTAATCCCGGACTTGATCCGGGATCGCAATGGCACTAACAGTTTGAATTTTAATGATAAATACCGTCTGTTCTGATGCGGTCCCCAATCAAGTCGGGGAACAAAAATCTTTAAGTTGACGGCATTGGGGTTGCACTTGGGGTTATTGGCTAAGGCCGATCTACGATTCACATTGCACCCCATTCGGGGTACTTACTTACGATTTGTAACTTTATCTAAGAGCGAGGGAAGTTTTTACACAATCTCTCAAGTCTGGGATCAAGTCTTAGGCATAGAAAATATCTGTGCCAGCGAGTATTTTACTATGCTAAATTCGGTTCCGGTTCGGTTGTGGCTCCGGTTTCAGAATTGGTTTGTGTATCCTCTGTTTTTTTGTTTTTATTACGGGTTTGACGAGCTTTTATTATTACGTTTTCTTCTTCTATGAGTTGATTAAGACTAATAATAAAAGTCTGAAAATCCTGATTCCCGCTTTCAAGGTCAGATAATACTTCAAGACTTTGTGTCATATTTCTGTAGGCTTTTTCAGTTTTCTTACGGTTCATTCTTGCAATACCCGGTATATGTGTAGATCGTTCGTCCTGCCGGCGGACAACATATTCAGAAAAGAGGTTATTGTTTTCCTGCAATTCTTCAATAAAACTGTTAATTCCCAAATCCTTACAATTATCTTTATTGATACGTGTATACAGATCATCTATCAGATTCTTAATAATCCCTGTTTGTTCTGTATTAGGTACCCGCGATGGATTGCCATAGGTACCAAGTATCAGGTCCGCTTCTTTAATAACAGATTCATAGCCCGGATTTGGTACCAGCATTAATGAATTGACCGCTGTGCGTAATGCTCTCCAGGATAGATTCCGCTTTTTATCATATTCATTAATTTTTTCTGTTAAAAGGCTCTTATGATGAAACGATAGTGTTTTTTCATACTCTTCATTTGCTTTTTTCAGCTCATCATAATAGATTTTAAATTCTGGTGTTACCGGTGCGATTAATGCACATACTCTGTTGAAAAATTTAAATGCTTGTTGCTGGCGCATTTTACTAATAGAAATTCTTTTTAATTTGTTCATGTGTTTTACATTTAGTTTATAATAATTAGAATTAATAAAGACGTTAAAATAATAAGTTTTTCAGGATGTAAAAAT
>JAJQAZ010000133.1 GCA_021203545.1 Tannerellaceae bacterium | reverse complement strand
CACCAACCCCAACCCCCCAGCCCCCTAAAGGGGGGGGGTAAAGAGGCTATTTTAGATGCTGGCGCAGATGTTTATCTGTGCCTAAATTAACAGGCTGTAAAGAAGCACGGATTTAAATCCGTGCTAGCAAAGAGTTGGCAAATTAAAGTAATAATTATGAAACAAAATAGTGTTTGGCGTAGCGTCCTCGCTACGTCGCTAAGAATAGGTGAAGCTCCTGCTTCACGTGAGGCAGGAGCTTCACGATATTGGACGATCGTAGGCAGGAGCCTACGCTCAACAGGAGAATATAGACAGCATTTTAAAATATTTTTCATTTTTCATTTTTCATTTTTCATTCTCTCCGCATGCAGCAACCAGACCCGAAAAACGTCTGCTCTGGTAGAGAGCTACCCCGGTATTCTGGACATCCGCTACACACCAAATGCGGAGAGCCGCTGTCGTGGGTGGTTTACTGATGCCGGAGCCTGGTATGGTTTTACATTACCGGATGCTGATAAATGGGTAAATGGGTTTTGTGGCTCGTTTCATTTGGACCGGCGGGAATGGCTTACAAAATCGATTCTGCAGGTACGTTTTGCCGATGAGACACAAGAGGATGAATATACACCGGAAGAGGTAAATTATTACCCGGGCCGGTTAAGTATAAAATCCCGTTCCGGAAAAGGTGAAATCACGCAGCAACTTTGTTTTATTGACCATACAACCGCATTATTATCCTGTCAGTCATCCCGGCAGGAAAAGCTTCATTTCTATGGAAAAATAGATAAAGAGGAAATTCAGTGTGAAACGGAAAAGAATAAAATAATCTATACCTGGCCTGATGGAGAGGGGGTGGCATTGGTTTTTGGACGGGAAGCCGGAATTGTGGTTTCGGGAGAGCAATACGAGGCTCTTTCCGGTACTCCCGGCAAAGCCTGGGTCGTAATCTCTTTCTTTGAAGAAGATACCCGTACACAGGTATTGCAGAAAGCACAAAAGATATCGGCCTCTCCGGAATTGTACCGGAAAGAATCCGCAGATCGCCGGAATAACTACCTGCAACAGGTACTAAGAGACGACACACCGGAAGATTTTAACCGGATAGCCGTTAAATCGGTCATTACCCTGATTTCGAATTGGCAAAGTGCCCGCCGGGATTTGTTACACGATGGAGTAATACCGAGTCATGCAGTCGGATATTTTATGGGATTCTGGGGATGGGATTCCTGGAAACATGCGGTAGTATTGGCCCGTTTTGCTCCGGAACTGGCCAAAGACCAGGTACGAACCATGTTTGACTACCAGACACCGGAAGGAATGATTATAGACTGTATTTATTCTGATGCTTCCGAAAACAACGAACGAAATAGTAAGCCCCCTTTGGCCGCCTGGGCAGTACATGAGATTTTCCGGCATACGCAGGATACGGCTTTTATTCGTGAACTATTCCCCCGTATGGTACACTATTATGACTGGTGGTTTATGTATCGCGACCATGACCAAAACGGAATCTGCGAATTTGGGGCATGCGACGGAACACACGAAGCAGCAGCCTGGGAGAGCGGAATGGATAACGCCATCCGGTTTGATGATGCTGTAATGGTTGCCAATTCAGAAGGAGCCTGGAGCCTGAACCAGGAATCGGTAGACCTGAATGCATTTTTGCTGCTTGAACACCGTCTGTTGTCAGAACTTGCACAAATAGCCGGTATGGATTTCAATCGTCCGGACCGTTCGGAAAAAGTACTTACTCATTTCTATGACCCGGAACAGGGATTCTTTTTTGATAAACGGCTGGATGGAACCTTTGTAATGGAAGAGGGGACAGAAGCCTCCATTCCCTTATGGGCCGGTCTTGCCACACAGGAACAGGCTGATGCTGTCGTTCAAAAATTTATTGATCCGGAAAAGTTTGCCACCTATATTCCTTTTTCCACCATCGCCGCGGACAATCCTAAATTTATGCCTGCCGGATACTGGCGTGGTCCTATCTGGCTCGATCAGGTGTACTTTGGAATCTCAGGTATGCGCAAATACGGATACAAACAACAGGCCGATGTTTTTACAGAACAAGTGTTCCTCCGTTTACAGGGTTTAACAGAGGATGCACCTATTCATGAAAACTACGATACGCATACCGGTGGCCGCCTGAAAGCTCCTCATTTTAGTTGGAGTGCTGCCCATTTACTGATGTTGTACGAAGAATATAAAAAGTAAAAATATGTTTATCGTAATCAGTTGCATGCTTATAGGAATATTGGCTGGTATAGCCGGGCGTAAAAGTCCGGCCATACCCCTGGTAAAACATACCCTAATCTATACAATCTGGCTATTACTGTTTGTACTGGGAACAGCCATCGGCTCTGACCGGAACATAATCAGTAATTTCCCCACATTGGGAGGACAGGCATTCATCCTCGCCTTTGCCGGTGTAACAGGAAGTTTCTTGTCAGCGTGGTTAGTCTATACCCTATTCTTCAAGACAAAACAGTAATAAACTTCAGGTCTATGTTCGGCGTAGCGTCCTCGCTACGTCGCTAAAATCTTATGAAGCTCCAGCTTCA
>JAJQAZ010000072.1 GCA_021203545.1 Tannerellaceae bacterium | reverse complement strand
TGAGCGAAAGACGGGATTCGAACCCGCGACCCTAACCTTGGCAAGGTTATGCTCTACCAACTGAGCTACTTTCGCATTGGTTGTGTTTGCGTGTGCAAAGGTAGAGGAATTTTTTATTTTTGCAAATAAATCCTGTAAAAATTCGATCTCTTTTTATTGAATCAGCCTCTTCTCCGCTTCAATTACTTCTTCGAAAGAGAAACTATCAATGATATTTTGCATGAACATCGAAATGTGGTCATTGCATAGATTGCCGATACTGCCTTCGTGCGTGTGGTTGACCTGTTTGTCCGGAGTAAACTCACCGGCTTCAATAGCCAGTCCTACCTGTTTGTAGGCATCCCGGAAAGGAACCCCTTCCAGAACCAGCCGGTTCACTTCCTCTACACTGAATAGAAGTGCATATTTGGGATCATCCAGAATCTGTTTGTTTACCTCTACTTCTTTCATCATATAGGTAACCATCTGTAGGCATTCTTTCAGTTCATCAAACGTAGGCAGGAATACTTCTTTTATAATCTGTAGATCCCGGAAATAACCCGATGGCAGATTATTCGTGATCAGAGTAATCTGTTGAGGCAATGCCTGTATTTTGTTACATTTGGCGCGGGTCAGTTCAAATACGTCCGGGTTTTTCTTGTGAGGCATAATGCTCGAACCGGTTGTAAATTCGTCGGGTAATTTAATGAATCCGAAGTTCTGACTATTGAACATACAGGCATCGAATGCCAGTTTGGATAGTGTGGCTGCGATACCGGCAAGTGCAAAAGCTACGGTACGTTCCATTTTTCCCCGTCCCATTTGTGCATATACAACATTGTAATTCATGGAATCGAATCCCAGTAAATCTGTAGTCATCTGGCGGTTCAGCGGGAAAGAAGAACCATATCCCGCGGCTGAGCCAAGCGGATTGCGGTTACATATTTTATAGGCTGCCTGCATTAGTTGCATATCGTCGGCCAGACTTTCGGCATATGCTCCGAACCAAAGGCCGAATGACGACGGCATGGCTACCTGCAAATGGGTATATCCCGGTAGAAGTATATCTTTATAACGGGTACTCTGGGATAAGAGAACAGAGAACAGTTCATAAGATAGTTCTACAATCTCCCGTATTTGGGTACGTGTGAAAAGTTTCAGGTCCAGTAATACCTGGTCGTTGCGGGAACGCCCACTATGGATTTTTTTCCCTATATCGCCAAGGGAACGTGTAAGCATCAGCTCTACCTGCGAATGGACATCCTCCACACCTTCTTCAATGATGAATTTTCCCTGGTCGGCCAGGTGGTAAATCTTCTTGAGTTCCGCACGTAGTTGTTCCAATTCCTGACCGGAAAGAAGTCCGATACTTTCTAACATTGTAATGTGGGCCATCGACCCTAAAACATCATATTTTGCCAGATAAAGATCCATTTCACGGTCTTTGCCGACCGTAAAGGCTTCCACTTCTTTGTCTACCTGTACGTTCTTTTCCCAAAGTTTCTGAGCCATAGTCTGAAATTAATAGGGCAGGGATGCCAATACATCGGCCAGCTTATCTATTCCATCCTGTAACGGTTTTGAAACCATGCCTTTCAGCATCATTGGAATATCTGCCCGTACTGTTAGTTTCATCCGGGTATCATTTTCCTCCACCTGCTTCAGTTGAATCCACAGATGTATGGGTACCGGAGAATTCGTTGTCGTAAATTTAATCGTTTTGAAAGGTTCACGCTCTACGATCTGAAATGTAATTGTCCCAACAGGGTCAATCGTTACACTACAGGTATCCGTATCGAAAGTGAAGTCTTTTATTTTATCCTGCGGTATCCGGTCTCTCACCTTTTCAAGGTTTGAAAGATCGGATAACATAGTGAAAATACGTTCGTCGCTATAGGGTATCTGTTTTACTCCGCTAACAAATTCAGTCATACCTTTTTTATTAACGTTTAGGATTCCAGTTTGCCGGACCTTTACGCCATTGCTGTAAAGTCTTGATCTCTGCTTCGTCAATATAATTGGTTCTGACAGCTTCCTCTATTACAGCATCGTAGTTGCTAAGAGTCGTCAGATCAACTTTGGCCTCTTTGAATTGTTTTTCGGCAATTGGGAAACCATGTGTAAAGATGGCAACTATACCTACCACATCGCATCCGAAGTTGCGTACAGCCTGTACTGCTTTCAGGCTACTACCTCCGGTAGACACAAGGTCTTCAAGGATAATTACTTTAGAGCCGGGTTTCAATTCACCTTCTATCAGGTTTTCCAGTCCGTGATCCTTGGGAGTTGCACGAATGTAAATAAAAGGTAACCCCAGCAGATCGGCTACTAAAGCTCCCTGGGCAATAGCTCCTGTTGCTACTCCTGCGATGGCGTCAGCATTTTCGTATTTTTCACTGATCACCCGCGCCAGTTCTAACTTAATAAAGCTACGAACAGCCGGATAAGAAAGGGTCTTTCTGTTGTCGCAGTAGATCGGAGACTTCCAACCTGAAGCCAACGTAAACGGATTAGCCGGTTGTAATTTAACGGCCTTGATTTTTAATAATTTCTCTGCTACTAATCTTTCCAGTGTTTTCATACGATCCTACTTATACTATAAAAATTTATATCAAATGCAAAAGTAGTAATCGTTGGGAGATAAATATCAATTTCGGGGTTAATTTTTTATTAATAAATCAGAAACGTATGTAGGGAAATGGATTAGAATAACGCTTTTGGATAGTTAAAATCAGGTTGTTCTTTAAAAAAACGGTCATTTCTTTTTTCATTAAAGAATAAACTATTATTTTTATGCACCTTTACCTCTTCAAAATTTTAATGTCATGAAGTTATTTTATGTAGAAGAACATTTGGCTTGCAAACACTATGTATCTGATTTTAATATAGGTTTTAGTCATGTACGAACTCAACCCGGCGATAAGCTTGACCTGATCGAGAATGACAGTAATTATCTTATATTTCTGCTTGAGGGTGAAATGGTGTTCAGTAGTAATGTGTATAATGACCTGACTGTATCCGGGGGGCAGATTTTATTTGCGTCGCAGGATTCGAAGTGTCATGGTGTAGCAGTAACAGAAGGATCTTACCTGCTACTTAGTTTTGATAATCAGTTTACCCTTTGCGACCAGTTGGCGTTGGAATCATTAATGCCTTTTGGAAATAATGATGTCTCTCATACGCTTGAAATACGTCCGCCTATGCAGATGGTATTGGATAGTATTCTTTTCTTTCTGGAACATAAGATTCAATGCCGCCATCTGCATTCTATCAAACAGAAAGAGGTGTTCCTGATTTTCAGAACATTCTATACAAAACCTGAAATGGCTGCTTTTCTGGCTCCTATTTTAAACCGCGATCTGGATTTCAAAGCCTTTATTCTGCGTCATTACCAGGAAGTAAAAACAGTGGAAGAACTGGCAGAGTTATGTCATATTTCTGTGCGTTCGTTTAACCGTAAGTTTAATGAGTATTTCAATGATTCGCCCTATAGCTGGATATTGAAACAGCGTTCCAAACATGTGAAAACCCGTCTGGCAGATGGAAAAACAACCTTTGCCGACATTATCAAAGAGTTTGGATTTAGTTCCCCGGCGCACTTTACAACTTACTGTAAAAAGCATTTTGGCTGTAGTCCCAGTAAATTGAGGCGGCAATTGGTGGCAGAAAATTAACTCAATTCTCTTGTAGGAGCAAATAAAAAATAAATTACCTGTAAATCAGGAATATGGTAGGTTTTTTATTCAGGTCGGGAAGCTTTCCTTTCCAGGCACTCACTGTTTTTGTGCTGATATATTCATCTGCACAGGTCAGATTGGAAGCGATACATAGTTTTGTTTCCGGGCGGCAGGTCCGGAGTATCTCTTCTGCCAGTTTGTTGTTCCGGTAAGGGGTTTCTATGAATAGTTGAGTCTGGTGTTCTTTATATATCCGGTCTTCCAGCTTTTTGAGTGTTTTATTTCTCTCTGCAGCATCAATAGGTAAATAACCGTGAAAAGCAAAACTTTGTCCGTTAAAACCTGATCCCATAAGAGATAGAAGAATAGAGGAAGGCCCCACTAAAGGCACTACTCTGTAACCTTTTCGCTGGGCGATTGCTATAATATCAGCCCCGGGGTCGGCTATCGCCGGGCAACCTGCTTCGGAGAGAAGCCCCATCGAAATACCCTGTGACAAAGGGGTAAGAAATCCGGCAATATCTTCGGCAGACGTGTGCTTATTCAGCTCATAGAACGTTAAATCATCAATGCAGATCGAAGGCTCGTTTTTTTTCAGGAAACGCCGTGCCGTTCTTATGTTTTCAACAATGAAATGACGGAGGGGAAGAATTATTTCCCTGTTATAATCAGGGAGTACCTGTCTATGACCGGTTTCACCTAACGGTACAGGTATGAGAAAAAGTGATGCTTGCATAGAATTTATTTTATGCAAATGTAGTATTTTTGCGTGAAACAGATCGAATAACATGCAATTACCCCTGTCTTTTACGGAAAGGATGTCCCGTTTATGTGGCGATGAGACTGCTTTGTTTTTTAATGCACTTGAACAGGAACCTCCTGTAAGTATCCGTGTCAATCCCGCAAAGCTATTTTTTAAACCTGGTTTTACACCTGTTCCCTGGTGTGAAACCGGCTATTATCTTCCGGAAAGATTCCACTTTACTTTTGATCCTTTATTTCATGCAGGAGGATATTATGTGCAGGAAGCTTCTTCTATGTTTCTGGAACAGATTGTGAAACAATATGTGCAGGAACCTGTAAGATGCCTTGATCTGTGTGCGGCACCCGGAGGGAAAACAACTCATTTACTATCGTTGTTGCCTGCCGGTAGCCTGTTGGTTAGTAATGAAGTAATACGTACCAGGAGCCAGATATTATCCGAAAATGTCATCAAATGGGGCAGCCCGGATGTGATCGTAACCAATAACGACCCGGCTGCGTTTGCGGATTTGACAGGTTTATTTGATGTAATTGTAACGGATGTACCCTGTTCGGGTGAAGGAATGTTCCGGAAAGACCCGGATAGTATAAATGAATGGAGCGAGGCAAATGTAAATCTATGTGCGTTCCGGCAGCAACGGATTATCCATGATATATGGAATGCACTGGCACCGGGTGGATTATTGGTTTATAGTACCTGCACTTACAATATCAGGGAGAACGAAGAAAATATACAAAATATGATTCGTCAGTATGGGGCTGAAGTATTGCCTGTAAATTGTTTGCCGGAATGGAATATTTCCGGGGCATTTGCAGGGAACGAACCGGTATACCGTTTTCTGCCTCATAAAACGCCCGGAGAAGGTTTCTTTATTGCTGTTTTAAGAAAGCCGGACCGGAAGGCTGGTCATTTCCGTTTGCCTAAAAACAATAGCCGGAAGCAATCCAAAAAGAAAGAGCCTGTTCCCGGGGCAATCAAAACAATCTTGAAAGATCCGGATCATTTTATGTACGAACTGACACCGAAAGGGTATATCGCATTCCCTTCTGCACTCCAGGATATGTATACTTATCTGAAAAATCGGTTGCATATTGTCTCTGCGGGTCTGTTATTGGGAGAAGTAAAAGGAACAGATTTTATTCCGGGGCATTCGCTTGCAACCTCTCAACACGTGAATCCACAAAACTTCGAACAGTGGGAACTAACCTGGAAAGAGGCGATCAGTTATTTAAGGAAAGAACAATTATCGTCTCCAACGGATAAACCGAAAGGTTATCTGCAGGTTTGTTATAAAGGTCTTTCTCTGGGCTTTGTAAAGAATCTGGGAAACCATACCAATAACCTGTACCCGAATGAGTGGCGTATCCGTTCCGGTTATCTGCCGGACGACCCCAAAACTTTGTTGTGAAGGTATTTATATGTTTCTACCTGTGACCGTAATGGTGGAAAATTATTGTATTTGTATATATTTTCCAGTTTACTGTTTATATAACACGCTTTTACATTATCAGCCAGTTGCAGTTGCAGGATGTCGATGATTTCCTGTTTGAGGGCCGGAACCAATACCGGAAAAGCAGTCTCGATCCGCCGGCTGAGATTTCGTTTCATCCAGTCGGCCGAGGTAAGATACAGGTTCTCCTCCCCATCGTTGTAAAAATACCAGATCCGTGAGTGTTCAAGGTACGAATCTACAATCCGGGTAATCTTAATGTTTTTGCTATAGGGTTGCTCCGGTATCAGGCAACAAATACCCCGGATGAGTAAATCTATCTTTACCCCTTTTTCACTCGCTCTGTATAATTCCCTGATCATTTCCCTGTCGTGCAGTCCGTTCATTTTCAGGATAATTCTTCCTTTGCGCCCGGCTTCTACATGTTCGATTTCCCGTTTGATCATCTCTTTTAATTCCGAAACCATGTTGAATTGTGCAACCAACAGGTGTTTAAAATGGGGAGTGGAGATCTGGCCTTCCAGTACGGCAAAAACATTCCGGATATCCCGGATAAGGTCCGGATCGGAAGTAAGAAGTGCCATATCAGAATAAACTTTAGCAGTCTTCTCATTAAAATTACCGGTACTTAAATAAGCAACGTTTTTTGTTTTATCTTCTTCCGGGCTGTTTTTGCAAAGAATAACAGCAACTTTGGCATGTACTTTTAACCCCGGGATGCTATAAATGATGCGTATGCCGGCCTGTTTCATCCGTTCGGCCGCGCGCATATTGTTTTCTTCGTCGTATCGGGCTTTCAATTCTACAAATACGGTTACTTTCTTTCCATGTTGTGCCGCACTGACCAGTGCATTGATAACAGCCGAGTCTTCTGCTACCCGGTATTGAGTAATCCTGATCTCTTCGACTTCCGGATCGCAGGCTGCTTCCGTTAACACCCGGATCAGGTAATCAAAAGACTGGTAAGGGAAATGGAGTAGAATATCCCTTTTGCGTATTGTTTTGAGCATCGAACCAATCTCGTCCAGCCAGGGAATACGCATAGGAATCAGTGGTTTTTGTCCGGGGCCTATTCCTTTGGGGTTAGGTAAACGAATCAGGTCTTGGAGGTTCAGGTAACGTCCGCCTACAGTCAAATCATCCGGTGTAACATCAAAGGTATGGCAAATAAAGTCGAGGAACTCTTCCGGCATGGCCTGATCATATACAAAACGGCTGAGGTCTCCGATTTTCCGTTTTTTTACTTTTTCCCGGATATTCTCCACAATGTTTCCACTCTGTTCATCAGTCAGGTAAATATCCGCGTCACGGGATATTTTGATACTGTAACAACTATCTATAATGTATCCCGGGAAAACAACTGATAGGTTCGCCCGGATGATATCGTCGATAAACATCAGATAATATTTCCTTTGGTGCCGGGGTAATTCAATGAAGCGGGGCACTTTGGCATGAGGTATTTTCATCATCGCGTAGTGATATTGAGGGGCCCCGTCCCTCTGCTGTGTCCGGGTATTTTTCTTGATCATTCGTACCACCAGGTAGAGTCTGCGGTCACGGATAAACGTCCGGATCTCTCCTGCCTGCAAAATGACAGGTGAAAGGAAAGGAAATACCTCTTCGTGGAAAAAATTGCGTACAAACTCTTCATGGAATGGCTCCGGCCGGCTATCCTGATAAAGATAAATATTCTGCCGGCGAAGCTCCGGAAGAATCATTTCAGAAAATATACGGTAATATTCTTTCTGTTGCCTGTTTACCTCCTGTGTTATTTCCGCTAATGTCTTTTCTGTTTTAGGGTCTTCTTCGTCCGTATATCTTTTTTTCATTAATATACCCCGGTGTTCGGCAACCCTTATCTCATAAAACTCTTCCAGATTGGAAGAATAGATAGCCAGGAATTTAATCCGCTCATACAGAGGCAACGACTCATCCATCGCCTCCATCAGGACACGGAAATTGAAAGAAAGCCAACTGATATCCCGTTTAAAATATTTATATGTGTTTTCCATGTTATGCTTATCTTCGTTTTGTAAATATAAATACTTTTGCATAATAAAAGAAACAGATATGGTGAAAGTTGGACTTCTGTCGGATACACATGGTTACTGGGATGATAGATATCAGACCTATTTTGAGAGTTGTGATGAAATATGGCATGCCGGAGATATCGGGGCTGCCGCAGTGGCTGTACGTTTGAATCAACTAAAACCCCTGCGGGCCGTATACGGAAATATCGATGGCCAACCTATCCGGTCTGTATATCCTAAAACATTAATCTTCGGGATCGAAGATGTTACTGTTCTGATGACTCATATCGGAGGTTACCCAGGAAGGTACGAACCTTCCATCCGGAAAGATTTATACGAGCATCGTCCGCAACTGTTTATTTCCGGGCATTCCCATATTCTGAAAGTAATGCATGATAAGAGTCTGAAATGCCTGCATATCAATCCGGGCGCTGCCGGCAAAAGTGGTTTTCACCAGGTACGTACTTTGGTTCGCTTTACTATTGAGGCAGCAGTAATCAAAGATCTGGAAGTTATTGAATTAGGATTCCGTTGATTCTTTATCCGGATGATTCATCAACTGCTCGACCATTAATACGGTGTTTTGCAGATAAGGAAATTCCTGTACAAAATATTCACTGAACAGATGGGATGAATTCAGGTTCTGTTCAATCTGCCTGGCTGTCCATAATTTTCCCGAATGAAAATCCTCCAGTTGAACCTCCTGCTCCAGTTTGAGTAGAAAGAGGGACACCAGTTGTTTTGTCTTCTCATTCTCAAAAGAATAAGTAAGCAAGTGGCGAGGCGAACTATTTTTATTTTGTAGCGGAGAAAGAAGTCTTTCTAAACAATGCTCTATTGTTTCCTGAAAAAAACATACGAATGAAACGGATAGTCCAGCAATCCTGGGGCGACATATTCGTTTGCTTTCCTTTTATTCAGGTACAACATCCCTTTGTACATAACAACGATCCGCACAACAGGATGCATGTATTTTTTAGCACTTTGTTCGCTTACCGAACGGGCTATACTGCCCACTACCGTGCCTTTCGCGTTCACAACAGGTAGCCAGGTCTCTTTCTTTAAGTTATTTGAAACTAACCGGATGCGTATATGTTCGTACAGTAGGATCAGGATACCTATAATCACAGGCATATAATCCAGCATGACTTTCATCAATGGAGAATCATAGCTGCCTTTTGCTGAAATTAAAAAGAAGATAACAAACGGAAGGTGTAGAAGATATGCAAACAGATATATTCTACAGATATAATAAAATTCACTTAAACTGTTGCGGATAGTAGTGCGCAGAGCAACTGAATATTTTTTCTGCCTTTTGGCCTTTGCTATTACATACCCGCGGCTGAAATAGACAAGTACCAGCGTTAATTCCAGTATAAGTTCTATAAACAGGGAGGAATGTTCGTAGATGACCAGTTCTGTATTGACGACCATAAACAGTGTATAAACCAGAAGAACGATCGCACTGGGAATGAGGGAAAACTGAAAGATCTTTCCACGGGAAAAAATACGGTAAATAAAAGTACATATCAGACTTAAGAATATACTGATGACAAAGGATAATGTATAAGATAAATAATTATCCACCAACAGAAAAACAAGCAATGGTATAAAACCGATCCCCTGATTACTTAATCCCCTTTTTACCTTGTCCATTCCTTTCTCTTCTCTAACCTATAATAACAGCCTTACTTGTTAAATGTTTTTATTCATACCAGCTTCTCGGCGTGGTAGGAAGATCTCACAAGCGGCGAACTTTCTACTTTCTTAAATCCTTTTTCCAGGGCAATATTTTTATAAATATCAAATTGTCCGGGTGTAATATATTCTTTAACAGGTATATTCTTTCTTAAAGGCTGAAGATACTGGCCTATCGTCAGAATAAATGTTCCTGTTCGCAATACGTCATCCATTAAACCGTATATCTCTTCACTGGTTTCTCCCAGACCCACCATGATACCTGTTTTGGTAATCATCTTCCGGGAGGATAAATAAGTCAGAACATCCAGACTTGTGTCGTATTTTGCAGCACTCCGGATCCCTGGGGTTAACCGCCGGATCGTTTCCATATTGTGGGATACAATATCCGGGTTAGCTTCTATTACTATATCCAGTAGTTCTTTTCTACCCTGAAAATCAGGAATCAGTACTTCAATTGTTATTCCTGAATTTCTTTCACGCACTTTATTTATCGTCTTCGCCCAATGGTGGGCACTCATATCAGTAAGGTCGTCACGATCAACGGAGGTAATTACGGCATGTCTGATCTTCATCAGCCGGATACTTTCCGCTACCCGTTCCGGCTCGTCCGGGTCCAGTGGCAATGGCTTCCCGGTAAGTGTATTACAAAACCGGCAGGAGCGGGTACATATTTCTCCTCCAATCATAAAAGTAGCTGTTCCGCGGCTCCAGCATTCAGTAATGTTCGGACATTTACCACTTTTACAGATCGTGTGCAAACATTGTGTTTCTACAATGTTCTTGGTGTGATTATAGTTTTCATTGCCACTAAGCCGTACTTTTAACCATTCCGGCTTACGTACATAATCTGTCATCTTAAATTATCAAATAAGAAATTAGCCATTCTCGTATAGAGGTGGTTGCGTGTGTTACCTCCATAAATACCATGGTCCCTATCTTTGTATATCTGCATTTCAAACTGTTTTCCGGCCTGTACCAGAGCTTCGGCATATTCCATCGTTTGATGAAAGTGAACATTGTCGTCTGCTGTACCATGTACCAGAAGTAATTTCCCTTCTAATTGGTTTGCCAGTTTAATAGGAGAAGTTGCTGCATATCCCTGGAAATTTTCATTCGGGGTACGCATAAATCTTTCCGTATAAATAGTATCGTAATATTTCCAGTCTGTAGGAGGTGCAACAGCTATACCGGCTTTAAAAGTCCCGTTTCCGGTACTCATGGCCATCAGGGTATTATACCCGCCAAAACTCCAACCCCAGATTGCGATATTGTTTCCATCAATATAAGGTAATTTCCCCAATGCCTGTGCGGCTTCTATCTGGTCTCTTGACTCCAGTTCGCCCATCCGTAAATAGGTACATTTACGGAATTCCTCTCCTCTTGCACCGGTGCCCCGTCCATCCACACTAACTACGATCATATCATTAGCCGCCAGATAGTACTCCCAGTCAAACCCATACCGGTCAAGTACCTGTTGCGAGTTAGGGCCGCTGTATTGTATCATCAATACCGGATATTGTTTACCGGGATTGAAATCAGCCGGTTTTACTATCCATGCATTTAAATCTACTCCGGATGCTGTTTGTAGTGTTATAAATTCTTTTGGCGCAAACGAATATTCAGCCAATCTCTTTTTCAGAGCCTCGTTATCCTGTAATACCCGTAACTGCTTTTTGGATTTGGTTTCGTGTACCGTAATAGTTGCCGGAGTATTTGCATTGGAATATGTATTGATGAAATAGCTGAAATCACTACTGAATCTGGCACTATTAGTCCCTTCGTGTGTAGATAGTTTCGTTTTATTACCCTTCATATCTACTTTATATACCGACCTGCGCAACGGACTTTCTCCGGCAGCTTCGTAGTATACGGTTTGTGTTTTTTCGTCTATTCCATAAAACTCTGTTACATCCCATTTACCCTGGGTTAATTGTTTCTGTAATACTCCGGTAGGAGAGTAGAAATAAATATGTGCATATCCGTCCTGCTCACTCACGTAGGTAAACCCATTTTTAGTAAATTGGATGGAGGTAAGCCATTCAGAGTCTACATACCGTTCGTTCTCTTCTTTAAGAACCAGTCTTGAAACTGTACTTTTGGGATTGATATAGTACATATTCATTCTGTTTTGGTGACGGTTCAGAGTAATAACAGCCAGTTGGTCCGGGTCAGTGGTAAAAAGAATCCGGGGTATATAACTGCCTTCTTCCATAGGTACCGCCAGTTCTTTCGTAATTTTAGAATTTACATGGTAGGCATGTAAAGAAATTTTAGAATTCACTTCGCCCGCTTTAGGGTATTTGAAATTCAGGTAGCCGGGATAGGTGCCGTTTCCATATATCTGCATAGAAAATTCCGGTACCTGCGATTCATCAAATTTTACATACGCAAGAAATTCACTGTCTGGCGACCATGCCATCAGGTTTGTAACAGCAAACTCTTCTTCGTATACCCAATCTGTGATACCATTCAGAATTTTGTTTATTTCGCCGTCTTTTGTTACCTGAACTTCTGTATCAAAATCAAATTTCCGCAGGTATATGTTATTATCTCTGACAAAAGCACACATACGGCCGTCCGGCGAGAACGTGGGGATCATCACTTTACTACCTTCTGCTTCGGATAAGGGTTTGAGGTAATTTCTGCGTACATCATAGTCGTATACCGTAGCTTTATAGGAACGACGATAAATACCTTCCGTGTCTTTCCATACCAAAATACGGTGTCCGGTATTACTGATCGTATATCCTTCGAATGTCTCAAATGTACATTCCCGGGCCCGGGAAGTATTGAAAAGTGTATCCACGGCATTCCCGGTCCGGTAGGAATATTTAATAATCATGTTCCGTTCCCGGTTCATTGCTGTATAATGTTCTCCGTCCGGTAGAGGTTGTATATCTCCGATAGCTGTAACCTGTCTGAATTTGCCGTCTGTTATTTCTTTTAACTCTATGCTTTTGTTACCATTCTGTGCATATAATGTGCCGGTAATAAGAAATGATAACAAAATATGTAAGCCTATTTGTCTCATGCATATAAATATTTAGGTATGAGTTGCAAAGTTAGTATAATTACAGCAAATTTAATATTACGTTGGGAAATCTTACCGGGATGAATTTGGATATATTACGGATTTTCCTGAATATTGCGTAACTTCTTGATGCCATAAAAGTAAAATATAAGTAAAATATAAGTTTTAAAAAATTGGAAATAAATAGACCTTACAACGATTTTGGGGAGTTTTTGCGACAGCAATTTCCCTATAAAGTTCAAAAAATATCCATACATGCAGGCTTTACCTGCCCCAATCGGGACGGAACAAAAGGACACGGTGGATGTACTTACTGCAATAATCAGACTTTTAGTCCGGAATATTGTCATACAGACCGTACTGTTACACAACAAATACTCGATGGAATGGCGTTTTTTGCGCGTAAATATCCCGCAATGAAATATCTGGCCTATTTCCAGGCTTATACCAATACCTATGCGGAACTGAACCGGTTGCAGAAGTTGTATGAAGAAGCATTGGCTGTTGAAGGAGTAGTTGGCTTAATTATAGGTACCCGCCCGGATTGTATGCCTGACAGTTTGTTGCAATACCTGGAGGAACTTTCCCAAAAGTATTTTGTACTCGTTGAATACGGGGTAGAATCTACTTTAAACCGGACATTGCAAAGAATTAACCGGGGACATACGTTTGAAGATTCCTTAAATGCAATTATACGGACTGCTCAAAAAAGTATTTTTACCGGTGCCCATATGATATTGGGTTTACCGGGCGAAAGTCGGGAAGATATCTTACAACATGCGGATATCTTATCCGGTCTGCCTCTTACTACGTTAAAATTGCATCAGTTACAATTGATACGCAACACCCGTATGGCGAAAGAATATTCAGATGCGCCGGACAGTTTCCACCTGTTTGATGTAGATGAATATATAGAGTTAGTGATAGATTTTATAGAAAAAATAAACCCCTCTATCTATTTAGAGAGGTTTGTATCCCAATCCCCCAAAGAGTTATTGATTGCTCCCGATTGGGGACTTAAAAATTTTGAATTCACAGCCCGTGTTAATAAACGCCTGAAAGAACGGAATACCTGGCAAGGTAGAGTCTTTACTTCTTCTGTCTAATCTCTCCGTTAAAAGATATCTGCTGCTTTCGCTGGCTTTCGCTGGCGCAGATTTAAATCTGTGCCAAAACCCTAATTACATAGCCGTCAGGTTAAAGCTAAGATTTCACCCTGAAGATCATGTGCAAAGGGCTGAAAGTCCTGCTGATTTTGTACCGGGCTGGAATAGGGTGTTCTTGCAGGAGTCAATACAAATCATACAGGAGAATTTAACAGCCCTGCTATCCCGCGGCAAGTCCGGGATTAAGTCTGGTTTTATTCTTTTTCTCTTAAGCCTGCGACATTGTTGTTTCAACTATCAAAAATATATTTTTTACCATTTTTGATGTTCACTGATTCACCGGATGTTTTACAGTTGTTTATCAGGATGTTACAGTGAAGGTGGGATGTTTCACCTATCCTTCACTGTTTCACCTGTAACATATATACGATTTGGGTTATATTTCTAATAAACAGGTATTTAATAACTTTTACAATAAAGAAGGGATAGATTTTCACCGGATTACATGAGATTAAATCCGGATTCTTTTTTTACTTTTCAGGTGTCTTATTTTCTTCTCAAAGGAGCAAATCTCATAAAACCGCTTTACTTATTACTGTTCAACGGTAGTTGAACACCTGTATAACTGCCGTTGGACACGTGTCTAACCTGCGTTGAACAGGTGTATAACTGCCGTTGAACAGTAATAAATAAAGCGGCTCTGCAAGATAAAGACATGTACTCCTTGAATTTTCTTTATCTGCTAAGTAAGTTTTCCAGCAGGAAACCCGTAATAAGATCCCAACTAAACAGTCATTTTGTTTGAGAAAAAAGGACTTTACTTATTCGGCATAGCGTCCTCGCCAATGTCATCAACTTAAGGATTTGGACGGAAGGGATTACAAATTAAGCCATTTGGCTGCTAAAGCATCCAATGTGTCTTAATTGTTATTTGTACCATTTGTCTATCTTTCAGATAATTAAAAAATTCAATTCGAATCGAATTATGTTGAATTTTGTTAAAAAGCCAAATGGCACAAATATAAATCCCCTTCGACCAGTAAAAAAGTAACTCTTATTTAAACTACTATTTTATTTCCACCTTAATTAAACAACTGCATATAAGTACTTTACCTATTTGCGTCTGTGAATCAGTGAAGGATAGGTGAAGGATAGGTCCTTCACCGTAACTAATTGATTTACAATATAAAAATCGGCGGTGATTCAGTGAATATCACTTTGGGTAAAAAATATATTTTTGCTACTTATTATGTTTAATAGAATAAAGTTTTTTATCGTCTGTTGGTTTAGGCACAGATTTAAATCTGCGCCAGCAAAGGGGAATACCTGGCAGGGATGGTCGGCTTGTTTTTCGGTTTAAAGCAGAAAGAACGTAGATTTGGCTAAGGCCGGTCTGCGTTCCCTTCGTTTACACTTATATAGAATTGTTTTATCTATCCTGTCTGATCTCTCCGTTAAAAGAGATTTGTTGACGGTTGGTGGGTGTTATATTGATAGATGCAGACCCGTTGTCGAAAACACTTATGTTGAAGGTGAAATTATCTTCATTGGTAATTGCTTTGAACTGAATGCGGGCAGTTCCTTTTTTATCATAGGTAACATTATAATCCGTCATAACTGTTTCGAACCGTAAACCGTCTCCTCCTCCGTATGGCACCGAGTAGGCTCTGCCGAAATAGGGCAGGTAGGAATAAACAGAATCGCCCTGTACTTTCAATTCATAAAGCGAAGTCAGATTCACAGATCTGCCACCTGTGGGAAGTGCCCGGTTTACCTCGATAGTATACTCTTTGTTTTCAACCTGTTCTTTAACCAGCTCCTTTATATATTCTTTTTTCTCTTTTTTACTTTGCGCAAAAAGGGAGTGCCCTCCTATGCAGAAGGCAATCCCTAAAACTAATAGAAACCTCAATCTTTTCATCATTACTAACTAAACTAAATCCTATTAACCTTAAATCTACTATTGAGACATTTGATCCTGCAAATAGTTTATTCTGATTGTGTTAATACCTGTGAAAGAAATTAATTAATAATCAATATCTTTTCTTTTATACATTTGAATGTAACAAAGATTGATAGAGGTAATAAAATGCTTTTTGTAGCCTTTGGATGTCTATTCCGTCAGGATACACAATAGATGCATATGAAATTCCACAATGAATGTCTTCAAACAGTTCTGCTACTTCTTCGCAATCTGTATCATTTCTTATTTCCTGATTACGAACGGCTGCTTTTAGTGCTCTCTTCCATAACAGGATTTGCATGATTTGCCATTTAGCAGCTTTGATATTAAAACCGGGGTAGTAATATTGGGTTTGGTTCGTAATGTTTATGAGTGCTTTGCTATAGTTGTCAATGCCTAATTCTTTAGTCTTTTCTTTTAGCTCATGGATGGATTGGATAAATTCATTTATGAAATTTTTTAAAGAGATACCGGCCTCTATTTTTGACTCCAGCTTGTCAAGGATCGAAGTCTCCTGCAAAAGGTATTTGTCGCACATGGAAGTAAAAATCAACTCTTTTGTTTTAAAATGATACATGATTGCCCCTCTTGTAAGTTCTGTTTTTTCTTCCAGTTCGGTAAAGGTTACCTGTTCGTATGTCTTTGTGGCAAATAATCTGAATGCTTCAAGCAAAATAAGGTCTTTTGTATTTTTTCTGGGTTTCATTATACTTTCTGTTTTTCTTTACAAAAATATACAAAAAAACAATATGCTTGTATGGTGATTTAAAATGTATGTTTGTTGATCGTCTAATTCTTTCTGTATATGAAATTTATTTGATTACTAATTTGTTTTTAATATAAAATAAAGATTATATTTGCACCGTTTGTATGGTATAAAAGATCAAGCATAGGATGATATGTAAATATGCAAAAAGTCTGATAATCGATTTGAATTATATTATTTTTCTACTTCTAAGTCTACTATTCTCTTACAGTTGTATTTATAATAGACCTATAAAAAAAGAAGTGTTATTAAATGAGATACATATTGAAAGAATAGTATCAAGAATTGAGATTATGATTTTTATTGATGGAAGTTATTCTGAAAATAGAATATTAGAATTTGAAAACATCAAAGGAGTCATTGAAAATCGAACGATTTATAATACGGAAGGTATTGCCGAATATATTGATAGAGGAAGTGCCGAGGGGTTTATATCTTATAGTTTATTTGATAAAGTTGGATGTTTAAAATTCGACGATTATATGAAAGATTATTATATCAAAATAGTAAAAGACGAAAATATTATAATTGATAAACACAGTAAATCAGATACAATCAGAGAATTTGTAAATTATGAAAAACAAAAGCTAATAATGAAAATTGAGAATTATAAAATGCTCTTTGAACCATATGGTAATAAAAGAATTGTGTTGTATTATTATATATAGTTCTTGTATTACATGTGTTTTATTAAAAATGAGATGAAGATGAAAAAAGTTTTTTTTACATGCTTACTGTTACATTTCTATATAGTTGTAGCAATGGAAAAACATTGGATTTAGCAACAATTGACTTTAATGAAGATAGTAAACAATACACTCTTGAAAAATTGTCGCCGTCAGATATTGAGTTTCAAAATGGGCACTTCGAAAATAAATACAATGTACCGTTAAATGAATCTGTTCTCAAAAACATGAGTAGTGGACTTTCGGTTGTACTTGTTGATAATGGAGAAAAAGAGTTTGTTGCTATTCATAAATAAATTATTGTAATGATAAAGAAAACATTCCTTTGTCTTTTTATGGCTTTATTATTTTTGCCATCTTGTGCGCAGAAAAGCCGCAGTACAGAAACAAAAATAATAGTGATGAAAGACAGTTTATCCCAAGACTCAGGTTTACCTCAATTTCCTAAAGAGAAACAAGTAAGTTATATTGTCCATATGAATACAAAAACACCATACGAATTGTATTTAGATGATATCTTAATAGAATGGAAGAATGAAAGTGGTTTTAGTGAATCTGTTGAACTTAACCCGTATTTGTTACAGAATGGAAAACATACGTTAAAGATTCGTTATTTACCTCGTCAGTCTTCTTCGGATGGACTTCTACACCCAACAGATATTATCACCAATAAGGATACCAAATGGAATATCTATTTTATAGAACTAAAGAAAGACCCTATAGATGCACTGGGATATTCCGAACCAATAGATTATCAAAAAGCAGCCTTAAAAGTAATCGCCCCTCCAACAAGTGTTCCTTATTGGGAACAGGAATGGAAAATAGAAGTAAATAATCTTCCGTATGACCTTCGGGGCTGGCGTGATGGTGAAGACCTAAGTCAATGGGATAAGGAGGAACTGGAAAAAGAGGTAGTAAGTTTTTATAATCATCTAAGAAGTTTACTTCATGAGGGTAAGATTACAGAGTTTATGGACTTAAATGAAAGATTAGACTACGAAACAGGTATTTCCGTCTATGATACTCCTGAAATATATGAATCTGATTATCATGAGAATGTCGCTCTTTTAACAAAAAAATGTGTCGGACATATGCTCCCTATTGATAATTATGTTATCAAATTGTATGATGGTGGTAAACTGATAGCTCTGGAAATACCTGATGGTAAATATAAGCATTGGAGTGCACTCATGAGTGATCATGAGAAATATGGTAAATCTGGTTGGGGTATTAAAATATACAAACCAAGAGGTGAAAAGGAATTTGTTGCCATTCGTTAATAAATTACTGGAATGATAAAGAAAACATTCACTTGCCTTTTTATGGTTCTATTGTTTTTATCAGCTTGTGTGCAGAGAAACAACTGCACACAAGGCACAGAAACAAAAATAATAGCGATGAAAGACAGTTTATCCCAAGACTCAGGTTTACCTCAATTTCCCAAAGAGAAACAGGTAAGTTATATTGTCCATATGAATACAAAAACACCATACGAATTGTATCTGGATGATATCTTAATAGAATGGCAGAATGAAAGCGGTTTTAGTGAATACAAGAATAGATTGATATGAAAAAAGTAATTATTTACATGCTTACTGTTACAGCTTTATACAGTTGTACCAATGGAGAAATATTAGATTTATCAACAATTGACTTTAGCAAAAACAGTGATTCTATATACAAAAAGAACACGGTATATACGAATTCCTGATGCTTCTTAATAAATAATTATACAAAATAATATGTTCCGATTAATATTTACCGCACTTGCCTCTTTTTTAGTCATATCAGGCTGTGCACAAAACAAAACACCTATAAATAAAGAACAAGCTGATGCATTGCATAGGTCAATGGCGGAGAGAATCCGCAAATATGATTCACAACCCTATTATACCCTTCAGGTAAATAAACAGGTTTGCCGGGTACTTATACGTATTAATGATTTACCCCTGTGGTATGATTTTTTTGAAGATGAGGGAGAAAGTTTATTACTGCCTATTAATGATTTAATACCCCAATCAGGTGAGCAGCATATTACCGTCGAAGTATATCCACGCAGCATAGAAAAAACATTAAGCGATAAGGCACATGTAAATGTAAAACTAATATATGCCCCCGATAGAAATACGCCCATGAATGAATTCCAGGTGATTGCAGAGTATAATCTTCCCGAGGCATTGGGAGACCAAAAACTGCCACGCTACGATGTTAATGGGGTATTTAATGCCCACGTTCCCTTTGACTTTAGCCACCAGCTACAAAAAGCAAGAGATCTGACTAAGGTTCCCGATATAGAGAAAAAGTAGTAAGGAAATATCAGGAATTAAGCCGTATGATTGCTGCCGGGGATTCTTATAGCTTCCTAAAGGAGATGAAAATGAATTTAATAAATTATTGGAGTTATAATTATTTTACCAAAGAAGAGCAGATCAGAAATCCCGAATCAGAAAGTGACAAATACAATTTGTCTTTACTGGGACGGGAAATGGCCAAAATAAAAAATTATGAAATTGTATTTTTCCATCATAACAGGGTCGTAGTTTTACGTAACAAATAGAATAAATCCAGTTTGCTTAAAGTTTATTTTTGGGATGATGAGGAAGAGATGAAGGAAAAAATGGAGAAAGATAATACTTCTGCTTTTGTAGCGTTGTACATGCCCGAAGGTTCTGACGAATTAGTAGTATGGTAAAATTTACACATGCAAAAAGAATACAGCATAGCTACAAATCTATAAAATCCTAAATCGATCTCCAAACTTAATAGCCAGCTGTTAGCTCCTTCACTGCGGGATATATACATACCCAAGACTTCTTTATGACCGTCTTTATTTATACCAAGAACATTGTAAATAGCACGAGAAACAGCACATCCTTCATCCATTACTTTATAATGAATGGCATCCATCCAACGGGTGGGATAAACATTTTCCAAAGGACGGCACCGCCAGGCTTTTATCTCTGGAAGTACACGGTCGGTTATAGAACTGATTGATTTCCCTGATTTTAACTGTTCGAGAGCTTTATTTTTGATACTCTCAAAATCAAATTCTT
>JAJQAZ010000115.1 GCA_021203545.1 Tannerellaceae bacterium | reverse complement strand
AATCAATACATATCTATGAGTGCTATAGCAAGGAAATTTTAATAACAGGGAAAAGAATTTATTACATGATTGAATAAAAACTAAAATTTCATCTAAGTATTAATCTTTTAACTGAAGAAATGTAATATTAATTTTTAATACAAGATCAAGAAGATTATATTTATAAATATACTATTATTCTTGGCTGAGGAATATTAGGCAATGAATTAATTACTCATTGTAGAGATACAGCAAATAGTTTTTATAATTAAAAAAAATTTTATGAAACAACTTAAAAAACTAAAAGGTCTTCAAGTTAATTCCCTTTTAGATGATGAGGAAATGAAAAAAATACGGGGTGGCATAACATGTTACATATATGACACATCATCTGGTAGTGGTGCTGTTAATGTTGGTTCATGTAGCTCACCAGATAAAACTACTTGTAACAACACGTGCAACCAGCATTATGCGTATTCTGGTTTAACTTGTATTTGCTACTAGTGAACTACAAAACAAAGTTCTCTACCAATACATTAAAATGTATTGAATAAAAGTGACTGCTGACCAACGGAAGTGTTTTGGTTGATAATTGTCAAATGTGTTATATTTTGAAAGTTAACATAATATTTGTTTTTAACTTATCGTTGGTCCGCAGTTTGCAAAAGTGTATTTGAAATATTTCCATGTTAAAAATCAAAGATTTATGACAAGAGTCCTTTTAGTGTTTTATATACTTTTAGGTATGATAGGTTGCTCCAAAGAAAAGCTATTAGAAGAATATCCTGTTATCGATATTGTGAATAATGCCGGCAAGTATCAACGGCTTTATTTTTCTGATTATTTTTCATCTTTGGAACTAATTCCGCTGGAAACGAGGGACGATTGCTTAGTTGATTTTCGATTTTTTCACAATATTGTAGTAAAAGATGACTTTATCTTTTTGCAGGGGCAAGGCCGGCTTTATGCTTTCGACAAGTCCGGAAAGTTCCATGCACAGATCGGGGAAAAGGGACAAGGGGGGGGTAGGTGAATATCAAAATCTATTCAATATTTTTACAAATACCGACCAGCCTACTATTTATGTAGCTGACTATACAAGGATTTCAGAATATGATTTTGAAGGGAGGTTTATCCGTGCTTTTCGGACACCAAAAATGGATGACATTTCATTCTTCGGTTTTTCATACGCAGGAGATGATTTATTTATTGGACATAGTTATTATGGGAACAACCCCCCCATATAAATATGGATTATTTGATCACAACGGGGATTTGGTGAAAGGTTTTCCCAGTCATATTTTTTTCAATCGGGATTTTAACTGGTCTGGTGCTTTTGATGGTGCATTAAATCCTGTCCGGGTAGATGACCGGTTGTATCTAAAGGATTACGTAAACGACACAATCTACCAATTAGACAGAACAAACAACCTGCACCCGGCTTACGTTTTTGGACTGGGGAAATACATATATCCCATAGAGTACCTTGAAACCCTTAACATGCAGCAACCATTTCCTTCCAACGCATTTATTATTAACAGACTGGTCGGGATGCCTAACTACTTTTTTTATCAATTTCGTTTCCCACATTCATTGCCCAGACCCAGAGCTAAACCAATGTTTATTCCTATATTTAACGAATATAGGTCTGACGATATTATGGTTTACGGGCTTTACGATATAAAACAGAAAATCAACATTCTCCTGGATACTGATTCGTTTCTTCAAAAGGGATTTATCAACGATATAAACGGAGGGCTATCGTTCATACCCAGATATTATGCGGGAGATGGGTTGGTTGTGGATTTCTGGACCACTGAAGAGATGAAAGAAATACTTACGGATGAGTACTTTGCATCCCAAAAGGTTTCAGATCCCCAAGGGCATGAAAAGTTAAAAGAGCTACTTCGTGTATTGAATGAGGAAGATAATCCAGTGATTGTAGTGGCACAGTTGAAAAATGATAAATTTTAAAGAGAAAATTATGAAAATAGAAGACATAAAAGTATGTATAAAAGTAGAATTGTTAAATAATCAGAGAATGAAATCCATAGTTGACGGATATAAAGGAGGCGATGGTAAATGTGTATGGTCTGACCATTGGGCTATTCCAGTAAGTGGATGTACTAACTCTACAAAGTATGCTGAATTTAGAGCTGGAGAAAATGGCTGGTGGTGTTGTAATTGTGAAGAGGCAATTAAAAATTGCTTCGATTTAGATAGTCCCCGGTAGTTTATGTACAAAGAACTATCTATTCTGCGAAAATCATAATACCACAGAGAGCGCCGCAATTATGTACTAATGTGGTGTATGTATATTTTGAAAATATATTAAATCATTAATTGTATAGTTTTCAGGCATTTCCCATCCATTAAAAAATGTTTTAGGTGCATAAAAAAGTTTTGTTTTTTTGATCCATTCTTTTTGCAAGTTAAATTCATTCAATAAAATAGGATCGTTAGTGTCGAACTTATATTCTTTGTAATAGTTTTGATAGTTTTGTTTACCAGTCGCATACCAGTGATTAAGAAAATCCAGATATTCCTTTTTAGGTAATTTTTGATACATAGCAATGAGTAATTTAGAACTAAGTTCCAACTCTTCACTAAATGAAGTTAATATATATTGAATACAATAAGAGTTTGTTTTTGAAAGCAGTTTTTCTAATTCCTTATGTAGTACTGCACATGGATTACAATGTGGATTTGAAACAACAGTAATGATATTTTCTGCCTGCGGGTTTCCTATCAATATTCCAATATTTCTGTCAACAATACATTTTTCCTGTTTTGTAAGTTGATATAGAAATATATCCTCATCTGCTTTTAAATTGTTAAGTTTTTGCTTTATCTCTGTTAATTCTGCAGAATTGACCCACTTAGATGTTAAGATGTTTATAGAAAGAAAGGATGCTGTATAGAGTGCACCGGTTAGTACGATATCAAAAAAAATGAAAGACTGGTATTTCAATCAAATGGAAATATAAATTGTTAACGAATAGTAACCAAATAATTACTTGTGTAAGTATACATAAACCACACCATTGTTGGGCTACCTTATATTGATGCCCTATACTCCAAACAGTATAGGGAAGAGCACATATATTTATAAAGGTTACATAAGGGATTAATGAAGGTAAGGAAAATAAAATGATCATGTTTGTTAAAAAGTACCCTAAACCTATCTCACTCCAACTAAAAGTGTTAAAAACCTTAGATGCCTTGCTGTCTAATATATTATTACAATCTTGCTGATGAAGAAATAAAGAACATAGTTTATCGGCAGATTTACTCTTAATTTTCAGTTGTTTCAAAAGAAGTAAATAACATATATATACCAATACCGTTTAAAAGGGTAGCTGTCAATAATCCCCAGTCGTTATAAAATTTACTGATAGTTACTAACTTAATGATAATAATAAGGATTGATAAAGACAAACAACTCTTTATAAATGTTCCTATAAGTTCTTGCTTTTTATTTTTGGTGTATTCAGGCTCTATTGATTTTTCATTTGCTTCTCCCACCAAAATAACACCAGACCACATCCTTATAAAATTATCTATTGGAAGAAGAATTTTCTCTTCTTTAATGTATAATTCGATTTGTTCATTATTTAATCCGGTAACAAGACTAAATCCATCTTTTACATGAACCAGGAAAGGTGGCTCAATTTCTTTTAATGAATCCTTTGTTGGGTCCACTTTAAAGGCTATATTTTCTATTTTATAATTACTAAGCATCTGAGATATTCCTAATAAATTATTTTTATTGGGATGTTCATCAAAATACTTGTTGGAATAGTTGGAGGTGTGTTTAACCTTCAATAAAGAAAGAAATAAAGTAAATATATTTTGTTTTTTCATAACTGTCAAAAAATGGATATTTAGTTAGATCCATATATTCTACTCGTCAAACTCAGGATACAATCGATTAGATTTTAATAATTATTCATTATTTTTTGCCCATTCACTGCAATAATAATGAACTGCATATGCTTTTTCCAAACAATCTTCAAGTTCTTGTCTTTCTACACCTAGTCAAACCTCTTCAGCCTCATATCCGGTAAAAGGAGAAACATATTCTGCAGATATAAGATAGATGTCATCTTTCTCTTTTTCTGTCAATGAACCATAAAGACGAATTAAAGCATATGGACCTGTCGTATTAAATACTGCTGCTTTTTTTGAAGAGTATATATTATTTATAAGAAGTGTTTTGGAAAAAACATATCTTACTATTCTTTGCATAAAAGGATGAGCAGGAATACTAAGCATTAATGCATTATTAAAAACACGAAAATAACTGGATATGAACTCTTTTTCCATTGCAAAACAACAGGAATGTCCTTTTAATAAATCATCCATTGGTTTAATAGATTCATAATCAAAGTCCACATACATTCCTCCGAACTTTTCAAGAATGAGATAACGTATGGCATCCCACCGTTGTACATTAAACGGGAATTTGCAATACACATACCAATACTGAGGATAATATTCTTTAATAAATTTATTAATACGCTGATTATCCCAGAACTCATACCTCCAATCAGGATAATCCCGTTTCCATGTTTCGCCTAATATTCTGAATTTCTCGGGTAACGGTTCACTTATTCCAGACCATATCTGGTGAATAATCTTGGGGATTTCATTCATATGACTTAAATTTAAAAATTTCTATTCTATTGAATTATATATTTAAGTTCCTTTTATTATATGCACAAATGTTTTGCTCAATCTAACTATCTTGCAGAAAAATTACATTTCAAATATCTTATACAATAAACAAATAAAATGAATTTTAATTATAAATGAAACTTGGTTACATATTAGTTCTTTTTATGTAAATATCAAAACTATATTTTGTTTTTCAGAAAAATGATAAAAACATAATGTTATGCAACATGTTTTTGGTATATAAGTTATATTTTAAGCATCTAATGGGAAGAATGTAATAAACAAAATAATGATAATTAATATTACTTTCATGAATTATAAAATTCTATCATTATTGTCCACTTTTAGTACCCAGAAATGAAATTGTATATATAAATTATATTACTATTCTATTGGGTTATAACCTGGTGTATTTGTGAGAAGTATTTTATTGAAAATGAAAATTTCTTCCATATCTATAGAATTATTTGTATATGATAATTGGAAGTAAAGTTTTATTTGATTAATTAATTCTTGTGGTATATTTTGATTAGAGTTAATAAATGTCTTTAAATCTAAGTGGTAAATGTTGTCAAAAGGATATTTATCATTAAAAAGAAATGAGAAAGAAATCCTATAATTTATATAATACATTATACCAAGTAAACCTGTTTCGAAAGTGAAATCGTCAAACCTTCGTGGATCATATTTCATTATTTCTTTATCAATATCATTCAAAATGGATGAATCTGGTTCTATGAATCCATTTTTCATCAAATGTAAAATGCCCCATCCAATACCAGATAAACCATATGCAAATCCGATACCATTTAGTGGGGATAAAGTTTCTACAACTTTATCCAGTATTTCATCAGCAAATTCAATATATAATTCATTATTACTATGTTTTGCATAGTAACAGAAAAATAAAACTTTACCCATTTTGCCTCCATAAATGCCATTGTTATTGACCAGTTCAGCATTTAATATAGATTGGTGTAAAATAGCATTTGTTAAAGCTGAGTTTTCTTTAATAAGACTTAACATGTTATTTTTATTATTTGTATATACTATAAGCTTTTTCCCAAGAACCAAAAAATAATGAGCGCAATATGCATTCTCAATTTTCTTGGTGAAATTTTGAACATTTACCCCATAAGCATACTGGATCAAATCATTTTTAGTAATAGGTGTTACTTGTTTATAGGGAAGAAGTTCTGCGTCATATTTTTTTCTTAATGTTTTACTGATTTTTGATATCCTTAATGGACCGGTAGTATCTAAAACAACATTATATCTTGGTCTTTTTATAACAGCATTCTCTATTTCTGAGATTACAAAACTCCAACCTTCATTTTGTTTAGAAGAAGCCATGAAAGCATTTCCCCAAAATTTTTTAATTCCTATATTTGTATATATATTATGTTCCGGAGGCTCTTCTCCAAAACAAAATTTCTTATTTTCAAGTAGATCATCAATGGGTTTATAACATTCAGTATCAAGATCAGCATATACACCACCAATATGATATAAGATCATATAACGAATCATATCCCAGCGCTGTACGTTATATCGGAAATTTTTATATCGTTTAAGAAGATCAGGAAATTGTGTTTTTACTAAATCCTCCATTTCATCTCCATTCCATAAATGGTATTCCCAAGACGGATTTTGATTTTTCCATGATTCAGCTAATATTTTTAACCTAATTGGGATTTTAGGTTCTGTTCTACCTTCCCATACCTGATGGATTATTCGAGGAATTTTGTTTTTCATAAATTTGCTTTTATTTGTATTTAATAAAAAGAAGCTATTAAAAAAAGGAATACATTAGCAATAAATTGTTAATTGTTAGTTTTGTTTCTTTCTTTTTTGTGTCTTTGTGGATCTCCAGGACGTAAAGAAATATAAAAACTTATTCAACTAATTTAACCGATAGCCAATAAGGTGCAATATTAAGGTTTTTAAACGATAAACGCAAGCTAAGACTTTTTAATCTCAGGGCAAACGCATGAAAAATCATTATTTAAATACAAACGCATTAATATTTGCCTGAGTCAGAGAAATCTCGTATATCTATATAATAATCAACCAAATGACATTATATGAATATACTATGAATGGTATACGGTAAAGGAATCCTGATGATTGATGCCGCACAATGGTTTGGCCGGCATTAGATGCTTGGAGTCTGGCAGCAACCTACGTATATACACCTGATCTCCAAAGATGATTTTATAGCTGCTACTATAGCTACAATCGAAAAAGAAAACATTCAGGGCATTTACCACATAGGCGACGAAGGAATACAAACATTACAGGTATTTCTTGACGTAATCACCTCCTTATAAAGGTAATCGTAAACCCTGGCGCATACCGGTATGGATGATCATGACCGCAGCCCGCCTGTTCGAAGGGTTCTCATTTATAACCGGATCAAAAAGCCCTTTAACAGTAGACTTCATCAAAATAGGTATGGTTTTTTATTATGGCGACACCCAAAGAATGCGCAAAGAGCTATTACACCAATTAAAATACTCCACCTACAAAGACGGACTGCATCTATTCAACTAATCCTAATTTTTTGAATAGTTACTTTTTGTGATATAGATGAATTAATTAAGGAATAGTATGCAACACAGTATATAAAAGTAAAAACTGGCATCATTGACTGATGCCGATTTTTACATCCTTGCGGGTAGTAGGTTATTATTATCTGGTAGAAACATTCGGACCGGTACCCTTTTATACGGAAGAAAATACCGGAGTAATTTCTACAACTACACGAACTGCCGAAAACACCATTTACAGTTTCATGATTGATGAACTGGAAGAGATCAAAGGCATACTGAATATAAACACCAACGAACCCGGACGGATTACAAATGCCGCCGTACTGCATTTTCTCGGCAAACTATACCTCACCAGAGGTTACAGGAATTATGCGGAAGCAAACGACTTTACAAAAACAGCATATTCCTGCACGTTAACCAAATGCATAAACTATACCGTATTTGAAATTCAAATTTAGTTGTTTATATTTGTTGGTGCAATGAAAAGACACTTATACCACATATATCTACTACTCCTATTACTACCCATACGATGTTATAGCCAGGGACTTCAATTTTTTGGTAATGAAAACCGGATAGATGAAAGAACTTCTTATTCTGTTTTTAACAATAAATCCACACATTTCAGGAACCAGCTCTCTATCAGCTTTGATATCTCTATCCGCGACTTTGATACGTTCGGGTATATATTCAGGCTCGAAGACCGGAATACAAAACAGGTGTATAGTTTTACATATGCCTATAAAGACGAACACAACAGTTTCTTTAAATTCAATGCCGAAGGAAAAGACAACCTTATCTCTGTCGAACTCGACAACAGCCTGTTATGGCACCGCAGGTGGATGAAAGTAATGATTCATTTCGACCTGAATACCCAGACAATGGATATGTTGGTAAACAATCAGCCTTTCAGGGTAGAAAACCTATCTTTACCGGACAAGCTCTATCCGGATCTGGTCTTTGGTAAAAACAACTTTTCTGTTGAAGTAGCCTCCTTTTCTATGCAAAACCTCATTATACAGGGGGAAAAACAATACTTCTATTTCCCGTTAAACGAAAGTGAAGGAAAAGAGGTACACGATGCCAAAGGAAAAGTAACCGGATCGGTCACAAATCCCGGTTGGCTCATCAATTCCGGTTACTATTGGAAACTACTATACGAATACAGATCCGAATCGGTAAGCGGAGTAAATTTTGATGAGGCAAATAAAACATTCCTCTTCTTCAACCGCGACTCTCTCCATTCATTCCGCCTGCTCACCAACCAACTATCTTCCCGGCCATACAGGAACAATCCGCCTGTGGATATGCAACTGGGCATGAGTTTTATAGACCCCGAAGATAAAAGACTTTATGTATACGAAGTCAACAACCTGCCTATTGGTGACCCGACAGTTGCTTCGCTCGATCTGGCAACCATGGACTGGCACACCGTAGGAACAGATTATTTAACCATGCAGTTGCATCATCATACCGGCTTTTATAATGCGGCCCGTAAACAATACATGGTATTCGGAGGGTTTGGAAATCAAAAATACAGCAATGAGTTCCGGGTATACGATATAAAAGAGGATAAATGGAAAACCATACCCTTTTCGGGCGATCCGGTTGCTCCCCGCTTTTTTACAGGTATGGCTGTAAACGATTCTCAGACAACAGCCTATATATTTAGTGGAGTTGGGAACCAATCGGGCGACCAGGCTGTAGGCCGTCAATACTTTACCGACCTGTATAAAGTAGACCTGCTCAACCACACCACCAAAAAAATGTGGGAAACCAAATGGAAAGATAATAACAAAGTACCGGTTCGCAATATGGTTCTGACAGACAACCAGACCCTGTATGCTTTATGTTATGCACAATACATTCCACAAACCCATTTAAGCTTATTCCGCTTCTCCATAGAAACAGGCGATTACGAAATACTGGGAGATACAATCCCCATACGTTCGGAAGAGATCGCTACGAATGCCAATTTATATTACAGTAAAAAACTGAAAGAATTTTATTGCACCACACAGGAGTTCGACGAAAACGGTTCTTCTGTTATCCGCCTCTATTCATTGGCAGACCCTCCGGTAAAAGCATCCGACCTGGCTATTTACTCTTCTAAACGCAGAACTATTATAGGAACTGTTACTATCCTTCTGATCATCCTGTTATCCGCAGGAATCGTTATCCGTAGGAGAAAAAGAAAACAGGAAGAAATTCCCCTCTTTCCGGAAGATACCATAGAAGAGAAACAACCGGAAACAAATAGCAACATCCGGGAAAGAAATGCCATTTATATTTTCGGTAACTTCACTGTATACGATAAAGAAGGGAAAGACATTACCTATATGTTTAGTAAACGGCTGAAAGAAGTATTCCTGCTTATTTTACAACACAGCCACGAAAATGGGATAACCTCGCGCAGGTTAAGCGAACTGTTATGGCCTGACAAACCGGAACAAAACGTAAAAAACAGCCGGGGCGTTACGTTAAACCACCTGCGTAAAATATTAGCAGAACTTACAGGTATTGAGCTCACACACCAGAAAGGATTCTTCAAACTCAAAATACAGGAAGAGTGTTATTGTGACTACATTGCATTCCGGGAATTAACAGGACAGCCTGCAACCGGAAAAGAAGAACAAAAAGAAATCCTTTCTATCGTGAACCGGGGTAAATTCCTCAAAGCCATAGATACGGATTTACTGGACTCTTTTAAAGAGAACACCGAAACAGCAGTACTCACAATCCTGCTACCTTATATGGTATCATCTTTTAAACAGGGCCACTATACCACTACCCTTAAAATAGTAGAAACCATATTCCTTACCGATCCGTTAAACGATGAGGCACTTCCTTACCTTGTACAGGCATTAGCCGGAATGAAAAAAGAAGAAGAGGCACAGAAGCGTTACCTGCTATTCACCCGAACCTACCGGAAAGAAATGGGAGAAGAATACAAAACATCTTTTCAAACCCTCTTAAAAATCCGGATTTAAGGTTAAAAAAGCAACGATTAATAAAATAACCCGGTTATTAACCCTCTTTTAACCCGGGATTAACCCATGTTGCTAATCGCTACCGTATACATTTGCCCTTACGAAAACGTACGGATTTCTACTAATTGAGAATTTATTAAAGTAACTTATTTATGACCTTAAATTTTATCATCATGCAAATTATTGGTAAAAGAAAAAAGAAGGTAATCAAAGGATGCACTTTTCTGTTATGTATGCTTTTATGTATTATGGGCAGTTGCTCGGACAATAAAGAAACAACCAGAGAAGTCAACACCGATTGCCTCTATGACAACCTGGCGGTTATGCAACATGTGTTGGATACCGCAACAATAGGCAACGAAGACGGGATGTTTCCCCAGGAAAATGCCGACGAACTACTGGCATCCATTGACGAACTGAAAATGGGTATTTCCAAAGCATTGGCCGATATGTTTATCCTGCAGTACGAAGCCGATAACTATTGTGTGGCAGCCGACAAGGCGCTGAATTCGTTCTTCAACTCACAACAACTTACCATGTATCCCGGCGAAGAAGCCGAACTGCTGGTATATGGTATCGACCAGAAAGGATACATCGACTTTGGTGAATCACCTTTATATGGTAGCTCAAATGTCTTTACCGTAGAAAGCTGGTTGAAATACGATGAAGGGTTCTTCGAATATGCAATCGCCGACTTCATTGCCACTTTCGACGGAAGAAGTCCCAGTGAAGGCTGGATGATAAACTTCTCCGGCTCTAATCTCCGTATGACTTTAGCCATGGGGCCTGATGCGTCCAATGTATTGGAAACCGGTAGTGCCTACCCGGCCAACTACGGACAATGGATGCACATAGCGGTAGTATATAACGAAAATGCAGCCAGCGAACAACTGAAATGCTACATCAACGGCGACCTCTTCTTCGTTAAAACAAATGATGTACAGGTAAACGGCACCCTGCAATCCTACAACCCGAATACACGTAGCTATAAAATGTACGGATTTATGGAACCTGTAGACAACAGCCGCTGTATGACAGGATATATGAAAAAGTTCCGCCTCTGGCACACTGCTAAAAGCCAGAACGAAGTTCAGACATTAATGAACACCGATGTAAACGGCAATGAAGCCGGACTGGTATGTGCATGGGATTTCACCATTGTCCCCGACGACGATTCCAACATCCCTGACAAAACCAGACAGCATACAGCTAAACTGGTAGGATCTTACAAATGGAAACCTGTACCCACAGAATAAATTTAATAAATTATGGATCACAAAATAACTAAGAAAATATATAATATGCTCCTTATGCTGTGTACCGTATTTATCGCGGCCGCACAAACAAATACCTTTCAGGTAACAGGAGTAGTAGAAGATGAATACGGCGACCCACTGATCGGAGCCAGTATTATAATAGAAGGAGACCAGTCCGGCACCATTACAGACATGGACGGACGCTTCGAAATACATGTATCCGGCGTAAAAACAATTACCGTCTCCTATCTGGGATATTCTTCGCAACAATTCAGAATCACCCGTTCCACGGTATTAAATATAAAACTGAAAGAAGATACACAGATGCTGGGCGATGTAGTTGTATTCGGATATGGTACTATGGAAAAGAAAGACCTGACCGGTTCTATCCAGAGCATCGACAACACTGAACTGGTAAGATCCATGGCTACAGATGTTACAGAAGCCTTAAACGGTCGTGTCAGCGGTGTATTGGTAACCAAAGATTCCAACCGTCCGGGAGCCAATATGAACATTCAGATACGCGGTATCAACTCATTCAATTACTCTAACGAACCTTTATATGTAATAGACGGAGTACCTACCCAATCCGGTATGAAACACCTCAACAGCAACGATATTGAATCGATCGATATCCTGAAAGATACTTCTTCCTGTGCCATCTACGGGTCGCGGGGTGCCAACGGTGTAGTTATTATTACCACAAAAGGAGCCAATAAAAAACCGGGATTCAGTGTAGACTACAACGGATATGTAGGAGTAAAAACCCCCACCCGCATCCCGGATATGATTGGTAGCAAGGGAAACGGGCTCGAATACGTAGATTACAGAATTGCCCTTTGGAAAAAGAAGTACGGGGAATCTTCGCTGAACCGTTCCGATTTCCTGACAGACGACGAAAAACGCCGCATTAAATATGGAGAATACTACGACTGGCTGCGGGAAGTATCCGGCGAGTCTATGGTAACAAGCCACAGTATCTCCTCCTCCGGATCATCAGACAAAATATCCTATTCATTCAGCCTGGGTTATCTCAAAGACGACGGCCTGGTAGGAAAAGAATCTTTTGACCGTTTAACCGCCAACATTGGCATGGAATACCGTTTCAGTGATCAGTTTAAAATGGGTATGAGCAGTTATGTATCATTCAATAAAACCAATCATGGTTCGAACGATGCCCTGATCAATGCCTATTTTATTCCTCCAACTGTTAGCCCGTACGACAAAGACGGCAGCTATCTGTTCTACTGCCAACCCTCTTCCAGCAAAATCAATCCATTCATCCAAATGGAAAACCATATCCGCGAAACAGAAGCCCGGTACACCAACTTTGCCGGATTTGTAGAATACCTGCCAATCAAAGACCTATCCATTAAATCACAGATCGCCATTCAATACGATAACGATGTATATGGCGAATGGGTTGGAACCTATACCCAGGCAAAATCAGGAGTAAACGAACCGGAAGCATTCCGCAAAGAAGGTGTGAACATGAATTATGTGTGGGATAATATCCTGACATACAATAAAACATTCAACAACATTCATAAACTGAATGCCGTAGGTCTTTTCAGTATCCAGCGCGACACCCACAAAAACTCACAAATGAGGGGTACCGGGCTGCCGTACGAATCACTCTGGCACGCCATACAGACAGCCGACCAGCTTACAGATGTGGAAAGTTCTTACTGGGAATCTTCTATGGTCTCTTTTATGGGACGTATCAATTACACCCTTATGGACAAATATCTGTTCACTGTAACCGGACGTTACGACGGTTCTTCCCGTCTGGCCAGTGGTAACCAGTGGGGATTTATGCCCTCCTTTGCAATCGGCTGGCGCATGAGCGAAGAAGGGTTCCTGAAAGATGTAGACTGGTTAACCAACCTGAAACCACGTGTAAGCTGGGGAAAGAGTGGAAATAATAACATCGATTATGACATTACCTACAGCAAATTAGCACTAAACCGCTATACATTCGGTTCGTCCGGACAAAATGGTTTCGGACTAAGCGGAACAAAAGGTAACAGCAACCTGAAATGGGAAATGACCTCCGAATGGAACTTTGGGTTAGACATGGGATTCATAAACAACCGGATAAACGCAACCCTCGATGTATACAGCCGCTTAACAGAAGACCTGATCTTCAGACGCTCGGTTGCCAGTATAAACGGCTTTACATCCGTACTCGAAAACATCGGTAGCACGACCAATAAATGGGTCGAAGTAGGTATAAGCACTGTAAACATACAGACGAAAAACTTCACCTGGAAAACAAGCGGAACCTTCTCGCTGAACAGAAACAAGATCAAAGAATTGTATGGTAATGGCGAAGACGATCTGGCAAACCGCTGGTTTATCGGCCAACCAATCAACGTAATTTACGATTACGAACACCTGGGTATCTGGCAGGAAGAAGAACGGGAACTGGCTGCCAAATACGGACAGGTTCCGGGACATATCAAAGTAGCCGACAGGAACGACGATGATATGATTGATGAAAGAGACTATACAATTCTGGGAACACCTTCGCCTGACTTGACACTGGGTATGACCAACACATTTACCTACAAAAACTGGGATCTGTCCGTATATGTTTACACCCGTGCAGGTGGACTTTATACAGATGATTTCACCTATATCTTCACAGCCTGGGACAACGAACACTGGAATAAACTGAATGTAAACTACTGGACACCGGAAAACCGGAGCAACGAATACCCGGAAGTAGGTGCACAATCCTACCACACACAGGTATTGAGTAAAGTATCCGGGACATTCCTCAAAATCCAGAACATCACTCTCGGATATACCTTACCGGATAGTCTGATGAAAAAATGGAAACTCAAAAACGCACGTGTATACGGAACCGTACAAAATCCATTCACATTCACCTCCTACAAAGGCCCGGATCCGGAAACAATCGGCGAAGATGTTTACTCGCAGTTATCCTTATATCCGATGACATTTACAATTGGTTTAAATATATCATTCTAAATCGGGAATAAAATGAATAAGCTAAAAAATACATACATATACATGTTACTGGCATGTGTTACAACCGGGCTGTTTCCGGCCTGCTCCGATTTCCTGAACTCTGATACCCCCTCTATTATTACAGACGGGTTTTACGACACAAAAACCGGACAGGAAAAATTACTGGTAGACCTTTACTTCCGTTGCCGGTCCATATTTAATACAGGCGAAGTACAATATTTCGGAACAGACCTGTACATGGCAATTGGCGAATCGGAAACCGAAAAAATGTTTAACGGTTACGATAAAACATTTAATTCGACAGCTCCTATCGTACGAGGTTACTGGGAAAATCTGTACAAACTGGTACAGGAAGCCAACGTTCTGATCAACCGCTGTACCGAAGAAACAGCAGGCAGCGACTATGCTTCCATCAATGCGCAGGGGCGTTTCCTGCGGGTAGTAGGTTATTATTATTTGGTAGAAACATTCGGACCGGTACCCTTTTATACGGAAGAAAATACCGGAATAATTTCTACAACTACACGAACTGCCGAAAACACCATTTACAGTTTCATGATTGATGAACTGGAAGAGATCAAAGGCATACTGAATATAAACACCAACGAACCCGGACGGATTACAAATGCCGCCGTACTGCATTTTCTCGGCAAACTATACCTCACCAGAGGATACAGGAATTATGCGGAAGCAAACGACTTTACAAAAGCAGCACAAATACTGGACGAGCTGATTTCCGATGGCACCTATTCACTCCTAAACAACTACGCGGATGTATATGACGAAGAAAATCAGAATAACGCCGAAGTAATATGGGCAATACAGTATGGGTTAGACAAAAATTACCGTGGCAGCGGAAATCCCCAGCAAAGTATATTCGGATTTAACATCACAGCATTGGAACCGGATCTGTTCATTTATGATCAGAACGACTACTCCGCTATGAACCGTTATTACTGGATCATTCCACAGGTACACGAATTATTCAGCGATCCGGAAATAGATACCCGTTACGATGCGACATTTAAAAGACAATTTTATGTAAACAATACCGCCAGCGACCAATACGGTGAACTGGGGATTTACTTCCCACGCTGGAACGATAATTCCGGGATGACAGACGGAGCGATCAACTATTATCCTTACAAAGACGGCGATACCTATGTATGGTATCCGCAATCCACCTCACTATCCATTCTGAACAATGGTTCGGACCGGATGCCCATTATCCGCAAATTCCAGGATACCAAAATAGAATGGGGAGCAGGCGGATCAAGAGAAGATGTAATCTTACGGCTTTCGGATGCCTACCTGCTGGCTGCCGAAGCGTGGCTGAATGCCGGCAATACAACAACCGCACTGGAACGCATCAACACCCTGCGCAAAAGAGCAGCCAGAAGTGACGCGGAATATGAACAAAGCATGAAACTTACAGCCATCGACATAGATGTAATTATGGATGAAAGAGCACGGGAATTATTAGGAGAACACGATCGCTGGTTCGACCTGAAACGTTCACAGACACTCATCCCACGTGCTTACAGATACAATCCTTTCGTTGCGGAATACGACAACCTGAATGAAAAACATTTGGTAAGGCCTATCCCGCAGGATGAAATCAACAAAGTATCAGGACTCAATCAGAATGACGGATATTAAAAATGAACAACATCATGAACAATATAAAAATGCATACCTTATTATTAACACTGCTCTGTAGTTTCAGTATCTGCAGTTGTGACGACTATACCTCTCCCGACATCAACCAGGGATTGGATGAAGAAAACAGTGTAAGCCTATATATGGAACAATATGACCCGATAGCCAATGTAGGTCAATACACATTTCCGGAAATGACCGTAAAACCAAAAAAATACTGGACATGTGTAGAAGTACTGAATGTAGGCAGCCGGAACGAATTAGGCTGGACAGAAGAAATCCGTGGATTACAATACCATTTGATGTGCCAGTCCCTGGCCGGACTAACGAACCGGGCAGTACAGGAAGGACGGAGTGAAATTGCAGTGTGGCTACATGACCACGGCTCACGGGAGGCCTACAACGTCTCTGCAGAAGCGCTCAAAAATATGGGAGTCAGCGAACAGGGAATGCAGAGCGGACTCGAATTAGCGCGTAACAATTATGGCGAATCAGACGGAGTACATATCCAGCTCAAAAATCTCTTTGACGGATACATCCTTACGGACGTACAAAACAATCCGGAAAGTAACATTGTAGCTTCCATTGCGTCGCATGTTTACAACTCAATCATTGTAGATATCCGGGATAAAGAGTATTACGAAGAAGCTGGTTATACTTTACAATACGATGCACGCAACAAGACAACCGCCGACGCATGGAAAGAGTTTAAAAACAACTGTAATAACAAAGGGCTGGTTGTTATGCCGGTACAAACCGGCGAAATGCGCGACTTTGCCATTATGAACGGTTACTTCGTTTTAAACATCAACAAACAACACGGCACAGCTTCGGCCGGACAAAACCTGGATATTTTCGAGGAAATACTCAATTGGCTCGAACCGGGTGCCCCTATTTACGGTTGGGAACAGGGTATCGATGAAGAGGTATTTGTAAACCGCGCATCCAAAACAGGCCACGTATGGGTTCCCTGCGACTGGTGTTATAACCTGCCGTTGACCTCGCTGATGTACAAAAGCCGTCAAACATCTGTACTGGCACGGGTAGACAATCCACAGTTTATTGATTATGAAAAAAAGAAAAACTTTATATCTTTCTTCCTTTCAGATGGTGATAACATTCAATGGATGATGAACGATTTCAACAGTGGATACTATTCACACGAGTATGCCAACGAAATGAAAATAGGGTTCGGGATGCCTATCGGTAACCTGGCCATGCTGGCTCCGGCACAATTCAGCAACCTGGTCAACCAGCAAAAAACAAACTATACATTAATCGAAGCTTTGGGAGGAGGTTATCTGTATGTAGACAATTACGGAGAAGATAATAACCGGGCTACCCGCCTGAAAGAACTGGCAGGCAATGTAGCAGCCAGCATGCGCCAACACCGGGTAAAAGTATTGGGAGTCATGGCCAAAGACCTCACTTCGCCTGCCGCATTAGAAGGATTCCAGGCATTTGTAGATGCAAACGACCAACTGGAAGGCATTGTAGCAATCCAATATTCACCTTATGCAGGCGGTAAAGGCGAAATCTATTGGGTAACCAATAAAAACGGAGAAGACATTCCTGTCATCACAGCTAAATATTCACTCTGGAATTTTGGCAACTACAACACAGAACGGGAAGGAACCCCTGCCTATATAGCCAATAAACTCAAAGCAGAAGCCGGTAGCGAATCACATTCTTTAATCTGCCTCCATGCCTGGAGTAACTTCAACGACCTCGGTAAAACAACCGATGAAGTAGCCGAAAACCAGGACGGAAATCATAAAGGTGCCGGAGCTGCCGGTTTACTGATAAACCATTTAGGCGATAACTTCGAAGTGGTATCCGTACAGGAACTAATCTGGCGTGTCCGTATGGCCCATAGAGAAGAACAAACCATAGATTGGTTAAACAGAGTTTTCTGAAGATCAATAAATATTTCGGGAGGGTGTGTTAAATAACACATCCTCCTATTCAATTCCACAACAGCACTGGACTAAAAGCCCGGTTCAAATTATTAGTATAAGAAAAACGGCTTTCTTTTTATAAATATATTCCTTACTTTTATCCGGCAAATTAACCGGATATGAACGAAATAAAAGAAACAAACCAACGGACAATAGCGATTACCGGAGCAGCGGGTAATTTGGGAACCTTACTAACAAAAGGGCTGATTGAAAACAAAAATCACGATCTACACCTATTAATCCATAAAAAAGAAATAGATCCCGGAATCAGCAAATCTCCCAACATACAAGTCTTTAAAACAGACCTTGCACAACCGGACACATTAATGCCTGCACTTACCGGAGTACATGTAATTGTACACTTTGCAGGAGTACTATTCAAAGCCAATCCGGAAAAATTCTTACCCAAAACAAACACCATTTATTTCAAAAACCTATTGAATGCCGCAGTAAAACAGAACGTAAAACGCATCATCTTAATCAGCTTCCCGCATGTAGAAGGAGAATCAACCCCGGAACAACCAGCCCGTGGACATCTAAAAGGCCGGCCGGAATCCATGCATGCCAAAACCCGGCTGGAAGAAGAGAAACTGCTGTTTGAATACAAAAACAAATATGGTATAGAAGCTATATCCCTGCGGGTCGGTATGGTATACGGCAAAGGAATCCTAATGATTGATGCTGCACAATGGTTTGCCCGGCATTGGCTGCTCGGAGTCTGGAAACAACCCACTTATATTCACCTGATCTCAAAAGACGATTTTGTAGCTGCCACCATAGCTGCAATCGAAAAAGAAAACATTCAGGGCATTTACCACATAGGCGACGAAGGAATACAAACCTTACAGGAATTTCTTGACGTAATCACCTCTTACAAAGGCAATCATAAACCCTGGCACATGCCGGTATGGATGATCATGACCGCCGCCCGCCTGTTCGAAGGGTTCTCACTTATAACCGGATCAAAAAGTCCGTTAACCATCGACTTCATTAAAATAGGTATGGTATCCTATTATGGCGACACCCAAAGAATGCGCAAAGAGCTACTACCGGAATTAAAATACCCCACTTATAAAGACGGATTACACCTATTCAACTAATCTTAATTTCTTGAACAATGAAATATCTTACTACAATACTTTTAATATTCTTTCTGGGATGTCAAAACAAATCCCAACAAACTAATTCAACAGAGAATAACCGGGACACACTGGAACCCCAAACCAGTTTTCAGGAAATAACCATTTCCGGAAACGAACCAGAACCGATCATTACAGATTCCACCTACCTGATTAATACGGGTGATAAATATTCATATGGTCTACCTTTAAAATATGAGCCCAACGACGAGTCCGCAGAAGGCTCATCCGTACGATTAGGAGAAAAATTGTATATCATTGAAGAGAAAAACGATTGGTTAAAGGTTTGGGCGAATCTTCATAAAGATAAAACAGGGAATTATTATTCAGAAACAGTTTCTGGTAGTTTATATATTAGAAAGAAATTTACAGGAGACATCAAACACCTATTCGTGTCAGAAGAAGATTTGCCGGTTATTGAGAATTATACGGAGAGTAAAAGATATATTTCGCAAGACACACTATCTTTCCTGCTAATAACAAAAGAGAAATATCTAAACCAAAAAGCAAATGCTGTTTCTTCTATCATTTATGACACCCTGAACATAAAGAAAACAGACGGGAAATTAATATTACCCTGCGCAGAGCAAACAGTTACATTTTCGGATATAGATATATATAATACGGAAAGAGATGAATCAGTGAAGGAATATACATACATAGGCCAGATACCTTTACTAAACGTGTACCTGATAAAAGGAAGTTATTACGAATCAAGTGATTATTTCTATATAGATAAAGATAGTGGTGAAAAAACAAATTCATTTGAAGATTTCCCGGTTATTTCACCAGACGGAAAATATACTGTAACTTTATGGGGTAATCCCTATCAGGAGTGCACCGAATTTGTTCTATCCAAACAGGTTGAAAACAAAAACATTAGAAAACATTTTAGTCTGTACCTTCACAAAATGGATGCCCTTCAATTCAGCGTATGGCAAAGAAATAGATTACTTTTGGGAAAATGACAATGAATTGTATGTCAAGATACAAACCGCATTACTCGCTGGCCAGATATATGAAGATTATGCAGCACAGTACATAAAAGTAAAAATCGGTATTATAGATATTGAATAGATAACCTATAGATTATAGATCACCAGGATTTGCAATGTATATATTTTGCTGGCGCGGATTTAAATCCGTGCCGGTTTATGGGGTAAAAGGGATTGTGGTTCGGCGTAGCGTCTTCGCTACGTGGCTAAGAATTTATGAGGCCCCTGCCTCACTTTTAACAGCGACGTAGCGAGGAGGTTACGCCGAAGAGAGGAATGTTTTTTTCTACAAATTCCTATAAACAAAAAAAGGCTCACTCTTTATTAGAGTGAACCTTCTCTTTTTGGTTTAAAAACCGGCAGCTACCTACTCTCCCA
>JAJQAZ010000111.1 GCA_021203545.1 Tannerellaceae bacterium | reverse complement strand
TTTTGAAGAAAATAATTGAATAATACTCTGAAAATAATTTAGTTCGAGTAGAACTAACCTATAACATCTAACTTATACAATTGAATATGAGGAAAATTACTAATCTGATTTTACTTTACCTGTTAAGCATCCATTATCTTATGGCACAACAAATTATGGTAACAGGAACTGTGTTGAGTGGAGAAGACAAAGAACCCATTATTGGTGCGGCTGTTGTAATTAAAGGAACAGCGATTGGAACAGTAACAGATTATGATGGGCAATTTAATCTGAACGCGGAAAAAGGAGCAACCCTCCTGGTTTCCTATGTAGGAATGAAATCTATTGAAGTAAAAGCACAGGAAACAATGCGTATCATCCTGGAATCCAATTTGCAGGAATTGGATGATGTGATTGTCGTGGCTTATGGTAGCGGTAAAAAATCGACCTTTACCGGTTCTGCCACGACTGTTAAAAGTGAAGCCATTGAACGGATAAAAACTTCTAACCTGACCCAAACACTACAAGGTCAAAGTTCCGGAGTACAGGTAATCAACAACAGTGGCCAGCCGGGAGATGATGCCTCTATAATGATCCGGGGAATCGGATCCATTAATGCTTCGAGTTCACCTTTATATGTGGTCGATGGTGTTGCTTATGTAGGTTATTATAATGCTATTAACCCGGCTGATGTGGAATCTATAACTATATTGAAAGATGCATCTGCCACCGCATTATATGGATCAAGGGCTGCAAATGGTGTAATTATGATTACCACGAAAAAAGGACAATCCGAAAAAGGATCTATCAACTTCAGATCCACTTTTGGTTTCTCGAAACTGGCTGTTGATATGCCCAGAAGCCTGACGGCCAACGAATTTACCGAATTAACCTGGTTAGCAATAAAAAACGGATATATGGATACAAATGGTTTATCAGAAGAAGAGGCAGCAGCAGATGCGAGCCGGTTTCTTAAAAATGAATTAGGAATCAATCCATACAATATAGATAATCCTGTAGGACTCGATGGGAAAATTGATCCGAATGCACAATTATTGTTCTGGGGCGACTGGAGAGACGAATTGTTACAATCCCGCATGCGGCAGGAATATAATATTGATTTTAGCGGACAATCACAAAAAGGAGATTATTTTATTTCCGGAGCTTATGTAAACGATAAAGGTATATTTACAAATCAACAATTCGAGCGTTTCTCTACACGGGCCAATATAAATTATTCGCTACGCGACTGGATTAAAGTAGGAACCAGCACCTCTTTATCTCATAGTAAACGGGAAGTATGGTTAGATAGTAGCACCATCTGGTTTTTGCGCACAATTTCCCCTACATATCCTATCTATGAATGGGATTATGATAAGGGAGCTTATAAATTAGATAGCAATGGGAATAAAATACTTGATTTCGGCGATGACCGGCAGGCATGGACCAGCTGGAATCCACTGGCGGATGCGGCTTATAATCCTTCCCCTCAGATGAACGATAATATTTCCACCCGCTCTTATATCGAATTAACTTTTTTACCGGAATTGAAATTCCGGACTAATTTCAGCGTGGATTATTATATGTATTCATACGATGGATATGTGAATGGCGAATACGGGTATGCAGCCGGTTATGGAGGGCAGGTAAGTAAAGAAAACCGGCGGATGATGGCTTATACACTAAATAATCTGCTTACTTATGATAAAAAATTTGGTAATCATGGTGTCAGTGTTCTGGTTGGTCAGGAAGCCTACTCCTATAATTATAAATATCTCTATGCATCCAAAAGGGGACTACCTTTTGGCGGACTAACAGAAATTGCATCTGCTTCAGAAATGAACAGTATGGATTCTTATCAGGATAACTATAATTTATTGAGTTGGTTAAGCCGGGTTGAATATGAATATAAAGACCGGTATTATATTTCGGGTAGCTTCCGTACAGATGGTTCGTCACGGTTCCATCCCGACAACCGTTGGGGAAAATTCTGGTCTGTCGGTGCTTCCTGGCGCATTTCTAACGAAGAGATAATAAAACAGTACGACTGGATTGATAATCTAAAATTAAAGGTAAGTTATGGCGCGGTAGGAAACGACAACCTTTCTACTTATTACGCTTATCAGGGATTGTATTCTACCGGCAGTAATGATTATAACAATGCCGGTGTAAGGGTAAGCCGTCTGGCTAATAGTACTCTTAAATGGGAAAGTAATATGCAAACCAACATTGGAGTAGACTTTGTTCTGTTCAATAAACTTACAGGTTCTTTTGAATGGTTTAACAGAAAGTCAAAAGATCTTTTGTTTCCGATGCCTATGGCTCCCTCTACCGGTTTTAGTAGTATTGACAGAAATATTGGAGACGTAAAAAACCAGGGTATTGAAATCCAGTTGAATTACCCGGTTTTTAATTCAAGAGACTTTAAATGGATTATTGATTTTAATGCAACGCACTATAAAAATACGATCACAAAACTGCCTCAGGAAGAGATGAACTCCGGTTATTTCAAATGGCGGGAAGGCGAATCCAGATATAATTTCTGGGGGGGGTTGAATATGCAGGAGTTAATAGGTAAACAGGTAATGATCAATACTGGAAAAATATATATGATTCAGTGGATGGCGAAAAAATATTGGTCGATAGAGTATTAACGGAAGATCTGAACGAACTTACCAGCGACGACCAGAAACAGTATCTTGGAGATGCCATTCCTAAAATTTTCGGAGGATTAACAAATAGTTTTTACTATAAAGGGATTGACCTTTCCTTTATGATTTATTATAGTATCGGAGGGAAATTATATGATGGGGATTATGCCCAAATGATGGCTTACCGTACCGGGTTCAGTATGCATCCGGATATGCTGGAAGCCTGGAGCCCGGAAAATAGGGATGCAAAGTTTTCCCGGCTATCCAGTGCCTATTCCAATACGATGGGCTCTTATACCTCCAAATTTTTGTACGATAATAGTTTTGCCCGCTTAAGGAATCTGACAATCGGGTATTCATTACCGAAAGATATCACTGAAAAATTCCTTGTAAATAATCTTCGGGTATTTATCCAGGGAGATAATATCCTGACCGTAGGAAATGCGGCAAAAAGGGGAACTGATCCTGAACAATCAATATCCGGTACAACAGACAACAGATTTCCTGCTACTAAATCTATATCGTTTGGATTGCAACTTAATTTTTAAAGATTAAATAATAGCATCATGAAAACAAAAAAAATTATAATAACATCTTATATCCTATCTATTTTATGGTTGGGGTTTACAGCCTGTAGCGATTTTCTGGATAAAAACCCTTCTACCTCTGTTGCTGATACTGAAGTTTTTAAAACCGTTTCCGGAGCACAGGCCGCTTTAAACGGAAGTTATTACCATATGCGGGCCTACAACAGTGGTGGAGCAGACAGACAGGACGACTATGGTATTCCCTCCATACAAATTATATCAGACATGGCTGGTGAAGATATTATTGCATGGGGCGGATGGTATAATTATGTATACAATTACTGGGGTGAAACCCGGGCCGATATATTCCGCTCCTCGCAATTGTGGAACTTTCATTACCGGTTGATAAACAACGTCAACTCTATTATTACCTATGTTGACGGTTGTGAAGGTGATGAGTTGGATAAACAATATATAAAGGGCCAGGCATTAGCCATTCGCGGATGGGCCTATTTTGATCTTGCCAGATTATTCCAGCAAACGTATAGCATTGCCAAAGATATGCCCGGAATGCCCATCTACACGGAACCAACCACAGAAACAACTGTCGGCAAGCCCCGGGGTACATTAGAGGATACTTATGTACAGATACTCCAGGACCTGACGGATGCGGAAAAATTACTGGAAGGTTTTGACAGAGGTTCAAGAATAAACAATTTCGATCAAACAGTTGTACAGGGAGTTTTAGCTCAGGTATACCAGGTAATGAATAACTGGGAAAAATGCGAAGAATATGCTATGAAACTGCTGGCTATATATCCATTAACAACCAATGAACAATTTCTTGCCGGATTCAATGACGAAACAACACCATCATGGATATGGGGTATGAGGCAAACAGAAGAACAAAACATGGGTGATTACTCTATTTTTGCATTCTGGGCGAATGATACCCGTAAATGTTTTACCTTCCGGGCTTATTTTTTACCAGATGCCTTCGTTAATCTTTTCGATGACGAGGATATCCGTGCTTCTCAATTTGAATATTGGTGGGATGTGATATTCGCCTCTTATAAATTCCGGGATAATGAAGAATGCCGGGGATCTATTGTATTTATGCGGGCAGACGAAATGCTCTTAAATGCGGCCGAAGCAATGGTCAGACAAGGCAGAGATACACCGGCAAAAGAACTACTCTGGCAACTGCAGGATATGCGTAAGGCCAAAAGATCCACATCAACAGGTGATGCTTTAATTGAGGAAATTATTTTGGAAAGAAGAAAAGAATTATATGGTGAAGGACATGCTTTATTCGATATAGTGCGCAATCAGAAACCATTACTTAGGGAAGGAAACCATGATGCATATGGCGGTGCTATTACCCTACCGGCCCGGTCGTGGAAATTTATATTTCAGCTTCCTACATCAGAAATTCTTAATAACTCTTCTGTGGAGGACGGTATATGGCCTAATGGCGACCAAAATCCCTATGATGGAGTGTATGAACCATAAATAAGAAATACTTAGTAATGGCGGAGCGGCAATTTTAAAGTAAATATATAAAACTAACTGGCCCTGTAAAACTATAACGTTTTTACAGGACCAGTTTGCTTTCTCTATTAATAGCGGCTCTTTTTACGGGCCGGACGGTCAGAGGTTGATCTTCTCCATGGTTTATCTTTATTTCTTTCACTACGAGGTCCAAAAGAAGACCGGTTCCTGTTTCCGGAACCTTTATATTCCCTGGAGCCGCCTCCACGGTTACTTCCTCCCTCTTTCTTACCCTGTGCAAATTCCACGGATAAACGCCGGCCTTCCAGTTCGTATCCATTCATTTTCTTCATCACCAGATTTGCTTCACTATCTTCTACTTCAAAGAAAGAAAAGTTATCCCGGAGATCAATCTTTCCTATACGGACTTTACCAGGCACACATTTATTCACTAATTCTATCAACTGATTCGGATATAAACCGTCGGACTTACCAAAATTAAGAAAGAAACGAACAAAGCCTTCTTCCGCATTCGCTCCACGCCGGCCGGAAGAACGTTCACCGGAATCCCTGTTGCGGCGCTCACTCCGTTCATCTACTACCTGAATTTCGTCGGCATCTTTATAATAATCAATCATCCGGTTCAATTCGAGCGAAACCATACGCTTAATTATATCTTCCTTATCCAGCCATTCCAGTTTACGGAAGATAGAAGGAAGCAAAGCAGCAATTTCATCTTCATCGACCTTCACCTTCTCAATCTGGTCTACCAGATTGAATATTTGTTTCTCGCAAATCTCTTTTCCGGTAGGCATTTCGCCTTTTTCGAACTGCTTATTTATAATATGTTCAATTTGTCTGATCTTTCCTTTCTCTTTGACATGGCAAATAGAAATAGAAATACCTGTTTTCCCGGCACGACCTGTACGTCCGCTACGGTGAGTATAGGATTCGGTCTCGTCCGGAAGTCCATAATTGATTACATGGGTCAGATCATCTACATCCAGACCACGTGCAGCCACATCCGTAGCCACCAGCAACTGAATATTTTTCACGCGGAACTTCTGCATCACATAGTCCCGTTGTGCCTGGCTTAATTCGCCATGCAAAGAATCCGCATTATAACCATCCTGAATTAATTTATCGGCAATCTCCTGGGTTTCTTTCCGGGTACGGCAGAAAACAATTCCGTAAATATTCGGATAATAATCGGCAATACGTTTCAGGGCAAGATATTTATCGCGTGCCTGAACCATATAGTAGACATGCTTGATATTCTTGTTTCCTTCGTTCTTTTTGCCAATAACAATCTCTTTCGGATTCTTCATATACTTGCGTGTAATTCCCGCAATACCCTGTGGCATCGTAGCCGAGAAAAGCAACATATTACGTGCCGGAGGAACTTCTGCCAGAATAGCATTGATACTTTCTGTGAATCCCATATTTAGCATTTCATCCGCTTCATCCAGAATCACGTTCTTTATCATACCCAAATCCACCGTTTTACGGTTCATCAAATCAAGCAACCGCCCCGGAGTAGCCACTACTACGTGTACGCCCCGTTTAAGCGTCTTGATCTGGCTTTCTATACTGGAACCGCCATACACCGGCAACACTTTTAATCCATCTATATATTTGGAGTAATCGTTCAGATCATCTGCAATCTGCAGACAAAGTTCCCGGGTTGGACAAAGTACAAGTGCCTGAGGTTGATATAGATTGACGTCTATTTTCTGTAGTATAGGTAATCCAAAAGCAGCAGTTTTACCGGTACCGGTCTGGGCCAATGCAATCACATCGTTATCTTCACCTAATAAAAAAGGAATCACTTCCTCTTGTACCGGCATGGGCGACTCATAGCCCATTTCCTGAATTGCCCTCAATATTGGTGCGGCAACTCCTAATTCTTCAAATGTTTTCAAAATTGTGATATTGTATATAAAATAAATTTCAGAAATGCAAAGGTACGCAATTTATTTGTAATCAACTTAGAAAAGCATAATATCTTTCAATTGAGCACGTTTCTTATCCGTAAGGTTTAACTCTTTGGACAAATATTTATCCACTGATCCATAATCTTTCTTTATTTTGCGGAAAGCAAGATCCAGCAAAGCCTCATTGGTAGAAAGCATCACAGTAATAGTCTCCTGCGCATCCGATGATAAATTACGGGCAAACTCATCCATACGCCGGATATTTACATAATCACCGGAAAGGGAGTAATCCCTGTAAATAGTCTCTTCCGGCACATCCAGCGCAGCCAGTAACAGAGCTGCCAGAAAACCGGCCCGGTCTTTACCATAGGAACAATTAAACAGGATCGGATAGTTTTCCTTATCCGTAAACAAATCCAGTGCCTGAGCAAACTGCGGACTATTCTCGGTTATAAACTGAAGATACAAATCCTGCATAAACAGAATACCATCCCCTTTACGGACCCGTCCGGTCATCAGCCGTTGAAAAATATCTTTAAAATTCCCCAGCGAAACAGGAATATGAACAATAGTTGCATCCTTATAATCTACCGGAGCCAGAAACACCTCCTCTTCGGTACGTAAATCTATAATGGTTTTAATACCCAGCTTAGAGATACGAATAGAATCCAACATCGTAAGATTGTGTAACTGGCCGGAACGGTATATTTTACCCCAATTGGTAATATGGTCTGATTCGTTGGTATATCCTCCTATATCACGCAGATTCTCAACCTCGTCCATTGGAACCGAACGGGAACCTACAATCCGGGGATACCGGTCATTAAACGTAAGCATAAAATACTTACAGGTCACGTTATCATTCGTAATATAGGTAGTAATATTATCACCGATATGAACATGTCCCACCGGACGGGATTTATTAAACCGGTCCGGATAATCAGAGACGTACAACTTCATTATCCCTTCCATTGGCGGGTCGGTTTCCCATTTTATCTTATAATTACCGATCTTATCCCTCTCACAAAAGGTCCGGATTTCTACGGAACGGGAACTACAACTGGTTAATGTAATTATACTAAATAAGAGAAAAAGAAATTTTTCTAACATCATTTTCACTATAAGCATTCCTTACAAAGATAGATAAATCTTACTTTCTCTATATCCCGGTTAATGATATTTAAGATTGGTTGGTTAATATATATTGTTTTGCAAACTCAGCAGGAACATAGTTATCGTATACTTCACAGACCTTAGAAGAGAATTCTATCCCACTTTGTATAATATCTCTCCACTGTTGTTCAGATAAATTTGATAAATCGTTCCTGCGGATATTATTCTTTATCAAACCATAAAGAATTCCGGCATTAAAATTATCACCCGCCCCTATCGTACTGACCGGATTAACCGGGATCGCATCATAATGTGTACAACTGCCCGGAGTAAACAGATTTACACCACCTTCTCCATGTGTAGTGATCAACCTGGGGCAATAGAACTCCACATGTTCTTTATAAACCGTTTGCATATCCGTTTTACGGAAAATATTATAAAAGTCTTCATCCGAACCCCTTACAATATCGGCATACTCCATATTATCCAGAATAGTAGGAGTCAGGAACATAGCCTCATGCGCATGGGCATTCCGGAAGTTAGAATCATAATAAAGAATCGCTTTCCGGTCGCGGGCATATTCAATGAACTCAACCATCCGCTCGCGCAGGGCCGGATTAAGAGAATAATAAGAACCAAAGATAAAGATATCATCTTCCTCAATAGGTGGAAGTGCCACTTCCAGGCGTTGGTTGGGATAATCTTTATAAAACAAAAAACTTCCTTTCTGGTCATCGTCCAGAAAAGCCATCGATACCGGACTTTTACCATCCGGAAAACGGTCTACATAATCCGTGGAAATATTATTTTCGATCATAAAATCAAGAATAATATCTCCCACCTTGTCATTACCTAACTCACTGATAAATAAGACCGGAATACCGGCTCTTCCTAAAGTTACCAGACCATTAAACACAGAACCTCCCGGTACAGCCTTATAAGGCTGGTTATTTTTGAAGATAATGTCCAGAATGGTCTCTCCAATTCCTATTACTTTTCTCATATAGATTTTATTGTTCTTTACGGCATTGTTCGCGGCTTTTGGAACCCAGATATCCACCATGGTGCCGTTTCGCGTAATCTTCATTGGTAAAACCGATTGCCTCCATAGTTTTAACAACCAGGATATCACCGATTACAGTCATTACTGTTGTAGAGGTAGTAGGAGTTAGTCCCAATGCGCATACTTCCTTTGGATTTCCGGTATAAAGACAGACCGTTGCTTCCTTTGCCAAAGGACTTTCATAGTTACCTGTAATAACAATGAATTCCATTTCAGGTGCAAGCCTGCGGGTCAACTCCACAAGTTCGAGTAATTCACGCGTTTTACCTGAATTAGAGATCAGGATCATTACATCATTTTCCCTTATCAATCCCAAATCACCATGTTGCGCTTCGCTCGGATGTAAGAAATAGGCGGGAGTACCTGTTGAACAGAAAGTAGTTGCCACATTCATTGCGATTTGTCCGGCCTTACCCATTCCACTGGTAATCAAACGCCCGTTGCCGGTATGTATATATTTTACAATCAGTTCAACCGCACGGTTATAATCACCGGTTACAGGAATATTCAGGACAGCTTCAGCCTCCTTTCTCAATATATTTTTTATATCATCGTTCATCATTGTTACTTCTTTTTCTTGGTCCGGGAGTTTAATTAAGATACAAAAATATAGATAATTGATAATTGAAAGTTGACAATTGGTAATTATTTTGTTTCTTTTTCAGTATACCGGAACTATTAAATTATATTTCTAACTTACGTGAGGAACTTTTCCTATTTAATATCTATATTATTTCGTTTGATAAGCATGTATTATTCGTTTGACAATTATTAAATAATCGTTTGATAATTATTAGCTATTCGTTTGACAATTGATAAACGAATAACTAACAATTGATAAACGATTAAATTATATACATAAAATGAAAAAGTATATATATTGAATTAAGAAAGTATAGTACGCCTGTTTATTAAAAGAAGAACCCATGCCAAACTATTCCTAAAATTTGGATTATATCTGTAATTCCCGGACAAGTTCATCCAGCCAGTCCGGTAATGTGTCGATAAAATGGAGGCGGGCTGCAAAAAATTCCGGTGCAAAACAATAGATCTGAAGACTTTCACATTTATCCAATAAATCTTTTTTGATCGGATAATAACTGGCTAAAATAGCTTTCGAGACATCACCACCGTATATTTCCCGGGTGCTATCCACTTTGTATACATCGTTTTGGTTTACCCTGCCGGATTTACACTCTATAAAGATGAGTTTTTGCCCGTTATTAATCAGAATATCAATTTCATTCTTAATATTTGTGTTGGTTTCATTGACATAGAATATGACATTTTGCCATACCTGTGGTACACAGGTTTGCCGTTCCCGCCATATATTCACCTGATCCGCAATAAGAGTTTCCCACCAGCGCCCGTCAAAATAAAGCATGGCACCGTTTACCGTTGTCAGGTGTAATAAAATATCTTCTTCGAGCGATACGACCAATGTTCCCCCATCCTGTAAAAACCGCAGGCCATTAGGAAAAAGATGTGTTTTAGGCAGTAATTCTAAGCGTCTTTTGCAATTCGAATTATAGAAAGTCTGTATCCGTTCATGCTCCCGGGAATACTGCTCCACAAATTGTTTGATCTGTTTGGAAGCCGTGATATCTTCTTCAGGCAGGTTATCTGTATCCGAGTAATTCAACAACACATTATCATGCAATTTCAATAATTCCTGATTATCCAAAAGAGTTTTCAGGCGGGATTTATCAAAATTGTTCAGATAGATGATCTCTCCTCTCTGAGTCAGATAAAAAGGATGAGCATTGAATTCGCGGGCTACGGAAAAGGCAGAGAAAGCCATTAGTTTGGTTCCTTTTGACAGGTTATAATAAAACTCTCCTTCATAATGCCCGTGTATTTCACGGCAAACTTTAATCACACACTCCGCATCATAAGGCCTTACCAGATAAGAGGTACATTCCAGTTCCTTCGGGAGTAAGGCAAACATCGAGTCGGCTACTGTTTTAGTCTCGTTAGTAAAAAGCAAATGAATATGGTCCGGCTTTAACTCTTTAATACCATGATATGCCGGAACAATGTCTTTCCCTATCAAAATAATCTGATGAGTCATACCGAACCACTCTTTAATTTATTTATACATTTCCGAACCCATCCGCTGCATATATTCGATGAACTCATGGCTCATCCAATTGCCTTCAAAAGGTTGTCCGTTAATAAAAAAGGAAGGCGTACCCTGCACATGCACACGAATACCGGAATCATAATCTTTTTGTATCTTCTGATAAAAACGGTCCTGACCCAGGTCGTCCGTAAACTTTCTCATATCCAGTTTTAACTGTTCGGCATATCCAATCAGATCACTTTCTTCCAAGTAAGACTGATTTTCAAAAAGCATATCATGCATTTCCCAGAATTTATCCTGGTCGGCAGCAGCTTCAGCTGCAAAGGCAGCATTCAACGCGTTTGGATGAAGTTCCACTAAAGGAAAATTACGGAAAACCAACTTCAACTGGTCGCCTAATTCTTTTTGAGCCTCTTTAATTATATAATAGGCTTTACGGCAATAAGGACATTGATAATCCGCATATTCAATCAGTTCAATGGTTGCATCTTCCGAACCCTGAACATGATCGGTGTTATTGATATGTAAATATGTATTCATAACTCTTCAATTTATTATAAACCAACAGAGATCAAAGGGATATTGTTTATATATAAACAAACGATGAAAACGTTTTAGCAGGTTACTTTGTTTAAAATTAATCGTACCTTGCATTCTTAATAATAACAGTAAAATGGATATACGCACAATAAACGTAATACGTTATATTACTCCACTGCGGGAAGGCGGATCGCTTCCAGCTCTGGCAGAAGGGGATGATGATTTTAAATATGTAGTAAAATTCCGCGGTGCCGGACATGGTACCCGTGCTTTGATTGCCGAATTAATCGGAGGAGAAATTGCCCGGGCACTGCAACTGCGGGTTCCGGAAATTGTTTTCCTGCATCTGGACGAAGCCTTTGGCAAAACCGAAGGAGATGAAGAAATTCAGGATCTTTTACAGGGAAGCCAGGGAATCAATCTGGGACTTTATTACCTGTCGGGAGCGCTTACTTACGATCCGGCTGTAACTACTATAGACCCGGAACTTGCTTCCCGTATTGTATGGCTGGATGCTTACCTGACCAATGTGGACCGGACGGTAAAGAATACCAATATGTTACTTTGGAATAAAGAACTGTGGTTAATTGACCACGGTGCATGCCTCTATTTTCATTTTAACTGGGATGACACAGAACAAAAAGCATTAAATCCTTTTCCTTTGATCAGCGAACATGTACTTTTGCAACAGGCAACCCAATTGCCGGAAATAGATAGTATCTGTAAGAATTTATTATCGGGGGATAAAATCAGGGAGATTGTATCACTGATTCCTGATGAATGGCTCAATTGGGCAGATATGCAAACACCCGGTGAAATGAGGGAAATTTATTTTAATTTCCTCACGGAACGGTTAGCCTATTCGGAATTATTTGTAAAAGAGGCACTAAATGCAAGAAAAGTATTTATATGAATACGCGGTTATCCGTGTAGTTCCCCGGGTAGAACGCGAAGAGTTTTTCAACGTGGGGCTGATCCTTTTCTCAAAAAGGGCTAAATTTATCAAGGCGCGTACCAGGCTGGATACTAAAAAATGGGATGCATTCGATACTTTTTTAGATAAAGAGTGGGTAGCAGACCACCTGAAAGCATTCGAAAAACTGGCAGCCGGCGACCCGGAATGTAATTCTCCGGTTGCACAAATGGAAATCCCGGAACGTTTTCGATGGCTTACAGCCATACGTAGTGCTTCTATACAAACATCCCGCCCACACCCCGGATTTTCCGGAGATCTGGAAAAAACATTTGAAAAATTATTTGAAGAATTAGTTCTTTAAGGTATAGGTAAACTAAAACATCACAGGTAAAATACTTGTTAGAATAATAGGAACAAACATCTAACAAATGAGTCCATTACCTGTCATCCGGAATTTCAAACAATATTTTTGGAAGAATCTTCTTCCCGCTATTATCATTGTGATAGGGGGAATAGTATTCCTCAACTATTTTCTGGCATATCGCCTGGAGAATTACCTAAAGCAGGAAGTCAAAGAAAGAGTTGCTGTTGCATCTGACGGCTTTTATTCACTCACTTTCGAGGATTTATCAATTAATCTATTTAACGGCGAATTAAAGATTGAGGGCATCCAACTTACACCCGATTCGGTAGTCTTCTCTCAATGGCTTACAAAAGATAGCTTGCATCTTACTTATCTGGATGTTTCGATTCAACAAATAGATTTTAAAGGTATTAACCTGATATGGCTGAAAAACTACCGGAAGCTCAATTTCAAATCTTTCGAAATCCTTCATCCGGTAGTCCATGTAACAGATGCATTCTATTCTGACCGCCACGTAAGGAATGTTCCGGTTAAACGGTCAAAAACACTCTACGAATATATAGAACCTTATATGGATGTTTTATCCGTAAACCGGTTAAATATAAAGGATGCATCTGCCTCTTTTCTGGTAGAACACCCTTTTACTTCTATTCTTTATAAAATAGAGGATATCGATTTTTATGCCTATAATTTTCAGCTTGATTCCTCTTCATTCGAAAACGGTAACCTGCTTTATTCGGAACATTTTGAATTTATCTCGCCTCGTCCGCAAACGCTTCTGGTCAACAACCATTTCACCCTGTCTTCAGATAGTATCGTAGTAAATACACGGGATTCACTCATCTTTCTGAAAGATGTACATCTGCAACACCAAAACTCCCACGACCTGACCGTTCAGCCCTCCGTAAGCGGAGAAATTTCTTCACTTAAGTTAACCGGGGCAGCCTTTAAAAGAGTTAATGCATTTAATACGTTGCAGGCACGGGTACTGGATATTGATCTCTCCGATCTGGAGATAAGTACCGTTTCTACTGCCGGTAAACCGGAAAACATGCCGGATAGTACTTCCGGTAATTCCCCGTTCCATTCGTTATCTTTATACAACCTGATCTCGCCCGTATTGAACAGACTTTCTATAGATGTGATAGATATCGGACAAGGTAAGCTTGATTTCTCTGCTATCCGGGAAGGAGAGACAGATAATTATAAAATACAGGAATACAGTTTAAAGGCCTATGATTTCCTGATAGATTCGATATATGAAACAAGATACGGGATCCAATATATCCGGAATTTTGAATTTATGGCCGACGGAATAAAAGCTCATATGCCATCTAATAATCATCAGTTACAGGTAGATACGTTGATAATAAATACAGAACAGGGTATATTGGGATTAAAGAATATAATAAGCAATCCGGTATCCGGTAAAAGTACGTATGTAGCCGGTAAAATCCCCTCTTTACTCATACATGGTTATAAATACAATAAGGGCTTATCGGTTAAAGATGTAATCATAGAAGAGCCAAACGTTCGCTATTATTCCTCTGCCGGAAAACAGAAAACAAAAAATAAAGAGGCCTCTTTATCTCCCTGGTTTCAATATCTGCGGGTAGAGAATTTTCATTTAAAGAAAGGAAATGTTGCTTACCGTGAACATACAAACCGGAATAACTGGCAGGCTAAAAATATTAACCTGCTACTACAGGATCTTTTGATTAACGAAAAAACATTGTACGGTCCGGGTGCAAGAGGATTTGAATGCAATAAGGTAGAACTGTATCTGAACAGCATAAGTAATACTCCGGGAGGCAATCCGGAAATAAAAACAGGAAAAGCCTCTTATTCCAGTCAATCCGGTATTTTAGAATTGGAAAATATACAATACCGTTCGCCGGAAGCGATACATCAGGATCTTTCACAAACTTATATTTCGGTATATATTCCCCATTTATATATAAACGGAGCAGAAAGCCTGTGGAGCAACCGGCAGCATCTGAATGCCGATTCCATACACATAGAACAACCGGAAATAGCTATCCGCACAGCTCTGCCCACAGAAGAAGTACAGAAAAAAGCAGAGGAGTATACACCCTTTCAACCTTTTCTAAGCTTAGGAATCAATCATATTTTACTGAATGGCACACAATTGCAATATAGTACTCCACAAAATGACCCTTACCTGCAGGTAAAGTATGATCAGTTAAAAATAGAAGACTTACGGTGGAATCTGGAAGAATTACGTACATTAGATCTTGGCAACTTTGAAGTACACTCTCCTACAATAGGCTGGTCTGTTACAGATACGGCCTCAAATACAGCACAGACAAAAACAACAGAAGCAAAAACAATCCCAGAGATATTATACCCGTATGCAGAGAAACTAACATTGCAACATTTCTTTTCCGGCAATATCCAATTAACCGCACAACAGCCCTATTTATCGGCACAATTTGGAATTCAGAATGTCCGGCTCGATTCACTTACATGGACATTTAAAGAGAATGAGAAGAACATGCAAATAGAAAGTATTCTGGTTGGCACACCCCGTGTGGATATACATAAAAGATACAACCCGGGATTAAAAACCTCTCAAATAGAAGATTCTATTAAAACCAGCCTATATGATCAGTTGAAAATAGTAGGGGATCAAATTGCGGTTAATTCGTTACAAATAGAAGGAGGGAATATTTAATTTAGCCAGGAACTTACCGGTAACGAAGAAAGGAACCAGAAATTTAATGAAACCGGCTTTTCTCTGGTAAATCTAACCATTAATAACGACCTGAAAAAGTTTGCTTGGGAAGATATTCATTTTCACACATACAATTTTTCCTACCCAATTGATCAGGGATTTTACACATTGGAGGTAGAAAGTGCCAGGCTAACGAATCAAAATATAACTATCAAAAATATTCATCTGAATCCGGCCTATCAAAAAGAATATTTTGCCTATCTGCACCCCCAACATGAGGACTGGTTTGATGTAACCGCAGAGAAGATAGAGATACAGAATATTGATTTTCTTACCTGGTTTTATAAAGATTCGTTGAATATACAAAAAGTAACAATAGATAATCCTGTATTACAAAATTACAAAAACAAAAAATACCTACCCCACCCCGGTGGATGCCCATGATATACGAAGGATTACAAAAAACCCCTTTGCCGGTTAATATTGAAACGGTTCAGGTAAACAACTTTGACGTTATTTATGAAGAATTAGCAAAGAAAGGGATAAAGCCGGGGAGACTCGTTTTCAAAGAATTAAACGGTACTTTCTCCGGTTTTACCAATATTGTATCTTATCCCGGACAATACATTCACCTGGATGCGGACGGGAAATTGTATGGCAACGGACATTTTAACGCTGTCTGGTTATTGCCCGTGGATTCATTAAACGACCGCTTTATTCTGGAAGCACATCTGCCGGATATGGATATTACTTTATTGAAGGAAATAATAGAGCCACTGGCTTCTGCCCGGTTAACAGGGGGACATCTGGATGATTTCACCTTTTTAATGGATGCCGGAAGTGTAGGAGGAAGTATTGACATGCTTTTTCTGTATAATGGATTAAAAGTGGATATCTTTAAAATCAAAGACGAAAAAAGGAAAAGTAATAAGTTTCTTAACTTTCTCGCCAATGCTATAGTACGCGATAATAACCCGAACAGTCCCCATAAGCCACGGTCACGTCCCCGCCAATCTTCCGTTACCATTGTACGCGACCCTTACCACTCTACTTTCAACTATCTGTGGCAGTTACTACGCCCTGCGCTGGCAGAATCAGTAGGAATCAGCAAAACCCAACAAAAAATAGCAATAGGAGTTTCCGGTTTTATAACCAAAATCAAAAACATCTTCAAAAAAGAGAAATCTAAACAGGAAGCACCGAACGACAGAGAGTACAACTCCCCTTAATCCATAGATAGATTTGATCGTTCGGCATAGTGTTCTTTTGGACGGAGGGGATTTGCAATCCCCGACAAACGAGTCTTTGGATTTGTAATCCTTTTTACTAATAGGTACGTAAGTTTAGGCACAGATTTAAATCTGCGCCAGCGAAAAATTAGGTTGACACCATAGAAGACATGCCAAACAAAGAAAAACAATCCCCCCTTTAGGGGGTTAGGGGGTTTTAGGAGGATCATCCCTATTCATTCCTTCCAGATTAACACCCTCAAAATCCTTTCCTTCAATAAACTCCCGCTTAAAGAAATTAAAACACAAAAGGAAAAAAGAAATCAGCAATGGCCCGAATATAATCCCGATAAAACCAAACAAAGAAAGACCGATGAATACACCGAATATAGTTATTAACGGGTGGATATCTGCCAGCTTTTTCTGTAAAATAAAACGGATAAAATTATCCGCATTTGAAATTACAATTAGCGCATAAATAGCCAACCCTAATGCGTGCAGCCATTCGCCGGATATACCCATATATAAACAAAGAGGTGCCCACACAATAGCTGTACCGATAACCGGAATAATAGTTGAGATACAAGTTATCAATCCGAAAAGGATAGGCGTAGGAGTTTTAAAAATAAAATATCCGATTGTAGCAATAATCCCTTGTATAATAGCAAGAACAGGTATACCGATAGCGTTAGACTTTACCATGATGCTGATCTCTTCCATGACCTGCTTTTTATTTCCATCGTTAAAAGGCAGGACACTATATATAGGCTTCCATATTCCGTCCGCCGATCAACATAAAATAGAGTACCAAGACTAAAATCGCGACATTTATAGCAAAACCACTAATCCCTCCCATGAGGTATTGTCCGATGTGCGGAAGAAAACCCAGAGCCGAATCAAGGTTCTTCTTTTCCAGAAAATTATAACCAATTTTAGTTTCGATTAATTCGGCCACATGCTCAATTCCGGCTACCACCTGCGATGGGTTCAGATTCAAATCCTGTATTTTAGAAACAAAAAGCCATACAGCACCAGACAGAGGTATTAAAAAGATCAGAATAGATTCAAGCAGAATAAGAAGGGCAGAAACTCCCCTTCCCCATTTCTTCTTTTCGGTTAAATAAAACATCTGGTTACGAACCAGGATATAGATTGTAGTAGCTCCGAGAATTCCCCCTAAATAAGGGATAAACTCCCTGAACAGAATATAACCTAAAACCAATAAAATACCAATAAGTGAATATTTCCAATATTGCTCGCGTAAACTCATCGTTGTTTTGAAATTTGGATAGACCTGTTTCTCCAAAACAATGATTTTATCGAAATGTTTAATCCATATGAATAATATCGCTGGTTCTATAGGTTTAAGTAGAGAGAACGCAGATTACGCAGACAAGCGCAGATGAACGCAGAATTTTATTTTTTTATATTTTTTCCGATAAATCGAAATGTTCCATCTGCGTAATTCTGCGCTTGTCTGCGTGCCCTATCAGTAATTATGTAATAACAACCGTTATTTGTTTTCTTTTAAATTGCGATTCTTCTTTTTATCCTGGTATTCATCTCCCCACTGTTGCCTCATTTTCATACGTTTGATCTGTATGAACCGGACTAACACCGCAAGGACTAGTGAAAGACCAATTATGAAGAAATACTGCACATAGTCCGGGTTTGGCTCGTTTCCCGGCCATTGCCAGACTGCGATAGTAAGAATGTAAACAAATAGGATAACTGAAACTATGTTTATTTTTTTCATTATATGCTCTTTAATATTAAACACTTACAAAGATAAAGATATTCTGTTATTCACTGTTAGTATAGAATGAACTTTTCCTGGGTTTGTTCATTACCAGACCTGACAGATAATATATATACTCCCTTCGGAAGATTCAGTGGGATCATACTGCTGCCTTTTGAAACAGTTTGACTAACCACTACACTTCCGGCAATATCAGCAATTAAAACAGTTCCGCTGTCCGGAAGATTATTCAGATATAACTGATTACCCCTTATCCGGAAATCAATTTTACTTCCCGGCCGGGAAGGATCGGGTGAAAAAGGATTAGGGTCAGGTTCACCGGGCTTAACTACGCCTATATTCTCAGGCAGATAATTACCCTCCGGTTTACTTCCCGGCGGTTTAAACCGGATAGTAAACGAATTAGCATCTTTTAAAAAGAAAGCACAATACGGAGGTAACACAAAATCTCCTTTTAAAGGAACCGTACGGTATTTGTCGCCGTCAAAATAATACAGATCCCGGTCCGATTGTCCGTTAATGGAAATATTTTTCGACGGTAAAGGCGAAGGAAACGGATTTCCACACAATACCCAGCCATGATGTGCATCTTCCATTTGATCAGTCTTTAAAGGTATGTCAACATATTTCTCATAATCCGCAGCATCCCAGATAATTTCTTTTCCAGCTTGAGAAGAAAAAAGAATATTCGAAGAAAAGGCCTCTTTATCCAAAGCGATCAGATAACCTTTCCCTCTTTCAAACAGAGGAACCGTTTCCGGATAATTCTCCGAAACTACTTTCCAATTCCCTAACGAATTTGAATAACTTCTATTCTCGCCGCCATAAGTCAAGACATATAAATAATTACCGGACAAATCTGTAGTTTCGTCTTTTAATTCAAATGCCGGGTCAATATCATTTTTATACACATCGAACGGGAAAGATACAAAATACCATTTTCCTTTTTCCGGAAGATGTTTATAGACTCCTGCCTGTTTCATCTCCCATTCTCCCAAAGTATAAACTGCACTTCCGGGTGCATGCAGGAGAGTCTGATTACTTTTTAAACCGGACCCGGAATGAACAGAAACGGAACCATTTCCAAGATGAAGATGATTACACGTGACGTCACTTTTTACATTAACCTCTCCCTGAACCAATGCATGCCGGTTTCTGTAAGCAGGGCGATGTGTCCACTTTTCTACATCTTCCCATCTCCCTTCTCCCCGGAATAAGCTATACCGCTTTATGGAACCGGATACAGTCATATAATCTATAAAAAAAGCTCCATCCGGACCTAAGTTCTTTGTCGTAATATTCATATGGTCTGCATTACTTATGTAGATACGGTCTTTGATAGCTCCTGTAGTAAAATTCTGTCCAAAATCAAGCGCATAATTCGATTGAGCAATTTTCAGTTCAGACAATATGTCAGTAGTATTCCCTTTATCAATTGCTACAGTAAAAGTACCACCGGAATTAACTTTGCGGGCAGCGATATAAAAAGAAAATATTTGCACATTGTATCCGGCAGGCTTTTCCCATTCATACCTGATTTGACAATTTCCTTTTAATTCCAGAGACCTGTCTCCTCGTTGGTTCATTACCTGCTGTTGCGAAGCATCAACTATGACAGGTGTATGTTCCCCTGTATCTTCGAAAGCCCAATAAGGTACTTCTGTTCCTTCAAAAGATTGAATAACAAAGGTATCTATTGTCAATGGATTGACTGATTCCTGCACAAAAGTTTCCCAACAGGTTGGATCATGGACTTCAAGTTTCACATCCTGGCACAATGCGTTAGAAACAACGCCAATAGTAAATAAGGAAGAAAATAAAATTGTGTTTTTGTTCATAAGTTTAAGTAGTGTTAAGGTACAGCGACAAATATAAATAAAAAAACAGGTTCCGTAAAACCTGTTCACAAAAAATAAAAACAAAATTGTTCCCGGACTTGATCCGGGAACATATTTGGAGGTTTAATTTACAGGATTACTTATCCAGCGAATTCAGGATATCTAATTTTCCTTCATTTACCAAACGATAAATCATTTCACCGAATAAGGTATTTACCCAGGCAAACCATGAACGGGTAAAGTCAGCCGGATTATCTTTATAGAATGATTCGTGCATAAACCCGGTATCGGCATCGGTATCACGCAACATTTTCACGCATTTACAGATTTCTTCGGGATCGTTGGTAGTATTACAACGCATGATGATACTCATCGGCCAGATATAACCGAAACCAATGTGTGGTCCACCAATACCTTCTCCGGCTGTACCTTTAAAGAAGTACGGATTCATCGGGCTTAATACTAATTTACGGGTATTCTGGTAAATCGGATCATTTACATCTATACAGCCCAAATAAGGCATGGCCAGCAAACTCGGTACATTTGCATCATCCATAAATACGTGGTTATAGTAACCATCTACTTCAAATGCATACACTTTACCGAATTCAGGATGCTCAATAATTGCGTATTTCTTAACAGCGGCTTCTACTTCATTTGCCAGCGCTTCGCATTTGGCAGCAAATGTGTTGTTGTTTTTAATTGCACGCATCATCTCTGCCAGCTGGCGAAGAGAAGTGATAGCAAACATATTAGAGGGTATCAGGAAACCAAACAAACTGGCATCATCAGACGGACGGAAAGAAGAAACGATCAATCCTACAGGATTTACCGGGCTTCCCCAACCATCGTTTAATAAAGTATCTCCCTGGCGATCCGTTACACGGGTAAATTTATACGGTCCAAGACTGTCTTTACGTTGTTGCTCGATAAATGTTTGATGAACCAACAGCATAGCTTTCTCCCAGTCCGAATCGAAAGGAGAAGTATCACCTGTCTTTTTCCAATAATGGTAAGCCAGACGGATCGGGTAGCAAAGAGAGTCGATTTCCCATTTACGTTCGTGCAACTCATTTTTCATATCCGTATTATCACTATCCCAGTGTCCTACTTCATCTCCGTTTTCATTGAAACCGTTTGCATATGGGTCTATCAGGATACATTCGGTTTGTCTGCGGATAACTCCTTCCAGCATCAGTTTTACTTTGGGATCATCATTCGCAAACTGAATGTGTGGGAATACCTGTGCGGACGAATCGCGCAACCACATCGCATGTATATCACCTGTAATTACAAACGTATCCGGCTTACCGTTAACCATTTTGAATTCGCAGGTTGTATCCAGCGTACTGGGGAAACAGTTTTCAAACATCCATGCCAATTTCGGATCTTTCAACTTTGCTTTGGTATCCTTAATTACTTTTTCGATCACATCCGACACAAAATGTCTCTGTTCCACCGGAGGACGTTGTGATACATATTTAACCGCATTCAGGTTTGCTGTTGCAGCTGATTCAGCCACACTTGCCAAACTACGGCCACCAACTAAAAGGCCTGCCAGGGATAGGCCTCCATTTCTAAGAAAATCACGGCGAGTTGTCATAAGGTCTAATTTTTTATGAGATTTATATTATCGTTTAAAATTCACAAATTTCAGCATATAATTCCAACATGCAGGCATTATCAAGCAACCATTTATATTTGGAGTTACCCACACCCGACCAGTGGTTACCCAATAGCCCGTTTTCATCGCGGGTATAATTCCAGGCATACAACACATTTTCTTTCATGGTCTGTATATAAGCTGTTGCCGTATCATAAGGTGCAAGAGCTACAAGGCCTCTCAATAATATAACATTAAACCAGGGCATATCCGGATAAAATTCCATAGATCCGCCTCTGTTATTGGTTCGTTTGGAAACAAAATAACTATAAGAACCTGCTGCTGTCTGACGGGCATCCTGCAAATATTCGTCATCTTTGGTGGCTTCATACAGCAAAACAGCCGCCTGTATCATTTGCCCGCTGTTATAGGTATATTTTTCTTTTCCTATACCACCGTCCAGGCGTATATTGTCCCAATATACATGATCCTGAGGGTCTTCCAGAAACTTTTTAGTCCAGCTATACGTTTCCTTAGCCTGATCCAGATACTTCGTTTCTCCGGTTTGTTTATATAGCTTCATACATAAAACAGCTGCCGGAGCATTCGAGCAGGTGTTTTTAGATGTTTGCTGTTGTTCGCACCAATAAATGCCCCCTTCCAGCTTATCATCCCATCCACTATAAATATAGGTATGCAAATCAATTGCTTTTTGCAGGTATTCTTTTTTCCCGGTCAGTTCGTACAAATCACAGAAATCAATCGCAAGCCAATCGTTATCATCATAAAAACGGTCGCTTTCACCGTTAAAAAGAGGATAACTCTGGTAACAGGCAGGCAAACGGGTATGATCCCAGTATAACTGCAACCCCGGAATAATTTGTTGTTCTATCAGATGGAGATATTTCTCTTCGCCGGTCTGTTTATACAAAGCAACCAGTCCGGAAGGCATGCCAGAGTAAGGCCACAAAAACGAAACTTCCTGCTCTTTCTTCTGTTCGGCTCCTTCTGCCAGGTAAGAAACCGTATGATCCGGATTAACCGGATACGTTTCCAGAAGCAGTCCGTACTTCTTTACCTCATATTTATCCAGAATAGTATTCAATAACGTATCCGCTATCGACAGACAGTCTGATACGGAATACTCTTCCGAAGTCTGGACAAGCCCTGTTTCCTGATTCTTATTTCCCTGCTTATTGCAGGAGATAAACACACTTCCAATTAATAATACACAACTAATAAATTTAAAATTCATCTTCAAACACATTTTACATTATATATTTCCATTGATCTATTTCATTCCACAGACTCTTTCAACACCTGATTAAACCGGTGTTTATACATCAATTACCTAAATAGAATATAATACATGTATTGTCCGGAACCAGCCTGAAAAAATACAGACAAATAACGGTGAAAGAACAAGTGCTTTTCATCATTCTATCTTCAACTATTTTACTTAGGTCTAAAAATTGCGGGAAGATAAATATTTTATTTCTATTACGATGAATTGTAGTTCTAAAAAATAAATTAAAATTGATTTGGAAGCTGTACGAAAGGGAACGTAGATTACACAGATTAGACAGAATTACGCAGATTTTTTATTTTAAATATTATTATGCGAAATTCTGCGTTTTCTGCGAAATCTGCGTTCTCTATACTTTGATAATATAGATCCTTATCTTTGTTGGTCGAAGGGGATTTGCAATCCCCGCCTGTGGAATATAAGGATTTGTAATCCGCTTACAGATTCCTAACTCTCTATTTAATGAGTATTCATTTGTTTGTCGGATCACAGATCCTAATACTCGTTAGTCGGGGATTACAAATCCCCTCTGACCAAAGACTACTATTTTCTTAAGTTGACGGCATTGGTGTCCTCGCTATGCCAAACAGGAGTAATATAGAGTAATTACCTTTTCATCGGTTGATAATATCTCAACTCATAATCAGGTAATAACTCCGGATGAAATATCTTTATTAAATCTTTTAACAGATAATCGGGGTGTATAGGAAATTCATCATAATAGGGAACCTTACCCGTATTACAGGTATAAATCTGTTTGTTTTTAAAAGCTGCAAAATTTTCATAGGGGGTATATTCCATACGTAAGTCCCGGTAAGAAAGTTCATCTACCATGTGATATTTCATCAGCCAGAAGTCTGCCTCTATCCCTTCGTCCAATACAGTTTCGAAAGAGAAAGGCTCAGTTTGAGCACCCTGCACATAGTTAAAAACATATTCCGCTCCGGCATCTTTAAAGAAATGAGCCGTATAACTATCACCACCGGGGATATACCAGAAAGCACCATATTTTTTTTCAGAGATTACCGTAGGACGGTACTCAACACTTGCCGTTAACTCTTTCAATGCCAGATACCGTTGTTCTGTCTCTTCAAATACAATATATGCTCTCTCTTCACTATCAAAAAGCAAACCAAAAAACTTATACCATTCTGCCCGCCCCAATGGAAGCGACTCCATATAATCGGCCGACTCAATGATTGGGATACCCAATTTCTCGACTGTACCATACCCCATATTCTGAAAAGGAGAAACAATAATTGCCTCCGCCCCAATATCTATGATCTTTTCAATATTAGGTGCTGTTGACTCTCCTAAATCAACAATTTTCCCTTCCTTAATTTTATCCTGTATAAACGATCCCATATACTGAGGTTCACAAACACCGATAATATGGTCTGTTTCTCCCAATTGATCGATAATTGATGCATGCACAGACGAATAAACAACGACCTTTCTAAGAGGTACTTGTAAAATTGTTCCTTTCGGCAGTCCTTCGGGAACCGGCCGGTTCCTGTCTACCAAAATATAACGTTGCAATATTTGTGTACTATCCCAGGGATCTTTTACTTCGGCAACTGTATAATCCGTATATCTATCAATCGTAAATACAGAAGCATATATAATCGGATCAGAAAAAAAGACCAGATCATGCGCCTTTCTAGAAGATGATTGCCCACAGGATAATAAGAAAAGAACTAAAAAGAAAGAAAAGAACTGTTTCATAATTTTATTATGTTAAGGGAGAAACCAAACTCCGGCTACATCATGCGCTTCGGTCTCAAGAATTCCTGTTTTATTGCCGCTTGCATCAAAAATGTACAGGTCATTTGTTACCTGCCAAACAAAATCATTGATGTAATAATAGCCAGTTTGAGGATCAATATCAAGTGAATATGGATTAGGTATATCCGGATTTTTCAGAAAACTACCACTTTCTTTGTTACCGGTTATAGCATTGTATTTAATATATTCAACTATTATATCCAAGTCGGCCTTTGCTTCATCCCAAACCATTTGAGAATACAATGCATATAATGTATTACCCACTATTTGCATTAATGAAGCGTTTCCAACATTTGTAACAACATATTTACCGTCTTTTTCTGTAATTTTCTGTAAGGAATTAGGTATCGTCTTATAATCACCCATTGAAATCACGAACAAATCACCCTGACTATTTACTGTTATTTTTGTAGGATTCTCTACAACTTCAATATCTTCTTCTTTCACTAAAGAAGACAAATTGATTACTGAAACTGTTTTATCGTAACCCAGGTCATTTTCCCAGTCTAATCCACCGGAATTAGTTACAAACAATTTATTCCCACTTACAGCCATTTGCTCCGGATAACGGCCTACCGGTATTGTTTGTGTAATTGAAAGAGTAACAGTATCTAATACGGCAACTGCCTCTCCCGCATAATAAGTTACAAACACATTGTTTTTATAGGCGGCCAATGTTTTAGGCTTTAATGGTTCATCTCCTGCCGGTTTAATAACTTTTTCTATTTTCGCATTCAGGTCAGTTACAATTAAAGAATTGGAACCTGGTAAGGTAATATACATCTTACCCCCGTAAATCAACATATCCTCGGCCAATTCACCGAGCTTTTCACCATTTTGCTGCTCAAAATAATCCGGAATGTATTCCTCCGCTTTCGCATCATAGTATCCTAAACCTGCATTATTCTGATTTTCATTTCCGCGACTCAATAAATAAAAACTTCTGGGGCTCAATATGACATTATCCCCTCCGTTATCCTCTTTATCGTCACACGAAATCAACCCCACACACAAAAACAAACCACTCAACAGATAAACAAATAAGTTTTTCTTCATTGTATTATAATTAATGTAGTTAATAAATCACTTTTACCCCGGCGCGGAACGTCCGGCCCGGCATCGGATAATACCGGATCACATCGTACGATACATCACCGATATTTAATATTTCCACATGAAGTTTCAAAAGAACTTCTTTCCACTTTATATCCCGGTTGAAGGAGAGTTGTTGCTCCACATATCCCGGCATCCGGTTTTGTTCTATATTCTGTGCCATTGAATACCGTTGGCCAACAGCGGTTAAAAGCCAGCTAATATTTACCCAGGGATTCTCCCACGTAACCGATGTATTTCCGGTATGTACAGGCGTATAGGGTATCTGATGCCCATATACTTTAGAACCCTTTTCGGTAGCATCCGTAGCATCCTGCCAACTGTAATTTCCATACATTCGCAGGAACATGCCTGCAGGAAGCACAAAACGGGAAGAGAGATTAAAATCAATCCCTTTGATATTCACCTGCCCCATATTGGTCATCTGCCAGATAAACATCGTTGGAAAGGCTATAATTTTATCCTTTACCTGATTATAATACCCATCTGCCGAAACACTCAAATAATCTATCGCTAACAGAGTTACCTCCCCACTCCATGTTACCCCCAGATTATACTGCCGGGCTTTCTCCGGTTTCAACGATTTTTTTGCTGATTGCCCGTAATAAAGGTCGTTAAAAGTAGGCGTACGGAAAATATCCTTATAAGAACCCCGTACACGTAAGTTATAATGAGGAAAAAGCCGGTAAGAAAAACTTACCGCGGGAGAGAGACGTTTACTTTTTGATGGATCATATGTTTCAGCCTCCTCTTTAATAAACGTATTCAGCAAACTACCCGTTGCAGTAAAACGGCTATTCCGGTATTGTGCCCCTATGATAGTTAGCGAAGTATACCGTCTGGGATCAGCAAAATTATTCAATGTCGCCTCCAGTTCATTCTTATAAAAATCCTGCGACAACACAAAACGCACCCTTTTAAAAGGCTCGTATCCCAGTACCACCGAACCATAATATTCTTTCTGTGTATAGCGGTCAGTTTTATGACCATCCGGATAAGCACTATGGAAATCCTGATAGCGTGTCCGTGCATAATCTACTTTTGCAAACGCTTTCAACGATACTTTTTCATGCAAAGAATTCTGGTAAGCAGCCTGTACAAAACCATTTTTATTCTGTAAACGTTCTACGGAATAATCTTCGCGATATATCAGGCTACCCGGCAATCCACGCTCCGAATCAAACCAGTATCCCTTTACCTGTAAGGTTCCTTTTTGCTGCCAGTCACTATATAGGTTAATCTCGGTACGGAAACTTTCAATATCACTGTTCTTTCGTTTTCCTTCCATATGGATATTCTCATACGAAGTAGAATAAGGATAACGGCTGTCCGCATGCATCCAGTCCGAATGAAGAGTAAAAGAATAGGTTTTATTTAATTTCTGCCCATACCGGATAGAGGGATTTACATACCCAAACGATCCGGCATCTACCCCTCCCTGCAAATAAAAACTCCGATGTTCGAAAGAAGGTTTCTCTGTTTTTATACTCAGCACCCCGGCAGAAGCAAACATTCGTGCCGTCTGGAATATTTCGTCGGATTGCCCCATAACTAACGAAACGGATTCCACATCATCCAGAGAAAAACGGCTGATATCGACCTGTCCGCTTTGAGCATCCGTAATGGTTACCCCATCATAGCTAACCGCCGTATGGTGTGCACTCAGACTCCTTACCGAAACAGTCTTTAAACCACCAACACCTCCGTAATCCCGGACGGTTACGCCGGAAAAACGCCGGACAGCTTCCGAAAGATTTTGCAGCCCCAACTGTTCAATCCGTCCTTTCTCCAATAACTGTACAGGAGCTGACTCGCGGGTTACCGAAGTACGTCTTTTTTCTACGATCTCCACATCCGTTAGTTCACGTATATTCATAGAGTCTCTCTCCTGCCCCCGGAGCATACCGGAACAAGACAAAGTAATCCCAATCAAACAAAGAATCTTTCTATAAATACCAGACTGCATAATGATGTAGTTTAGCAATACCTTTACCCGAGGCACTGAAACAAACTAAACTATGGCAGGTTTTCTGGCTTGTTCTCCCCATCATCGGCTGCCTTCCCAACTCTTCAATGAAAAGTGAATAATGAAAAATGAAAAATTGGGTTTACTCATATTTTTCATTTTTCGCTTTTCATTTTTCATTTACTACGTCAGTGGCAATGAAGTTGCCGGGGTTTTATTGAACTTACAGCTACGGGTACAGCTCCGGATTTACACCGGATTCCCTTTTACTAACTACCTTACGGCGGTACGGTAGTTACACCATAATTACGGCAACAAAGGTAACGATTATTTTATTAAATTTTACATCCTTACGGAAAACGCATTAAATCAGTTTTCTCAAACGTCCATTCCGGTGTATATACTTTTCCGGTAGATTGTTCTTCCAGTTCATACCAGGGGGAAAGAGCTGTATTCCGGGGATTGATAAGTACATGGATATGTTGGGCCGGCATATAACTCTGAGCCAGCAGAAATACTTTTTTCCGTAGCAGGATGAACGGCTACATCTACTACTATAACTGCATGCCCCGGGAAACCTCCCTGTATAAAAACATCACCGGGCTGTAAATCCGAATAGGCTGTTTTTACCAGTTCTTTTGACAACGAAGCGGTACCGGCATAAATAAAAACAATATCCAGATACGAGCGGAAGGTAGCATACGAATAGTCTTCACCTTTCGAAGAATACCAGTTCACCTTATTCCCATCTACCCGGATGCTGTTACCTTCCGCCCATTTTTTATAATCAGCCCGGAAACCGTTTGTAAAATTAAAATGAATCTTCCTGTACTGCTTCTGTTTATACAGATATTCGGCACGTAACCGAATAATCGCATCGGCACACTGTTGCAGATCACGTTTCCCGATATCCAGATCTACCACTCTGTATGCAGCACGCTGATTCCCTTTCTCTTCACCATTATATAAAAGTACTTTACTCCCTTCCGGCAATAAAGGTAAATCCCGTAAGTAAGCGGCAAACGAAGTGGACGGTACTTCCGGGCGAACATACTCCTGCGGAGGATTTATTTCCTGCCGGATCGTTTGGGCATAAGCAAAGCAGGAAAAAAACAGAGAAATAATAAAACAACTATACTTTTTCATACTTTTGTTTATTAAAGACGGTAACATGTTATCCAATTGGATAAAGATAATAAAAAATGATAAACACACGATTTCTATATTTTCGGCTGCAACAGGGAACTAAGTTTATTAAGGAATTTCCGGTTCCTTATTTTCTTCTTTTTTTGTTGCTGTTTCTCATAGTAGGATATGTTTGTTTTGGCTGGATAAAAGAAACTCCAAATGCTTTTTTATTGGCAGGTGTCCTATCTGTTTTTATGTTGTATATCCATTTGCAACGAAAAGATTACCATTTTATCTGCCTATTGGAAGAAAATAGCTACAAAGTATTTGGGGTTGATTATTTTTTACTCTCCTCCCCCCCTATTGGCTTTACTATTAATACGTCAACAGTGGATGCCCGCACTACTATTACTTACCGCAGGTATGGGGATCAGTTTTATAAAACAACCCTTCCGCAAAAACCGTACAGGTATTCCGGTACCGGATATTCTCCCGTTCAATACTTTCGAAATACGGACAGGATTTCGCTCTGCAGGTATCGCTATGGTATTTTTCTATCTGGCAGGATGGGGTGCACTTCTGCTTCCTTACCTGTCATTAGGCATCCTCTTTCTTTACACAGCCTGCTTCCTGAACTGTTTTTCGGCTTTCGAATCTCTTCCGGTTCTTCTAAGCGGAGAGTATACTCCGGTTCAATTCCTGAAAAATAAATTAAAAACAAATCTGGCGGTTTACGGAATTTCTCTTCTCCCGGTCTGTATGGTGTACATATTGATTTATCCGGATCAATGGTGGATTATAACCTATTACTTCATTGTTTCATGTTTAAATATCGCTCTTTTTATCTTTACAAAATACGCATTTTATATACCCGGCAAAAACTGGTAAACGGACAAATAGGTGTAGGATTCTCTTTTTTGGGCATTATACTTCCTTTTTTTTGCACCTTTCACCCTTTTATTTCTGGTCAAATATTACCGGAAAGCTATTGTTCAATTAAAACCCTACCTCGATGCTTATCATAAATAACCTGACAGTATCTTACGAAAAAGGGAAAAACATACTGAAAAACATATCCCTGTCACTTCAAACAGGCCAGGTACATGGCTTAGTAGGGCTAAACGGTGCAGGAAAAACAACCTTACTTAACACATTGTACGGGTTTATCGCACCTGAAAGCGGTTCGGTTGATTACAACGGACAGCCCCTGAAACGGAAAGACATCGGATATCTGGAAGCCACAAACTATTTTTATCCGAATATGACAGGTTACGAATACCTGAAACTATTTCCGGAAAACAGAAAAGAGTTTAACTATTCCAAATGGGCAGAGGCATTTTCTCTCCCACTCCGGAAAACAACAGATACCTACTCGACCGGAATGTGTAAAAAGCTGGCTCTGTTAGCCATCATCAAACAGGATAAACCGGTCATAATACTGGATGAGCCATTCAACGGCCTGGATCTGGAAAGCGTACAGATGCTTCTCCTGATTATCGCGCAATTACGTTCCGAACAAAAAACCCTGATTATCACTTCACATATTTTTGAAACGCTGACCGGCTGTTGCGACCGGATTCATTACCTGGCAAAAGGAGAGATACAGGGAAGTTATCAAAAAGAGGAATTTTCTTTGTTAAATGAGATACTCCTGTCAAACACCCGCAGGCGGTGGGATAAAATTTCACCTTTTGATCTGTAATAGATTTATATTAAAAGAGAACAAGGTTGGTTTATCCGAAAAAGTTATATTTGCAATGTAGAATTATTGAACAGTAAAAAAACAATATGTTAAAACAGCATCTACAGCAAAAATTACAACAAAAACTCTCTCCGCAGCAGATTCAGCTGATCCGGTTGCTGGAATTACCCTCTATCGAACTCGAAGAGCGGGTAAAACATGAACTGGAAGAGAACCCCGCACTGGAAGAAGGAAGCGACATAGCTGAGGAGTTTGAACATATTGGCGACCAGGCAGACGAAAACCGGACAGAAGAAACCGACCTTTTACTGGGCGATTACCTGACCGAAGATGATATTCCTGATTACAAATTAAGGGAGATACGGGAACGCACCGAACGCAAAGAGGATATACCTTTTTCTGCCGGACAATCCCTCAACGAGTTCCTCCTGCAACAATTAGGACTAAGGGAACTACCGGAAAAAGAAATGTTGATCGCCGAATACATTATCGGAAATATTGATGACGACGGGTACCTGCGACGTGAATTATCTGCTATTTCAGATGATCTGGCTTTCCAGGCCGGACAAGAGGTTTCGCTACAAGACATTAAAGAGGTATTAAAAATCGTGCAGGATTTTGACCCTCCCGGCATAGCTGCCCGTAATCTGAAAGAATGTTTATTGATACAACTCGAAAAACGGGAGCAGACTGCCGTTGTGCAACTGGCTACGCAGATACTGCGCAACCATTTTGACGAGTTCGGCCGTAAACATTACGATAAAATCCTGCGTTCTTTATCTATTAAAGAACCGCAATTAAAAGCAGCTATTCAGAAAATCACCACATTAAACCCCAAACCCGGAAATGGCTGGGGTGGCTCAATGGAAACAATCCTGAGCCAGGTTACGCCCGATTTTCTTGTAGAGGCTATCAATGGAGAGTTATATCTTTCCATGAATAACAGAGGCATACCCGAAATGAGAGTAAACCCGGAATACCGGGATATGCTGGAGAATTATACCGCCAACAAAGCAAACCAAACAACAGAAATGCGCGACGCGGTACAATTTGTAAAACAAAAACTCGATTCAGCCCAATGGTTTATTGATGCTATCCGCCAAAGACAGGAAACCCTGCACCGTACCATGGAAGCAATTATCCAGTTACAGCGCGATTTCTTTTTCACCGGCGAAGAATCTTCTCTCAAACCAATGATCCTGAAAGATGTGGCAGAAAGAGCCGGATACGATATATCCACCATTTCACGGGTAAGCAACAGTAAATATGTGCAAACCAATTTCGGGATTTATCCGTTGAAATACTTCTTCTCCGAATCAATGCATACCGATAGTGGCGAAGAGGTGTCGACACGCGAAGTAAAAAAGATCATGAAAGATCATATACAGGCGGAGGATAAACGGAAACCGTTGACAGACGACGAACTTGCTAAAATATTAAAAGCCGAAGGATATGTAATTGCCCGGCGTACTGTAGCAAAATACCGGGAACAAATGGATATACCGGTTGCACGTCTGCGAAAAGAAATATAAATTTGTAAGCGATGAGACTATTTGCAAATATTGTTTCCATTGTTCTTCATCCGTTACTAATGCTAACGTATGGGGTACTTCTGGCATTATCCTATACGTATCTGGCCATCTATCCGGTACATGTTAAACAGGTTTTACTCGGAGGGGTTTTCACAACTACAGCAATAGTGCCGGGTCTGTTCATCTATTTGCTCGTCAGGATTGGTGGAGTCTCTGATCTGGAACTAACCAACAGAAGAGAGAGAGTAATCCCATACCTGATCATGATATTTTCTACTACTACCTGCATTTTCCTGATGTACCGGATGCGGGTACCGGATTGGTTATTGAACCTGGCACTGGGTACCGGTATAGCATTATTAATAGCTTTCTGTATCAACTTCTTCTGGAAAATCAGTGCCCATGCCCTGGGTATTGGCGGACTAATGGGAGCCGTTATGGACATGTGCCGGGTCTACATGTTAAATCTCTGGCCCGCTTTCATACTTTTCATGATCGCGGCGGGATTGGTATGCACATCCCGGGTAATTCTGCAAAAGCATACCCCCATGCAGGTGTACAGTGGCTTTCTGTTGGGATTCCTCTGTACCTACCTGTTTTCAATCAAGTCAGTCTTATTCTATTTATTCATCAAATAAAAATCAACAGTTATGAACTTTCCCGCTGAGTTAAAGTACACAAAAAATCACGAATGGGTTCGTGTAGAAGGCGATACAGCCTATGTTGGAATTACAGATTATGCACAGGGCGAACTGGGCGAAATTGTATATGTAGATATCACCACCGAAGGAGAAACACTCGGTCAGGAAGAAGTATTTGGTTCAATTGAAGCTGTTAAAACAGTTTCCGACCTGTTTATGCCGGTAGGCGGCGAAGTACTGGAAGTAAATCCCGCCCTTGAAGAACAACCGGAACTGGTAAACGAAGATGCATACGGCGCGGGCTGGTTAATCAAAGTAGCCATCACGGACGCATCACAGTTAGAAGAATTATTATCCGCAGAAGAATATAAAGCAATTATATAACCCCCCGGCCCCCTGAAGGGGGACTAAGAGAAGGCAATATGACACCAATCGTAAGTATAATCATGGGCAGCACATCAGACCTGCCCATCATGGAAAAAGCAGCGAAGTTTCTGGATGAAATGGAAATCCCTTTTGAAATGCATGCTTTGTCGGCACATCGTACACCGGCAGAAGTAGAAGCATTTGCAAAAGGAGCCAAAGACAGAGGCATCAAAGTAATCATCGCGGCAGCCGGAATGGCCGCACATCTTTGTGGAGTAATCGCATCCATGACTACCCTGCCGGTCATCGGAGTACCTATTAACTCTACGCTGGACGGTATGGACGCTTTACTGGCAATCGTACAAATGCCTCCGGGAATTCCGGTAGCCACTGTAGGCATTAACGGAGCCCTCAACGCCGGCATCCTGGCTGTACAAATCCTGTCTGTAGGAGACGAAGCACTACAAACAAAACTGGCAGACTACAAAGAAGATCTGAAAAAGAAAATCGTAAAAGCCAACGAAGAGTTATCACAAATCTCATTTAAATACAAAACTAATTAAGAATAAAAGTAGTTAAGTAGTCAAGTAGTTATCAGTCGTTATACTCCTTAGTAGTCAGGAATAAATTCTACTTAACTACTTGACTACTAACTCGTGAAACGACTGATAACTACTTGACTACTATAAAAAAATGGACATCTTCAACTACCACCGTCGCCAATCTTCTGTTGTACACATAGGAAATACTCCTCTGGGAGGAATGTATCCGGTACGTTTACAAACCATGGGAAATGTATCCACTATGGATACCGGTGCTGCCGTAAGGCAATCCATCCGGATGATAGAAGCCGGTGCCGAATACATACGCTTCACTGCACAGGGAGAACGGGAAGCCCGCAACCTGGGAGAAATCAAAAAAAGACTGGTAGAACAGGGATACAACACACCTGTTGTTGCGGATATCCATTTCAATCCGGCAGCCGCCGACGTAGCTGCCCGGAACATCGACAAAGTACGCATCAATCCGGGCAACTACGTAGACCGGGTAAAAACCTTCAACCTGATTGAATACACGGACGAAGAGTATACCGCCGAAATAGAAAAAATACGCGAACGCTTAGTGCCTTTCCTGGATATCTGCAAAGAACACCAAACCGCCGTACGGATTGGTGTAAACCATGGATCGCTTTCAGACCGCATCATGAGCCGGTATGGAGATACTCCCGAAGGCATGGTGGCCTCGTGCATGGAATTCCTCCGGATATGCCGTGAAGTAAATTTTCCGGATGTCGTGATATCTATCAAAGCCTCTAACACTGTGACCATGGTTAAAACTGTACGCCTATTGGCCGAAACCATGGAAAAAGAAGGCATGTCTTATCCCCTGCATCTGGGAGTAACCGAAGCCGGCGACGGAGAAGATGGCAGGATCAAAAGTGCAGTAGGCATCGGTGCGCTACTGGTTGATGGCATCGGCGATACCATCCGGGTATCATTAAGCGAAGACCCGGAAGCCGAAATTCCTGTTGCACGGAAAATAGTAGAATACATCAGCGAGCGAAAAGAGGGCCCCACTGTAACCGGAACGGCTATTTCCGGCTACCAACACACCGCTATGCAAAAACGTGTGAGCCGGAAAACAGGCAACACAGGAGGAAACCAGGTACCTATAGTTATCTCTGACAGGCGAAACGGCAACTTCGAATTCGACCCGCTATGCCGTCCGGATTACCTCTACATCGGGAAAGAAGACCCCGAAAACCTCCCGGATACATTCCGCCTGTTGGTGGATGCCCATTTCTGGAAACCATTACCCAATGCCTACCCTTTCTTCATCGCATCCGAAATATCCGAAATACAACAGTACGATGCACCTTTAAAATTCATCCGCTTTACCAACAGCGACCTGACGGAGGAAACAATAAAAATACTGGCCGGCACACCGGAAATCGTTGTCATACTAAGTACCCACAACAAAAACGGTATTGGAGCCCAACGAGCCGCATTTCAGAAACTGGCAGCTGCCGGTTGCGATGTTCCGGTTATCCTGCACAGGGACTATAAAGAAAAAGATATCGAATCGCTACAGGTCAAAGCAGGAATCAACTTCGGCACATTACTGCTCGACGGACTGGGAGACGGTATTATGCTGAATAATGAAGAGTGCGAACCCAGGCTATCCGATAGCTGCATGTTCGGCATCTTACAGGCAACCCGTTCCCGCATCAGCAAAACGGAATACATCTCCTGCCCCGGTTGCGGACGTACACTCTACGACCTGCAATCTACCATTGCCCGCATTAAAGCAGCCACTTCCCACCTGAAAGGATTAAAAATCGGAATCATGGGATGTATCGTAAACGGGCCGGGAGAAATGGCAGATGCGGACTATGGTTATGTAGGTTCCGGCAAAGGCAAAATAAACCTGTACAAAGGAAAAGAGTGTATCCTGAAAAACATTCCTGAAGAAGAAGCTGTTACCCGCCTCATTCAGTTAATTAAAGATAACGGAGACTGGGAAAAAAGATAATAAATAGTTTATTATTATCTTTGTCTGTTCAATGACAATTAGAATAATAAAATATATGCAAATTCAAATCATTAATAAGTCCCATCATCCATTACCTCAGTATGCAACCTCTTTATCTGCAGGAATGGATATTCGTGCCAACCTGTCGGAGCCGGTTACCTTAAAACCCCTGGAACGTAAATTAATTCCTACCGGGCTGTATATAGCCCTGCCGGATGGCTACGAAGCACAAATGCGCCCCCGTAGCGGCCTGGCTCTCAAGCATGGAATCAGTTTATTAAATACACCGGGAACAATCGATGCCGATTACAGGGGCGAAATAGGAATTATTCTGGTAAACCTTTCCAATGAAGAGTTTACGGTTAATGATGGAGAACGTATTTGCCAGATGGTTATCACTACACATAGCCGGATCACATGGGAACCGGTAGAGGTGTTAAACGAAACCGAACGCGGTGCCGGAGGTTTTGGACACACAGGTAAAGAGTAAACCAATATAATCTAACTGTGGATTGCATACAACAAGATTGAATATGTTGAAAAAAATATACTACATCTCTTTTCTCTTTTGGATATCCGGTGCCTTACTGATGCCGGTTAAAAGTATGCCTGCAAAAGAAACAGGCAAAAAAGAGAAAAACAGTTTAAGTATGGCCGACCAACGAAAATTCGATTACTTTTACTATGAAGGTTTAAATCTGAAAAACAGCGGAAAATACAGTGAAGCATTCGATGCGTTCAACTATTGCCTGGCAATCGACTCGACAGCAGCTCCCCTGCTTTTCGAACTCTCCTCTTTCTATATACAACTCAACCGCCCGGAAAAAGCCGTACAATTATTAAAAGCAGCCGTAGCAAACAGTTCGGATAACTTTTCCTACAAAATAGCCTTAGCCAATATAACCAGGGGACTGGGCATGTTTGGCGAAGCGGCGCAGGAATTTGAAGAATTAGTAAAACAATACCCCGAAAAGGTAGAGTTAAATTATTACCTGGCGGAAGCCCTCACACAACAGGGCGAAATAGAACGCGCCATAGAAGCCTTCAACTCCCTCGAATCAAGCATCAGGATGAGCGAAATGCTTTCTATGCAGAAATATCGCTTATATAGCATATTAGGAGAAGAAGAAAATGCAATTGGTGAAATAGAGAAACTGGTAGATAAATTCCCTATGGAATCCCGCTACCAGATCATCCTCGGCGACCTGTTTCTGGAAAAAAATGAAACACAAAAAGCGTTAGCGGCATACGATAAAGCCTGCACCATCGACCCGGAAAGCCCCTATTATATTGTTGCAATGGCTAACTATTACGAGGTAACCGGCGATAAAGACGCAGCAGAAAAAGAAATAGAGAATGCCCTGTTAAACGAAAAACTGGATATCGATACCAAAGTAAATATCCTTTCACGCTATATTATCACCCTGCAGCAATCCAAAAAAGATGTAGAAAATGCCAATACCCTCTTCGAGGCTCTAATAGAGAACCATCCGGAAGAAACAGAATTAAAATTAATGTATGGTAGTTTACTGATACTACAGGAGAAAAACGAAGAAGCCCGCTTCCAGCTCCGGCTGATCACAGAAATGGAACCGGAAAACGTAGGAGCCTGGCAACAGTTATTACAACTCTCGCTCCGCACAGAAGACCTGGAAGAGGTGATCAGAGTATGTAAAAAATGTATCGAACTATTCCCTGACGCACCGGGATATTACTTCTATCTGGGTATTGCCTACCATCAAAAACAGGATTACTCTGCCGCACTCGAAGCCTACCGGAACGGTATAGCCAACATCCCACAGGAAAACACTCCTTACCTCTCCGATTTCTATGGACAGATAGGCGATGTATACTACCAGATGGGAAATATGGACAAAGCCTTTGAATCGTACGAAGAGGCGCTTAAATACAACGAAGGGAATGTCATGGTCTTAAATAACTATGCCTACTTCCTGTCGCTGGCAAAAAAAGACCTTACAAAGGCCGAACGAATGAGTGGGCAAACCATTCGTAAAGAACCCAGCAACCCCACATACCTCGATACCTACGCATGGATCTACTTCATGCAGGGCAATTATACATTGGCCAAAATTTATATTGAAAAGGCACTGGATAACGATAAAACAGACAATACCGAACTGATCGATCACTACGGCGATATTCTATATATGAGCGGAGACCATGAAAAGGCTCTCGAACAGTGGAAAAAGGCAAAAGAACTGGGAAAAGAAGATGAAATACTGGATCGGAAAATCTCAGAAGGTAAATATATTGAAGATATACAAGCAAAATGAAAAAAAGAATTTTATATTATACACAGGCAATCTGCCTGTTTCTTACACTGATAGTAATCATCAGCGGATGTAAATCCACCAAACGGGTAGGTACTGTCGCAGCCGGAGGAGTGAAACAGGAAAGTGAATTTTTCACCTCCCTGAAAGAACAGGCACTTTCGTATAACACACTGTCGGCAAGATTAAACGTAAATCTGGATCTGCCCAATAAAAACCTTAGTTCACGTGTAGACCTGAAAATGATTAAAGACAGCATCATTCATTTATCAGTAGTGCCCTTGTTAGGTTTCGAAGTATTCCGGATCGAACTAACCCCCGAAAATGTATTGGTAATCGATAGGCTCAACAAACGGTACGTAAACGACAATTACGAAAAATTACGTTCGCAGACACCTATTGCTTTCAACTTCTACAACCTACAGGCACTTTTCACAAACCATATATTCATTCCGGGCGAAAAAGACTTCTCGCCGGACGAATATAACCGGTTCACCTTACTACAGGAAGGCCCTGTGGCCGAAATACGTATCCGCGACGATATGGATATCCTCTATGCCTTCACTGCCGATGGCGAAGAGAAAATATTGTCTACCAGAATATCAGATTCCTCGTACATATACCATCTGGACTGGAACTATTCGGATTTCCGGATGGTAGAGGCACAAACCTTTCCTATGCTGATGGATATAAAAGTACTGGAAAACGAAACTTCGAAAGGAGGAATACAAATAGGATTCTCAAGGGTACAGCTCAACGAAGCGTTACGCATTGACAGCTCTATCCCTTCAAAATACACAAAAGTATCATTGGATAGCATACTGAAAAGTCTCACTAAAAACCTGTAGATCCCTATGCGATACACGTTGTTCACCCTTTTCCTGATACTAACCTTCACCCTTTCCGGACAAAATTCGGCAAAGGTGAAAGAATTGGAAGCGCAACGAAAGAAAGCACTGGCAGACATAGAAGTAACAGATAAACTGTTACAGGAGGCAACCAAAATAACCAAAAACTCCCTCAACAAACTCAACCTGCTCTCCCAGCAGATACTTTCCCGTAAAAAGGTAATCAACCTCCTGAATCAGGAAATCAACGGCATAGATAAAGACATCACTGCCATGAACAAAGAGATTGCCACACTGGAAAAAGAGTTAAACGAGAAAAAAGGCAATTATACCAAATCCGTACAGGGCTTGTATAAACGCCATTCATCCATGGATAAACTACTGTTCATCCTATCGGCAGAAAACTTCACCCAATCTTTCCGCCGTTTCCGTTACCTGCAGGAATTTGCCAACTGGCAAAAACAACAGGCCACAGAAATCATAGCCAAACAGGAAGAAATCAACCTTAAAAAGGAAGCACTGGAGAAAACCCGTTCCGAAAAACAGGCACTCCTTGCGGAAAGAGAAGCCGAAAACAAAAAGCTATCCCAGGAAGAGACAACCCAGAAAAACGAAGTACAACAATTAACCAAAAAACAAAACCAACTACAGGCCGATCTCAAAAAGAAACGGCAACAGGCACAGGCATTAGATAAACAGATCGAAAAACAGATTGCAGCCGAAATAGCCCGCGCAGAAGCCGAACGCAAAAAACTGGCTCAATCACAAAGTTCCTCACAAAGGGTTGCCGACAGCAAAGGTGGATATGCGATGACAAAAGAAGAAAAAGTACTATCCGACAACTTTGCCGGCAATCGCGGTAAACTACCTTTTCCGGTATCCGGCCGGTATACAGTAGTGGGACATTTTGGAGAGCACGCACATCCACAGCTTAAAAACGTACGGGTAAACAACAACGGTATTGATATCCAGACCACACCCGGCGCAGATGCCCTATCCGTATTCAAAGGAGAAGTAACAACCATATTCAAAGTGCCCGGTTACAACTATTCCGTAATTGTACGCCATGGCAACTACCTCACGATCTACAGCAACCTGACGGATGTATACGTAAAAAAAGGAGATAAAGTAGATACCAGACAACCCATAGGTAAGATATTTACAGATACCGAAGACGGAAACGCAACCATCCTACACTTCGAAATCCGCAAAGAAAAAGAAAAACAGAACCCGCGCCCCTGGCTAAACGGGTAATTACAGCCGGAGGCCATCCAGTAAACGCACGTACAGGTCAATTGCTTCGCGAATCTCATGTACATATATATATTCATCTGCCGAATGGGAACGGGCAGAGTCTCCCGGCCCTATTTTAACGGAAGGAAAATTCATCAGTGCCTGGTCGCTTAACGTAGGAGAACCAAACGGAATACGCTCCAACAGGCCTGCCCGTTTCAGGAACGGATGGCCAGCCGGTGTATGCGATGAATTCAACCGGAAACTACGAGCCTCCACTTCGCAGGATACATGCTCCTTTATCAACTCAAACAACTGTTCGTTGGAGTAACACTCATTTGTCCGGACATCCACAGTAAACACACATGCATCAGGTACCACATTATGCTGTGTACCTGACTGTATAATGGTAACACTCATCTTTACCGCCCCCAGAAATTCACTCTGTTTCGGAAAACGATACGTACTAAACCACTCAATAACAGGAATTGCTTTCAGAATCGCATTCTCCCCTTCGTTACGGGCAGCATGACCGGACTTACCCCGCACGGTACAATCCAGCACCATCAGCCCCTTTTCAGCCACTGCCGGCTGCATCCCGGTAGGTTCACCCACCACAGCAAAATCAACAGGCGGAAGCTTCGTTAATGCCTTCTCTATGCCTTCCCTGCCGGAAACCTCCTCTTCACAGGAGGCCAGAAAAATCAGATTATAAGGTTGTTGCTTTTCAATAAGCAGACGGAAAGCCGTAAAAAGAGACACAACACTTGCTCCGGCATCGTTACTCCCTAACCCTGTAATCTTCCCGTTATCATCTTCCTCCGGTAAAAAAGGATTCACCGTCCACCCGGATACAGGCTTAACAGTATCTATATGCGAATTTAATAAAATAGTAGGTTTCAATGCATCATAGCCGGCAGCCTGAATCCAAACATTATTCCCTTCACGTTGAGGATTATAGCCCAATAAACGAAAGTTTTTCTCCAGAAAATCAGCCACCTGATTTTCCTCCCTGCTATAAGAAGGAATCGCAACCATTCCCTTTAAAAGATCTATTGCCTCATAAAACTGTTCCATTTTCTTTCGTCTCCATTAACCGGGTTATATACTCTTTATCTCTCTCTAATTGTTGCCGCAACTCCTCCAAAGAATCAAACCGCACATTCCCACGTACATATTCTTTAAAAAGAAGTGTGATCTCATCATCATAAATATCGCCCTCAAAACCAATAATATGTACCTCAACGCTCAGTTCATCCCCTTTATTCACAGTCGGGCGGTTGCCTATATGCAACATACCGTTATATCTGTTTTCACGCCACAGCACCTCTACTCCATACACACCGGCAGCCGGAATCACCTTCCCGGCATCATTGATACGTATATTCGCAGTAGGAAAACCCAGGGTACGCCCGATCCGGTTCCCCCGGATAATATGTCCTGTCAGTTGATATGGATAAGTAAGCAATTGATTCGCCTCTTTCACTTTCCCCTCCTCCAGGCACCTCCTGATAGTAGAAGAACTGATATGCAAACCATCCCTGTGGTAAGGAAGCGATTGGATAACCTCTATACCGGACGCTTTGCTATATTCCACATACTGTTCAAACCCATCTGTCCGGTTATTCCCAAACCGGTGATCATAACCAACCAGTAACAGCTTCACGCCCAACTGTTGTACCAACACCTTTCTCATAAACTCCTGTGCCGGCAAAGCCGCCAGTTCAGGAGTAAAATCAAGCACGATGCAGTAATCAACACCTATTGTAGAAAGTTGATACAACTTCTCTTCGTATGTATTTAAAAGCTGTGGCTGATAATCTGCATGCAAAACAGCCCGTGGATGAGTCCGGAACGTAATCACTGCCGGAGAAAGTCCACAGGCATCTGCCCGTTCCCTCAAATCGTGTATCAGAAACCGGTGTCCCATATGCACCCCATCAAAGAATCCCACCGTAACAGCCAGCGCCTTCTCCTTTACCTCTTCCACCTGATCAATAACAACCATCCTCTTCCATATATTATACAACCCACAAAGGTACAACTATTTTACAGAGTTTCTATTGTTCAGCGTCACATCCATTTTTCAGTGTAGCGGTGTTAGATAATTTACCAGCACGGATCTTACGTTCTTACGTTCTTACGTTCGGCGTAGCGTCCTCGCTACGCCGAACAATAAAACGATAATAGAACAAATAAAACATCCTTTGATATTAGCTAACAACCTTTCACTATTTAGTAGTATCTCCTTAACATATATTACACCCAAAAGTATTGTCAGAACAATTACAACCCGTATCTTTGTATCGTGGTTTTTTCATAATAGTATTAGATTTAAGGTTAACAAAGTTTGGTTAGGGGTTGTCGTGAGACAGCCTTTAATTGTTTTATATAAGATCCAAATAAAAAAGCCCCTGCAATTGTTTTTGCAGGGGCTTTTTTATTATTTCAAACTATTTTATTTTACATCCAATAGCTCCATTTCAAAATTTAAAACAGTATTGGGAAGAATCGTCGTATTCCCTCTGGTTCCATAGCCCAGACTTGCAGGGATCCATACATCCCAACGGTCACCAACTTGCATATGCTGAAGAATTTCAACCCAACCGACAATTGGGATATTCTTATTTGTTCCGGAATATAAAATATCCCAATACTTTGTAATTACACCGTCTACCAGAAGTTGTGAATCAAAAACTTCACCATTGTAAAACCGTCCTTCATATTCTACTTTAGCAGACATACCAAACACAGGTCTTTCTCCATCTCCACTCTCCAACACTTTATAATACATAAAAACCCCTTTTTGCTGAAAAGATTCAACTTTTTGATATTCCGGATCTTTAGCAATCTCCGCCAGCTTTGCTTCATTTGCAGCAGTCCATGCCGGATCCTCAGCTAAGCCATTATCATCATCATCATCCTTGCAACCCATAAAGAAGGTGCAGCACAGACACAGTAAAAAAGAGAATACTAATTCTTTCTTCATCATATTTCTTTATTCTGTTATTTTTTTCAACAGGTTACGCATATTCACCTTTTCTGAAATAATTGAATACAATTGGTCGATAGCCACCCGCTCCTGTTCCATCGTATCCCGGAAACGGATTGTTACGCAATTGTCTTTCAACGAATCATGGTCTACTGTAATACAGTAGGGAGTACCAATAGCATCCTGGCGGCGATACCGTTTACCGATCGAATCTTTCTCGTCATACTGGCAACGGAAATCAAACTTCAGCATATCCATAATTTCACGCGCTTTTTCAGGCAAACCATCCTTCTTCACCAAAGGCATAACCGCCAGTTTCACCGGAGCCAGGGCAGCAGGCAACTTCAATACAACACGTGTTTCGCCACCTTCCAGTGTCTCTTCGCAATACGATCCGGCCAGTACAGTCAGGAACATACGATCCACACCAATCGAAGTTTCCACCACATACGGAGTGTAACTCTTATTCAGTTCCGGGTCAAAATACTGAACCTTCTTGCCGGAAAATTTCTCGTGCTGGCTCAGGTCGAAATCCGTACGGCTATGAATACCTTCCACCTCTTTAAAGCCAAACGGCATTTCAAACTCAATATCGGTAGCGGCATTGGCATAGTGAGCCAACTTATCATGATCGTGGTAACGATATTTCTTATCTCCCAGGCCTAATGCTTTGTGCCATTTCAGACGGAACTCTTTCCACTGGTTAAACCATTCCATCTCTTCGCCCGGACGAACAAAAAACTGCATCTCCATCTGCTCAAACTCCCGCATACGGAAAATAAACTGGCGGGCCACAATCTCGTTACGGAACGCCTTACCGATCTGCGCAATACCAAAAGGTATCTTCATACGGCCGGTTTTCTGTACATTCAGGAAATTCACAAAAATACCCTGTGCAGTCTCGGGACGCAAATATATTTTCTGTGCACCGTCGGCAGTCGAACCCATTTCAGTAGAAAACATCAGGTTAAACTGGCGTACCTCCGTCCAGTTACGGGTACCTGAAATGGGGCATACAATCTCGCAGTCCAGAATAATCTGGCGTAACTCCTCCAGGTTTGAATCATTCAGGGCCTTCGCGAAACGGGTATGCACTTCCTCCCTCTTCGCGGCATATTCCAACACCCGCCCGTTAGTAGCACGGAACTGGGCTTCATCAAAAGATTCTCCGAAACGTTTGGCAGCTTTCGCCACCTCCTTATCCATCTTTTCATCAATCTTTGCCAGATAATCTTCAATCAGCACATCGGCACGGTACCGTTTCTTCGAATCTTTATTATCAATCAAAGGATCATTAAAGGCATCTACGTGGCCGGATGCTTTCCAGATAGTAGGATGCATAAAAATAGCAGAGTCAATCCCCACTACATTCTCGTGCAACAGCGTCATGCTATCCCACCAGTATTTTTTTATGTTATTTTTCAACTCTACGCCGTTCTGGCCATAATCGTACACCGCACCCAGACCATCATAAATTTCAGATGAGGGAAATACAAAACCGTATTCTTTACAGTGTGAAACTAATTTCTTAAAAACATCTTCCTGTGCCATTTGTATGCAATCTTGTAATATTCATTTCAATAAGAGATGCAAAGTAAATGATTTTTTGGCAATGTGACACGCAATTTCGTTAAAAGAAATCTACTAAAACAGGCAAAGTAAGAGTTTTAGCGTAGTAAAAGGATAAGGGAAACGTTAAAAAATTCAATAATTTCAGTGTGTTTGCGCAAACAAATACAATTTTATCCCTATATTTATCCCCTGTATTAGGCTAATGTTTGCGCAAACACTTAAAAGATATATAATAAGTTACCATGAAATCAAAAGAAATCAATCGTCGCCTGTTCCTTAAACAGGCAGCAGCAATTTCAGCAGTTACTGCCCTCCCATCGTTCTGGACTCCGGTAAAAGCCCGGACACAACCTAAAAATCCATTCATCAGTGCGAACGACCGGGTAAACCTGGCTCTGATCGGAATCGGTTTCCGGGGGGGAGATATAGCAAAAGACCTTTACAACACAGGCATTTGCAACATTGTGGCTCTATGTGATGTAGATATGGGTGCTCCACACACACAGGAAATAATCTCCATGTTCCCGGATGTTCCCCGTTTCCAGGACTTCCGCCAGATGTTCGACAAAATGGGAGATAAAATTGATGCTGTAACCGTAGGAACCCCGGATCACTCGCACTTTCCCATCACCATGGAAGCCATGGCACACGGAAAACATGTATATGTTGAAAAACCGATGGCGCGTACCTTCAACGAAGTCGAACTGATGATGAAGGGCGAAAAAAATACGGTGTAATAACCCAAATGGGTAACCAGGGACACTCCGAAGCAAACTATTTCCAGTTCAAAGCCTGGAAAGAAGCCGGCATCATCAAAGATGTAACCGCCATCACAGCCCATATGAACTCACCACGCCGCTGGCATGGCTGGGATCCGAATATCAAAAGCTTCCCTCCTGCCGAACCCATTCCTTCCACATTAGACTGGGACACATGGCTGGGAGTTGTTAAGCACCACGATTTCAATAAAGATTTCGTAAACGGACAATGGCGTTGCTGGTACGATTTCGGAATGGGTGCGTTGGGAGACTGGGGAGCCCACATACTGGATACAGCACACGAATTCCTGGATTTAGGATTACCTTACGAAGTAAATCCTACTTACCTGAAAGACCATAACCCGTTCTTCTTCCCCATGTCTTCAACCATTGTATTCAGATTCCCGGAACGGAATAACATGCCGGCAGTAGATGTAACCTGGTACGACGGATTAGATAACATACCACAGGTACCTAAAACTACGGAACCTCTGAAATCGACCCGAATATACCTCCTGTAGCAGGTGGTACCATACAACCCTCTACCCTCAATCCGGGAAAAGAGATTTACACAAAAACACTTACATTCAAAGGAGGGTCGCACGGAAGTACACTGTCTGTTATTCCTGACAAAATAGCACAGGATACAAAAATAGACTACCCGGAAGTGCCTAAAAGCCCGTCCAACCATTATGCCAACTTCCTGTTGAGCTGTATGGGTAAAGAAAAGACACGTTCTCCGTTCTCCATCGCAGGCCCCCTCAGCCAGGTATTCTGTCTGGGCGTATTAAGCCAGCAGTTAGGAGAAAAACTACTGTTCGACCGTACCACCAAACAAATAACAAACAATGCGCTGGCGAACCAAATGCTCGTAGGCGAACCACCCCGCAAAGGTTGGGAAGAATATTATAAGATTTAACTTCCATATTAAATAAATCAGAGGCAGGCGCAGCCTACAGTAAATAAGCACTGTAGGACTGCGCCTTTTTCTATATCCACCTTTGTTCGGCGTAGTGTCCTCGCTACGTCGCTAAAATCTTGTGAAGCTCCAGCTTCACGTGAGGCAGGAGCCTCACTCTTATCAACGACGTAGCGAAGACACTACGCCGAACGGGAACTTATAAAAACCAGTACTTTACAATCTTCCGGCCACGACTATTTTATATCCCCTTTTTTGACTATATTTGCATGTTAAGCATAATTCGTGTAAAAAGATATATGAAACCGGAAGATATTACAGAGAACAACGAAAACGAAATAACAGACAACACCGGAGAATCCTCCGCTGAAAATATACAGGAATCCTCCTCCGATTCCGATGCACACTCCGAATACAAGGTACCCACCAAAAGTGAAGGGAAAATAACCCATCACCTGTCCGGTATGTACCAGGATTGGTTCCTCGATTACGCCTCTTACGTAATTCTGGAACGTGCCGTACCCCATATCAACGACGGACTCAAACCCGTGCAACGCCGTATCCTCCACTCGATGAAAAGACTGGACGACGGGCGCTACAACAAGGTGGCCAATGTGGTAGGACATACCATGCAGTTCCACCCACACGGAGACGCGTCCATTGGAGATGCATTGGTTCAGTTGGGGCAAAAAGACATCCTGATAGATTGCCAGGGAAACTGGGGGAACATTCTGACCGGCGACGGCGCTGCTGCTCCCCGTTATATCGAAGCCCGCCTTTCCAAATTCGCCCTGGAAACAGTCTTCAACCCCAAAACAACAGAATGGCAACCGTCATACGACGGCAGAAACAAAGAACCGGTCACCCTGCCCATCAAATTCCCTTTACTGTTGGCACAGGGGGTAGAAGGTATTGCCGTAGGTCTTTCATCCAAAATATTACCCCACAACTTCAACGAGTTACTGGATGCATCCATCGCCCACCTGAAAGGAGAAGAATTCAGGCTCTATCCTGATTTCCAGACAGGAGGTTCCATAGATGTAAGCAAATACAACGATGGCGAGCGGGGTGGCTCCGTTAAAGTACGAGCCAAAATCAGCAAACTCGACAATAAAACGCTGGTTATCACCGAAGTTCCTTACGGAAAAACAACCTCTTCACTAATCGAGTCAATCCTCAGGGCCAACGACAAGGGTAAAATCAAAATAAAAAAGGTAGATGATAATACCGCACGGAACGTAGAGATCCTGATCCACCTGGCACCGGGCGTATCATCAGACAAAACAATCGATGCCCTCTATGCCTTTTCGGACTGCGAGATCAGCATCTCGCCCAACTGTTGCGTAATTCAGGATAAAAAACCTCATTTCCTTACGGTAAGTGATGTTTTACGCCACTCCACCGACAACACCTTAAAATTACTCCAAACAGAACTGGAGATAGAGAAAAAAGAGAAACAGGAAACATTATTCTTTGCCTCACTCGAAAAAATATTCATCGAAGAGCGTATCTACAAAGACAAAGAATTTGAGAACGCGAAAAACATGGATGTGGCCATTGCCCATATCGATTCGCGCCTGGAACCTTTTAAACCCACTTTCATACGGGAAGTAACACGGGAAGATATCCTGAAACTAATGGAAATCAAAATGGCCCGTATCCTGAAATTCAACTCCGAGAAAAGCAACAAGCTGATCGCGGAGATCAAAAAAGATATCAAACAAATTGATCATCACCTTAAACACATCGTAGATTACACGGTCAATTGGTTTACCTCTTTAAAAGAAAAATACGGAGCCGCTTACCCCCGCATGACAGAAATCCGCAACTTCGATACCATCGAAGTAACCAAAGTGGTAGAGGCCAACGAAAAATTATACTTCAACCGGGCGGAAGGATTTGCCGGTATGGCCCTCAAAAAAGATGAATTTATCTGCAACTGTTCCGATATCGACGATGTAATCATCTTCTACCGCAACGGTACCTTCAAAGTAGTGAAAGTAGCAGATAAAATGTTTGTCGGCAAGGAGGTACTTTACATCAACGTATTCAAACGTAACGACAGCCGTACCATTTACAATGTAATCTACAGGGATGGAGGAGCCAATGGTTTCAACCACATCAAACGGTTTGCGGTAACCAGTATCACCCGTGATAAGGAATATAACCTCACCAAAGGTACACCCGGATCGCGCGTCCTCTACTTCAGTGTAAACCCGAACGGTGAAGCCGAAACGGTAAAAATCATACTCAAACCCAAACCACGCCAGCGGTTATTGGTGTTCGAAAAGAACTTCAGCGACGTGCAGATCAAAGGCCGTAGCTCTATGGGTAACATTCTCACAAAAGCAGAAATCCACAAAGTATCCCTGAAACAAAAAGGAACCTCCACACTGGGCGGAGTACAGGTTTGGTTTGACTGGGATGTGTTACGCCTCAACAACGACGGCCGCGGCGAAGAGTTAGGCGAATTCCATAACGACGATAAAATACTGGTTATTCTGCGGAACGGCGATTTCTACATCACCAACTACGAAGTGAGCAACCATTACGAAAACAACATACAGGTAATCGAGAAATACAATCCGAACAAAATCTGGACGGCCGCTCTCTACGACGCCGAACAGAAATTCCCTTACCTGAAACGGTTCCAGCTCGAAGCCAAAGCAAGCAAGCAGAACTACCTGGGAGAAAACCCCAAAAACACACTCTACCTGCTCACCGACGAAGCCTATCCGCGTATGGAAGTCGTATTCGGAGGAAACGATGCCTTCCGGGGCAGCATGATCATAGATGCGGAAGAATTTATCTCCGTAAAAGGATTCAAAGCAAAAGGGAAACGGATTACTACCTACCAAATTGAAACAATCAATGAGTTAGAGCCTACCCGCTTCCCGGAAGAAGAACCCGAACCGGTCAACCAGGTACAGGAAGACATCACGGATGACGAAACAGAAGAAGTAAGCAACACAGACCTAATAGATGAGATAACAGGACAGATGAAACTTTTTGACAAATAGTTATATGAATAAACCCCGCCGGATACTGGCAGGTGGAGCGGGACATCTGATGGGTGGTTTCCTTTACAATACACGTAATGGCAATAACCCGTTTTCAGCCAAAGCAGATATCTCCTGTATATCTGTTCCTATTATTCATCTGTACAAATTTTTGCTGGCGCAGATTTAAATCTGTGCCTAAACCAATAGACAGTAAGCATTATCAAAGATGTATAGAAAGTACCCCTTCAAAGGAATACCAACACCTCTCCAAAAGTTTTTTAGTCGAAAAGTTTGCCACTTTGCATCATCTATTAAAGTAATGACCTGGTTGTTAGCTTAGTAATAGGCAAAACAGGTGATGCAAAGTATGATGCAAACCCGATGCAAACTTTTCACTTTGCATCACTTTTCACCATTTTGAGACAAAAGTACTCTATTTTGAGATGATAGTATCCTGCTTTTCCCATTAGGAAACTTATATTTGACAATATATAATCTTTAGCAGATAAATATCTTTCTTGTATACGAGCAATAAGATTGTCAGTTTTTGACCATGGTAGCGAACCTTTGCGACCATGGTAGCAAACCTTTGTCATCCGGGTCGCAAAGGTTTACGACCTGGCTCAAAAACAACTAAAGATATTACCCGGCAATAGATAAAATATTGAATATACACTAATTACATAACCTATTTTAATTAAAAACTTATGAGCGCAAAGTATTATCTATTCAAAAATCCACCCAATCCGGATAAACCGGATGAACAAACGTATCATGTGAGACTTACCCAACGGGGAACTGTTTCTTTCAGGGAAATCTGTGAAGAGGTAGCCTTCATGTGTACCATATCAGTTCCGGATTGTATAGGAACTATTGCTGCACTCAGGCATGTCATGGTTCGATACATGAAACGAGGCTACAATGTTGAGATTGAAGAGTTCGGCTATTTCAAAGCTGCGATAAAAGCACCCATAGTAACTAATCCGCATGATATTCAGGCTGGAGATATCCGGTTTGCAAGTGTGTTATTCCGTCCGTGTACAGAGTTAAAAGAAAAGATGAAAACGATGGATTTCGTACGGGATCCGGCTTACCGCCATGCCGCGGTGCGACCCGAACAACAACGGATTGCACGGATTTTGTCTCATTTATCAAAAGAACAATTCATACGCAGTTCAGACTGTATGCGTATCAACGGATGTACCCGTTACCTGGCACAAAAAGATCTTGAAGATATGTGCCAAAAGGGGCTTATCACAGCCATGGGACAAGCTGCTACCCGGTTTTATGTATTAACCCACCAAAACACAAACCCATGAAAGTAACCTGGCTAAACGCAGAACTCACCACACAAAAGATGGTAACAATCGAAAAAGTGGTCAGGCAAATAAAAGAAAAACCGGCTTCCAAACGAATAGAAACATTCAGGGAAGACCTTTCCTGGAGTGCACCGGCCTATGCACCACCCGGAGCAGAGAAAATTCCGGCCATCATCTTTTCATCCGGTTATAAGGATAATAGCTGGAGCCATTACAACGGACTGGTACTGCTTGAATTCAACAAGCTCCCCTCTTACCGGGTAGCCCGTGCACTGCAACAACAAATCATTGCCTACAAACAGCCCTACCTTACCTTTCTGGGCATCAGCAACCTAAGTGTAAAAGTAGTAATAAGGTATACACTGCCCGGCGGTTCACTCCCCGTAACCGAAGAAGAGGCAGCCTGGTTCCATGAACAGGCTTACCGGCATGCGGCACTTCATTACAAAGAGCAGTTCCCCTATCCGGTTACGCTCAAAGAGCCGGTGTTAAGACGTTTCTGCCGCATCAGTTCGGATTCGCAGTGCTTTTATAATCCGGATACACAACCGATCCGGATGGAACTGTCTCACGGAACCTCTTTGTCAATACCACTACCGGAAAATAAGGATAAAGATACGGTTTCCGTACCCAACCCGTTACAAAATATGTTGCCCGGGTATGAACTTTATAAGAAAATGGAACTCCTTTTTGAAACCTGTCTCGACCAGACGATGGTCGAAGTGGGCAAAACCTGGGAGGAAGACGATGATAAAAGCTTTATCGTTGCCCTGGCCAAAAAATGTTTACGCAGTGGTATACCGGAAGAAGATACCATACGGTGGATATTCGCAAGAAAGTTTTGGGATGTAACCGATCTGCTGACCGTAAGGCTGACAGTACTTAATGTATACCGGCAGGAAAAAATGTTTGGAACCAAACCCTGCCTGCCACGTTGCACAGATATAGTTTTAAGGATAGAAGAATTTCTGAAAAGACGGTACCGGTTCCGTAAAAATCAACTAAACGACAGGATTGAATACAAAGAAGAAGTATCTGTCAGTTTCAGGTTCCGGCCTCTACAGCCCGAAATAATAAACGATATGGTACGCGAAGCACGCAAAGAAGGCATTGATGCATGGAACGAAGATATAGAAAGAGAAATCCACTCCTCCCGAACCCAACTCTTTCATCCGGTAAAAGAGTTTTTAGGAAATTTGCCGCCATGGGATGGAACAGACCGTATCCGGCCTTTAGCCGCACGTGTACCAACAACACACCCCCTATGGGAACCTCTTTTCTACAAATGGTTTGTTGCGATGGTAGCCCAGTGGATAAAACCCAACCGGATGTATGGCAACAGCCTGGTACCTGTATTGACCGGCGGACAAGGCATCCGTAAGTCAACCTTCTACCGCATGTTGATACCTCGCGAACTCGAAGAATACTATATTGAAAATATGACATTGGATAACCGCAGGGATGCAGAACTCAAAATGGCGCAACACGTGTTGGTCGTACTCGACGAATTCGACAGGCTCAACAGGCGCCATCAGACAGAACTCAAACATTTGATACAGTTACCGGTAATAAAAGTAAAAAAGCCCTACCGCAAAAACGACGACCTATTCCCCCGTCTGGCCTCTTTCGCAGCCAACGCCAATCCGGTAGAACTGCTTACAGACCCCACCGGTAGCCGCCGTTACCTGTGTGTAGAAGTAACCGGAACAATCGACACATCCGGAACAATCCACTATGAACAGTTATATGCCCAGGTACTCCAAGCGATCAATCAGGGCGAAACGTACTGGCTGACAGAAGAAGAGGAAAAACAAATGCAGGAAATCAACACCAACTTCCAGCAGCTACCCCTGGAAATGCAATACGTTTTCACCTACTTCCGCCTACCTAAAATTGATGAAGAGGCAAAAGGATACTATGCCGTAGAAATATGGGAAATCATCAAAGCCCGCAGCAAGCAAAAATTCAGTACCTCGAGCGGCAAAGCCTTCTCCCACATGCTAACCGGAGCAGGCATCCCCTCAGAACGCATAAGAGGCAAAAACAAGTATTTCCTGATAGAAAAATAACTCCCACCCCCAAAAGTGATGCAAACCAACAAGTTTGCATCACCTTTGCATCATACTTTGCATCACCCATCTTACTCCTTACTAAATTAACAATCAGACAATTAACCCAACAGATGATGCAAAGTAGCAAACTTTTCAACAAAAAAAACCTTCAGAGAGAGAATAGCACGTTTTTTACCCACCATCAAAATAGGCAGATAAGGGATTGATTACATTCAGAATAAACATAGTATTGAAAATCTACAGAAAAACACTTGCTTTTATTCAAAAAAGCATTACCTTTGCACACGCAAACCGATGCGGCTGTGGTGTAATTGGTAGCCACGCCAGACTTAGGATCTGGTGCTTCACGGCGTGGGGGTTCGAGTCCCTTCAGCCGCACAACAAATAAATCCTTCTAAGATTTCTTAGGGGGATTTTTTGTTTTACCTTTGTTGGTAGATACAGTTCGCCTATATCAAATGAGTGTATAACAAAAAATGGAGAGAATGAAAAATTACCTGTTTCCTTTAATGGCTTTATTCTTGTTGGTTATTTCCTGCGAAAAAGAATCAGGAGAACCTAAAATTACAATAGAAGATTCTACCGTATTCGAATTCACCTATACAGGAGAGCATGAAATAAAAGACTTCAATGTATTTATAGGCCCTGAAGGGAATAAATTGGAGTCTGAATCGGCACTGGCAAATCAATTCTGGGGTGAACAGTCACTGTTAGGACAACCTTATTATACAACATTGATTGTTGATAAAAGTAAAGACAGCATCTATCTCAAAGATATCTATTCACATCATCAATTCCTGCTGCAGTTATCAAACGACACACTACAATATGAAAGTAATAACAGAGAATATTGGGGAGTATTTTCAAACGACTCTACTTTTATAATGAACAGAGCTCATTATTTCATTCATTACGATGGCAGAGAAACCGACTATAATGATTATTCTCAAGTCGGTCATTACGGCTACTGGCGGAATTATGAAAAAGCAAAGAAGGAAGAGTTCTTTCATGAAAATTCCAAATTTCGTTCTTTGCAGGATATGACGTTCCCATCCGATACCATCGCATGGCTGACAGAATATTACGAATTCAAACTAACGAAATCTTATTAAAGAGAAACGTACATCATATTTAGTGTTCAATAGTACTCCATAAATATTTCAACGGATTTATTAAATGTTCGAGCAAGGACATCTCTTTGGTTGCAATTTCAGCAATACCGGTTAGTTCTCCTCTGAACTCAAGGACTCTGCTATAGGTACTTTGTAAATTTCCGGTATCAAAACCAATTTCAACAACAGCATACCGATTTTGTTCCTCCTGCCGATTATCTTCAATACCTATCAAAAAGATAGTTGAGACTACTCCTTTGAGCATACCAAACTCCATATAGGTATATTCATTAAGCTTTATTATCACTAATTGTACCTCTCTCACTTTTCCCAAGCCGGATGTATTAAGATAACATCTGCCTAATATAGAACCCGAATGAACCGATATAACAGAAAAGATTCTTTCTCCAGCACTCACATATTGATCTTTACTCCAAAAGTTTAAGAAAGTAATTTTTCCTACAGATGGAGATTTGAGGATATACTTCTTTTCCCAATCCAATATCCGGTGATATAAAAGCGGGATCATCGTTAAAAGTTGAGAGGAATAAAAAGAAGATTCAGTTGGTTCCATTTTGGGACATATGAGTAATGATGGCAAATTATGTTTTGGGACACCTAAAATATGTTGGACATCCCAAAACAAACCTGCTACCTAACGGGGAAATCATAAAGTACATTTAAAATAAATTATTTCATCCAATTGTTTTAAGTACAGATAGCAGGAAGCCATTTTCCATCTGTTGAAAAACCAATTGTACGGGTAATTTTGATTAAACACACGGATGCATTCTTCTGCCGTTGGATTGATGTCTGTGAATATGTTTACAACCCTGGATCTCCTTTTTTTATCAAATTCACAGGTAAGGGTTGCCTGTTCTTCTTGAAAACGGATTTCAAGTCTTTCTTTCATGCCATAACTTTTGGGCCATTCCAAAAGACTCATTTCATGATCCGGATAACTGTTTATTATTTCTTCAGGAGTTTTGCCTAATAAATGGATGATTTGCTGAAATAGGCCTGTATAATGTTCTATACCGGTAGTTTTATTGTTGTTCATAGATACGTTCCTTTTGCTCCTGACTGCATATCAGGGTCAGATAAATAATCAAATAATAAAGTAACTACCTGTGTATATAGGCTTATTTATTTTGTATGGACAGGCACAAAACAAATAAAAACAGGAACGCTGCACAAATATATAACTTCGCGTAAAAAGGGTAAAACAAATCCCGCTTTTTTCGTAGTTTTGTATTTTCTGGTTTCTACATAATCATCACAATGAAAAATTCGATAGCCTATCTGCCGAAAGACAAACAGGAGGAGTTAAACTTCCTCGTTAACCAGGTGTTAAAGCGATTATCTCATACAGAATATATTATTCTGTATGGTAGCTATGTACGGGATCATTATGTACGTCGCGGTATCAGAGTAGAGAAAGACGGGGTTCCCACCGTGAAAATATCCGATTATGATATACTGGTATTAACCAGCGGTATCAACAGTAAAAAAGTAGAAACTATGCTGGATAATGTAGAAGATCTCTTTTTTGCCGGTAAGGATTTCGACCGCGATACTCCTGTACAATTTATTAACGATGATGTCAAAAACTTTAATAAGTTTATTGAACAGGGCAGATATTTCTACACTCAAATCAAAGGGGAAGGGGTTATTTTATTTAATAACGGGAAATATAAATTAGCCCGGAGAAGAAAGTTAAACTTTGAGGAGATTAAAGAACAAGCACAGGAATATTTTGATGAGAAGTTTCAGAAAGCAAATGGCTTTTTGAGACAAGCAAAACATGCGTATGATGACAAAGATTACCCAATAGCTTCATTTGATTTACATCAAGCCTGTGAAAACTATTATTATGCCATTCGATTAACTTTTACTCTACGGAATAACAAACAACATAATCTTTCCAAGCTATCTGCTTCTGTAAAGAAGTATTCGGAAGATTTGAGAAAAGTGTTTCCACAGGATACTCCGGAAGAGAAACGGTTGTTTTCTCTTATAAAAGCGGCTTATGTGGATGCAAGATATAATCCGTATTTTGTGGTAACGAAGGAGGATATTGATCAACTGGTTCCCAAAGTGGAATTGCTCAGAGAGATAGCAGAGAGGATTTGTGAGGAGAGAATTAAGAATTATAGTACAAATTAAATGAGTAGAGTAGCTTATAACTTTCAGTTCATTGACACAACAAATGACACTGTAAATGACACTGTATTCAGTTTAAGTACTGCCAGGCAAGAATAAAAGAACTCAAAGAGCAGAAAATAATTGAACGCATAGGTAGCGACAAAACAGGTTATTGGAAAATAAGCGAAAAGTAAGCGGAAGCGTATCAAAAAAGATATTTCATATCTTTGCTTTTATTAATTTGCTTAATATAGACGTAGATATGGAATTTTCTAAAAGCCAAAAGAAAATAGCAAGAGAACTTATTAATAAAGGGCTTCATAAAGAATGCTCTCTATTTCTTGAAGATATGGAGAAGTTTATAAACCATCCTGATATCAAAAACACAGATTCGCATGAATCGTATTTAAAGCTATATAAAAAGGTCGTTACATTTGATAAACATGTTGCCAGGAGATACGATGCAATGACAGGTTCCAGATATTTTATAACATTGTTAGGGCTTTTTTATGACAAAGTTTTGGATAAGGAAGATCTGGCTCTTTTTAACGAAGAAGTACAAAATAGACTTCTGGATTCCCTAAAAAAACTGGAAGAATAATGATTGAATGTCAATATTCCCAGTGAATTGTTCGGGCGACTGGTGTTATTTTTCTCCTGCTAAGGGGCAGTTTAGTCCAACCCACGGTACTATTCGCTACGCTTATTCTGCCATGGGCTGAACTAAACTGCCCTTTTCAAGGGCGAAAAATACATACTATTTACAGGGATGCATTATCCTGATTGAATTCAGAAAACTTCCGGTTCAGTTCTTCATCTGTGGTGAAACCGCCTGTTTTTATAATGATCAGGTGTTTGAAGGTGACTGATTCTCCCGGATTTAATTTGAGGGTGAATAATGGAGCTTCTTTATTGAAGGCCTGGCTTCCCATATTGTTGGTTGCGAATAGTCCATATCCTCTGTCATGGGAATGAGCGGGGTAGCCTGGATTTTCGCTGTGATCAAGGATTGCTACTGTTATTTTTTCTCCCTCTTTTTCGGCAGACAGGCTGACCCAGTTTGCCAGTTTTCCCCAGACATCGCCTTTCTCTAATCCGTTACTGTTGCGGTATACTCCGTTTATTCCTTCCTTGTTCATCGACTTTACTTCTGTGGGATTACCATCGCTATCGAGGAATATCTCCGGTTTATCTGTGGGTTCTTCAAAGGCCCGGTCCATACGGATTGCGATCAGGCCTTCTTTATTGTCTGTAAAGGTTACTGTATCCTGCAGGGCGGAGAGTTTGGTTCGCCGCTCAATTATACGCCAATCACCTTCGCCACTGAAAATAAAATGGATTTCCTCTGTTAGTAAAGCTTTTCCTGTATGATTAATCCAGTCGGCTGCTACGGTCAATGTACCCTCTGATATATCGACAATTTTACGGTGCCGGATAGAGCCATATCGTGGCTTCCTTTCCGGTGGTACTATATAGGAGTTATTCCAGAAGTCAAGACCGTTGACATCTCCAAAATTAAACCACAAACCTATATGGTGGGGATGGTCTATCCGTTCATGCGGGCGGGGTTCACGGGGAAAGCCCCGCGTGATTACTGTTCCGTTTGCCGTATAGATTGGATATAATACAGGTTTTTCGATATCAGATGCATAGAGATAGGATGTGAATAGTTTCCCATCATATAGAATATCTATTTTCTGCTGTGCTTCATCCGGAATAATTTGGATACCCTTTGGAGAGTTTGCACATGCCAGGGTATTTGTTATAAAAACAACTAAAAGTAGTTTCAGTAAATATTTCATACGATAAATTTATTTTAATGGTAGGTATGGAATTCAGCAGTGCCTCATTTCATGTTGAATCTGAATTTATTGGTTATACCTGAGACGGCAATATATAGGGTGCCCTATATTCGCGCGATAACATATTATTTGCATCCTCATCTCCGATGAAACATTCAGATACGGGATCAAATTCCAATTGTCTGCCTAAGCGATAGGATATATTTCCTAAATGGGCCAGTGCGGAAGATAAATGCCCGGTTTCTACCGGAGCGTTTCGCAGGCTCATATCACGGGCACGAATCGCATCGAACCAGTTTCCAAAATGGTTGCCTGATGCTTTGCGGCCCGGCCCTTTTTCCCGTTTTTCTCCCAGGTAGGTTTGATAGGTGTCGTATCCATTGATTACGATATAACCTTTGTCGCCATAAAAGATATTACCGACTCCGGCACCGTCTTCCAGGTTTGTACACCAGTTCCTTACCTCAAACTGTATGATTTTTTTCTGTTTGGGATAATGATAAATGGAGGTTTGTATCTCTGGTACTTCTTTACAGTCGTCCCAGAGAAATTTACCGCCCATAGAGGTGATGCGTTCGGGCAGTCCCACATCAAGTCCCCACATACAGAGGTCTGTTTCATGTATTTCCTGATTGCCAACATCCCCGTTGCCGTAGTTCCAGTGCCAATGCCAGTTATAATGTACCAGATTACGGGTAAACGGGGCCATTGGAGCGGGCCCACACCACAAATCGTAGTCTAACCCTTCCGGCACATTGGATATGCCCTGATTACCTATATCCGGCCGCCAACGGTAAACAAGTCCGCGTGCCATATATACTTTGCCGATCAGACCCTCCCGCAGATGTTGGATTGCTTCCCGGATAGCCACGGAACTACGCAGTTGTACACCATGTTGCACAATCCGGTTGTATTTATAGGCGGCTTCGATCATTTTCCTGCCTTCATAGATGTTATGGGTAGCAGGTTTCTCGACATATACATCTTTTCCGGCCTGGCAAGCCCAGATAGTTTGCAGGGCATGCCAATGGTTCGGAGTGGCTAATGTAACGGCATCAATGTCTTTTGCTTCATATATGGTACGGAAATCCTGTTCAATACGGACTTTCTGTTTATAGGTTTCTTCAAAGGATTTTGCTCTTTCATGCAATATATTTTTATCCGGGTCGCACAAGGCGACTATTTGTACGTTGGGTTGTTGCATAATTTCCGAAATATGATTTTGCCCCCGGCCGTTTACTCCCAATACGGCCACCTGTATACGATCGTTGGCACCAAACACTTTTTGAGGGATTATGGTGGGGTGAGTTATGTTGCCGGAATGGGTATTTCCTAATGCTGCAGGGGCAACAACAGAGGCTACTACCCCTGTCGCTGCTGTCTTTATAAATGTTCTTCTTGATTTTTGCATACTGTGTTATTTAATTAAGTTATACAGGTATTTTTACCATCCTTCGTTTTGAGGATATAGATTGGAACATCTGTCGATCTGACTTTGTGGTATGGGACGGAGCACATGGTATGGTTTCATATTCACAGAAGCCAGCGGGTTATGTTTCATGGCCCTTTCCAGTAGTTTATCCAAACGTTTCAGGTCGTACCAGCGTTTACCTTCTCCACAAAGTTCACGTGCCCGTTCATCCAGTATAAAATCAATAGAGAGATCGGCTGCGGTGATCTCCATGTCACTTTCTTTGCCCGGTACGGCTGCGTTGCGACGCAGAATATTGATATATTTTACGGCATTGCCATTGTCGCCACTACGGTAATAGGCTTCTCCGGCCAGCAAATAGGCTTCGGCCACGCGGAAGCAGACCCAATCACGGGTTCCTTTTTCTTCGTTCATAGTGGGCCGCTTAACATCATCGAATTTTCTCAGCTGCCAGAATACCTGGTTATTTGTACGGAAATAACCATCACCATAATTTTCGCTGAATTCCGGATTATATACTCTGTACTTTTGGGCATCTATCTGTTCTTTGGTCCATGCTTTCTGAGGCATATATATTGCGGTGTCTCCCAGAGACAGATTTTCGGTTTCAACCACGGTATACCAGGTATCGCGCCAATAGGCCTGATAACGGGCATCTATGTCCGGATCATACAGATCGCACATAAATTGTGTAGGTTTAAACCGGGTAAAAGAGCGTCCGTACTCTATAACACGTGTCATACCCGGTGAATTTTGGTATTGGGGTACAAAATACAAATGGGTTTTATTGCCATTCTCCCGGAGAGATTCATCCTGCGAGAACTGAAAACTCCAGATGATTTCGTTGTTCATATCATTGTCCTGGTCGTACACCAGGAAACGGTTTTCCTGTAACGCATAGGGCGAATTTTCAATTACATTTACCGCTAACCCGGCAGCTTCGTCAAATTGGGCTTTACCGCTCCGGCTATCGGACAGGAGTACATACGACAGAAAGAACCGGGCACCATGCACATCAACGCGGCCATAATCAGATTGCAATAGCGGCAGATTCGCAACAGCATACCGTAAGTCCGGATAAATGGCTTCGTCCAGTATCTGCGCCACCGATGTACGGTTGGCTTCTGTTTCTACTCCTTCAGTCGGTTCAAGCGTGAGGTGTACATCTCCAAATTGCATAATCAGGTGATAATACATATAGGCCCGGAGAAAACGGACTTCAGCTTCCCGGATAATTTTCTCCGGACCGGTCATATCCGCTACAGCAGGCAGATAAGCGGTTAGTGTGTTGCAGCCATTGATACCAATATAACAATCTTCCCATAGCCTGGTAATTTCGCCGGCTGTAAGCGAGATTCTGTAGCTATCAAAATTGATAGACCCATCAAGACCTGATTCAAAGATATCTGTGCCCTGCTCGGTGAGGCGTAACAGATACACATCGGAAGCCGTAACGTAACGTAATCTGGAATAACAGGCATTTACTAATGTTTCGATCCCTTCTTTGGTATCATAATATCCCTTGGGTGTTAATTGGGTTTGCGGATCTTCATCCAGGATATCACAACCGGAAAAACAGATGCAAACAGCCATATATATCATAAACAGTTTCTTCATTGTAGTTGAATTTTTAGGGTTAGAAATTCAGATTTATACCAAATTGATAAGAGGTTACAGCAGGATATGATTCCCGGTGCGTTACCTGCGGATCCTGTCCTTTGTAACTGCTCCAGACACATGGATTGCTGATATTTACATATACTTTTGCCCTTTCCATTCCAAACTTTTTAGCCACGTTCGACGGTAAAGTGTATCCCAGGGAGATATTGGATAAACGGACAAAAGAGACATCATGAATATAATAATCGCTGTTAGTAAAATCGGTATAGGTATTTGCTACAGCAGGAGCCGGATCGGTGTTGGATTTGTTTTCAGGAGTCCAGTAATTTTGCCTGAAACTGATATACCTTTCGATATTATCAATGGCATGTACATCCGACCATTGTTTTTCTCCCTGACGGGTATTCATGCTTATATACAAATCAAAATCTTTGTAGACTACCGTTGTATTTAATCCTCCGATCCAGGAAGGATCTGTGTTGATGATGTACCGGTCGTCATTCAAATTAATACCGGGGGCTTCCCCCTCTTTGTTATATATATCCCAGTATTTAGGGTATCCCGGTTCCGCGTTACACACAGCGGCCTGTTCGGCTTCATTTTCCTGCCACACGCCGATGAAATCCAGTAAATATTGAACCCGTATGGGATATCCGATAAAGTGTTTTGACCCTACATCATCTTTCTTATCTCCGAACAGATCCAGTATTTGGTTTTTATTTTTAAAGAAAGTAATACCCATATTCCATCGTAAATCTTTTTTTCGTATTAAATCTCCATTCAGGCTGATTTCAATACCCTGGTTCCGTGTACTACCTATATTTTGTGTAATAGATGTGTAACCGGATGTAGCAGGAAGATTACGGGATAGGATTAAATCTTTTGTTGTACGCCTATACCAGTCGACCGCACCATTGAGGCGGGAATGGAATAATCCGAAATCCAGTCCGATATTATATTCTTCCGTTTTCTCCCATTTTAGATCCGGATTAGGAATACCGGTTGGAATAATACCCATTGCCGGAGTTTCATCCCATGAATAATAGGTAGTGGAGAGTTTCCCCAATGTTCCGTAAGGATCTGCATTTGTATTTCCCGTATTTCCCCAGGAGAGGCGCAATTTCAGATTATCCAGGAATTTTTGATTGAAAGAGAGCATGAACGGTTCTTCGGATAGTCTCCATGCTACAGAGACAGAGGGGAATCCGGCCCACTTATTTTTATCCGACAAGCGGGAGGAGCCATCCCGGCGATAGGTAAGGGTTAACAGATAGCGCTCCAAAAAACTATAGTTAATACGCCCCATATAAGACATGATGCCCCATTCGGATAGTTTGGTATTTTTCCCTAATACAGTGGCGGCAGATTCCAGATTATAAAACAAACCATCAAAAAACATATCAGTGCCCTTCAGGTAAACTGATTTTGATTGATACGTTTCTATATTATAAGCTGCCATAACGCCTATCCGGTGATTATTAACAACCTTATTGTAGGATAAGACATTATCTACAATTGAAGAGAGACGTTTCCTGCTTTCGTAGCTTGCCGCATGGGGGCCTTCGCTTCTTTCACGGGTTTCGCTCCCTTCATACTTTCCGTTATCGTCTGTTGAGAAATCGATACCGGCAGAAAATTTATACCTTAATTCGTCCCAGATCCGCCAGTCCATGGAAAGGGAACCGATAAAGCCATACAATGTGGTGGAGTTGCGGTTATTTTCTATTTCTGCCAACGGGTTAGTGATCAGGTTTTCATTGGGATTCGAATATAATTTCACATTTCCTTCTTCATCGTATGGAGTAACCAGGGGCGACAGATAATAAGCATGCCGCACATAGGCATGAAAATTTTCGGTTTTTGAATAAGAACCTAAAATTGCTGTTGTAAATTTCAACCGTTCGGAAAACTCAAATGTGTTATTGAAATTTACATTGAACCGTTTATATCCGGCGGTTTCAATTAAGGAACCCTGATCGAGATAAGATAAAGAAAGCATAGTGGCTGTTTTCTGGCTGGAAGCGTTGAGAGTAAAATTATGATTGGTAGAAAAAGCGGTTCCGCCCCATACCAGGTCAAACCAATCGGTATAATTTCTACTTTGCAGCGTGGCAAGTTCCACCGCATCGAACATGGCTTCATCCGAAGTATCTCTTCCGGCATTTTGTACTGCCAGGCGCCTGTAAGCCACATGTTCGTCTCCATTCATCAGATCCGGCCTTCTGCTTAGTTGCTCGAATCCTACCCAACCACTATAGCTGGCTTTTATACTGTTTTGGCCAGCTACAGCCCGTTTGGTTGTTACGATAATTACTCCATTGGAACCCCGTGCCCCGTATATAGCCGAAGCGGAAGCATCTTTGAGGATGTCAATAGATTCCACATCATTGGGATTCAGGCTGACACTTGAACTTTGCATCGGTATTCCATCCACCACCCACAAAGGATCGTTAGAGCCGGTAATAGAACTGACTCCCCTTATTTCGATCGAAGGGTTAGATCCCGGTTTCCAGACACCGCCCACATCTACAGGTATTTGTCCCTGTAAAGCGGTAGCCAGTGTGGGACTGTTTGTTTTCAGGATCTCTTCCGAACGGACCTGCGATACCGCTCCCGTAACATCTTTCTTTTTCACTGTACCGTACCCGATTACCACAACTTCATCTAAGCTTTGTATATCTTCCCGTAAGGTTATTTGAAAATTTGTTTGGTTGCGTACAGGCACTTCCTGCATCAGATAGCCGATATAAGATATCTGAAGAGTTGAGTTTTCAGAAACAGACAGTGTGAAATGTCCATCCATATCGGTAATAACTCCGTTGGTGGTTCCTTTTTCCACAACATTGGCTCCGATAATTGTCTCTCCCCTGTCATCGCGGATTATACCGGAAATGGTTTTATTTGTTTGGGGAGTATCCTGTACTTTGGTTCCGGGAGAAGAAGTCAATACAATATGACGGTCTTTGATTGAATAGGTTATTCCTGTTTTTTCAAATATTTCCTGTAATATCTCATCAATGGGACTATTCTTTTTATCCAGCGATATTTTTTCATTTTTATCTATCTCGTCCACGTTATAGAAAAACAGAAATTCGCTCTCTTTCTCGATCCTCTTGAATACACTTTCCAATGTTTCATTTTTCACTTGAACACTGAGTATTGTTGTCTGTGCGTACGTGACAGCGACTGCTTGTGTTAAGCCGGCAACCATCATAATTAGTATTATTTTCATAATATTTATAGCTCTTTTTGGGTAATTAAAAGTAACTATATGCTGGTTATTCATATATTTGTATGTTTAAGAATTAAATACTGATCCCACTGCAATGGGAATTTAATTAGGAACGATTATAAGAAGAGAGGATCCTGCAAGATTTTCTCTTCTTTCTTTTTGTTGATTAGCTGCTATTCATGGTACTTTTCTTTAGGGTTAGACAATTTATTAGTCATATATGCTTACATGTTGCTCATCGATGATGTATTTAATAGGTACCGACAAATGGATGATTTCCATGATGTCTTTGATGCTTTGCCCACGATAGAATGTTCCGGTAAAGACTGTATTATTCAATTTTTCGGAATGGACGGCAAATGTTACTCCATATACATGGCTTAAACGGTGCAGAATAGATTCCAGACGTTGTTCCGGAAAATAATAATAACCGGATGTCCAGGAAATAAACTGGCTGACATCTACCTGATGTACCTTAGCGGCCAGGTTGTTGCGGTTTAATATAAATTGCTGATTGGGTTTAAGTACGACACTCCGGGATAAGTTATCACCTGATATCCGGATGGATCCTTCCAGCAAGGTTGTAGTGAAGAGAGAATCAGTGGGATAAGCCATTACATTAAACTTAGTGCCTAAAACTTCTATTGCCTGTCCGTTTAACTGTACGATGAAAGGTTTCTTTTTATTGGCAGCTACTTCGAAGTAGGCTTCGCCCTCCAAAAATACTTTTCGTTGGGATTTACCGTAACCGGACTCATAATAAAAGGTCGTTTTTGACCCGAGGCTTACCTGTGTACCATCCGGTAAAATAACCACATCCGCTTCTAAACCGTCTCCTCCGATATAGCGGGAAGCGATTGTCTCTGTTCTATCCGGAATCCATATAAAAAGTAAAGAAGTAATACCAATAGCTAACAAAATAGTGGCAGCATACGACCCGGCCCGTTTCAATAGGGTAAAATATCTCTTTGATTGTTGTTTTTTCTTTAAAAGGCGTAGCCAACTCCCGTTTATATCGATGGCCCGGTTTTCACTTAAGCAGGCATCATAAACCGCTTTTACCTCAAAGAATAACTTTTTATGGTCCGGACCGGCATTTACCCATGTCCGGAAAGCCACCATTTCTTCTGTTGATAATGTGCCCTGCAGGTATCCTATGATGAGATGTGAGTAGTCATTGTTCATGGTAAACCGCTGGATTAGTTATGTATCCTTTCTTCTACAACGAACAGGAAAAGAAAAGTACTCACACACAAATAAACTTTTTGAAAAAATCAGAGAAAAGTAAACAAATAAAGAAAAATACGGGAGCCGGATTTCCGTAAATGAAGTAAAGCACGGTAAAGTTGGTTTTCTACGGTACGAACGGATAGATCCAAACGGTCTGCTATTTCAGCCGCTTTTAAACCTTCAAGATAAGATAGTTTGAAAATCTCACGGCTTCTTTCCGGAAGTTCCTCTACTTTTTGGAGCAACAATGCCAGTAACTCCTTTTGCATAAACTGTTGTTCTGCATTTTCGTAAAATTCCAGTTCATCTAATTTTAACTGAATAATACTTTTATCCAGATATTCCTGCTCCAGGTTGAATTTACGTAATTGGTCAAAACAGGCATTTCTAACTGCTACAAAGAGAACCCGCTTCAACTCATTTTCCGGCAAAAGGAATACCTGCCTGTCCCAAAGCTTCAGAAAAACATCGTGTACGATGTCTTCTGCATAAAAGGGAGAGACAAACTTCTCCGCAAAACGTAATAACATGGGCGCATATTCAAGATACACTTTGCGATAAAGATCAGTTGAATCAGAATCCATATCCATTAAACAAATATAAGCAAAAAAGGATAAGTAAGTATGTTTACGTACACAACTTTGTAAATTCGTTATCTATACTTTTCCGTTTATCAATTGTTACTTATTCGTTTGACAGTTATGGACTATTCGTTTGACAATTGTTACTTATTCGTTTGACAATTGATAAACGATTAAGTTATATCTATAAAACGAAAAAATGAACATAGTAACTTTGGAAAAAGTCGTACGCCGGAATATTAAAAGAACAGCATCAATGTGGAGAGTATAGTAATTATAATAATGAACCTGGTATAGGTTTCCTGAGGTACTTTTTTTACAAACCAGATACCGATAACAGCACCTATTATGATAATGGGAATAGTAAATAAATTAAGTATTAGGGTTTGCAAGGTTATATTTTCCCAGACGAATACTTGTAAAGGGAGTTTCAGATAGTTGACAACCAGAAAGAACCATGCGCTTGTTCCTACAAAACTATATTTAGGTAAACGCATGGAAAGAAGATAGACAGCCATAACAGGGCCGGCGGCATTACCGATCATGGTTGTAAAACCTCCTAATAGCCCGAAAAACGGTGCATACCACCAGGAAGAGGAGACAGATCGGCAAAGCACAACATAGGAAGAATAACACCGGTAGAGGCTTTGGCTCCAAAGCTAAAAGCCATTAAAGGGATCATAAACAACGTGATTCCCTGTATACCGGTTTTAGACATTCCGATTAATAAAGCAGTAACAAATAGTATGATAAATTGTACAAACGTATACTGATCAACTATAAAATTGCTCATTAACAGGATATTTTATAAAGCATCTACTAATTGTTCCAGAGCCATACCCCGTGATCCTTTGATCAGAATGGTATATCCTGCCAGCGACTCTTTTTCCAATTCGGCTTTTAATTCCGCAGTTGTTCCGAACACGGGAAAATCTTTTGTTACACGTCCAAAGATTTCTCCGCACAGGTACACTTTATCTAAAGAGATACCTTTTAACTGGTCTACGATTTCCCGGTGTAAGGCTTCGCTCTCCTCTCCTAATTCAAACATATCTCCTACGATGACTGCTTTAGGTGTTTGTTTTATGGATGCGAAATTCTCCAATGCCACTTTCATACTGCTGGGATTGGCATTGTAGGCATCGATGATCAGTTCGTTTTTCCCTGTACATTTTAACTGCGAACGGTTATTAACCGGCTCATATTCGGAGATAATACGGCTGATGCGGTGGGAAGGTATCTTAAAATACCGACCGATTGCCACAGCAGCCAACGCGTTCATCAGATTATAGGAACCGATCAGGTGTGTTTCGACTGTATTTATTTTCCCCTGCTGTTTCCAGTTGAAGGTCAGGAAAGGATCAGAGGATTCTACTGAACCGGAGGCAAATACATCGTCAGAAGTTCCATAGGTTACCTGTTCAATGCCACGGGCCATATTTTTCATGATAGGATCATCTTCATTAATAAACACAGTACCTTTGGTACGTTTCAGGTAATCGTATAATCCCCCTTTGGTTTGTACCACCCCTTCAAAAGAACCGAACCCTTCCAGATGCGCATGCCCTACATTGGTGATTATCCCATAGTTAGGTAATGCGATATCAACCAGTTCTTTAATGTCTCCCGGTTTACTGGCACCCATTTCTATGACCGCCATCTCATGTTCATGGTTCATTTTCAGCAGGGTGAGGGGCACTCCTATCTGATTATTCAGGTTTCCTTCCGTATAAGCCAGATTAAATTTAGAAGAAAGCACAGAGGCCACTAATTCTTTTGTGGTAGTCTTTCCATTGGTTCCTGTAATGGCAATTACCGGTATGCCCAGTACTTTTCTGTGGTGCCGGGCCAGCTTCTGCAAAGTTACCAACGCATTTTCTACCAGGATAGTACGCTCACCGGTATAATACTTTTCATCATCAATAATAGCATAGGATGCCCCTACCGATAAAGCCTGGGCCGCATATTGATTACCATCGAACCGCTCTCCTTTCAAACCAAAGAACAGGGATGCTTTAGGACAGTTCCTGCTATCGGTTGTAATTTTGGGATGGTGTAAAAATTTCTCGTAAAGTTCCGCAATAGTCATAGGCTCACATGAGTTTATATCTAATACAAATGTAAAGTATATTATATTATTTACGTACTTTTGTGTGAAATTGTTTCAGCAGATAGAGTTAAAAAAATGACTTTTAAAAGCATTAACATCAAAGGGGAACTGGTTTCGCTGGAAAATCCCCTGGTTATGGGTATTGTTAATATCACGCCGGACTCTTTTTATTCAGGCAGCCGGAAACAAACCGAAAAGGAGATTTCCGAACGGGTAGAATCCATTCTGTCGGAAGGAGGGGATATTATTGATGTGGGAGCCTATTCATCGCGTCCCGGGGCAACAGATATTTCGCCGGAAGAGGAGATGGAACGGTTACATTTTGCTTTAACTATCCTGAACAGGAACTACCCCGAGGCGATTATATCTGTTGATACTTTCAGGGGAGAAATTGCCCGCCGGTGCGTGGAAGAGTATGGTGTGGCTATTATCAATGATATAAGCGGAGGGCAGTTAGATGAAACGATGTTTCCGGTGATGGGAGAATTAAAAGTTCCTTATATCCTGATGCATATGCGGGGTACTCCACAAACCATGCAACAATATACAGATTATGAACACCTGCTTGTTGATATCCGGAAATATTTTGCGGAAAAGATAGAAAAACTGCGGTTACTGGGAGTAAATGATATTATTATAGACCCTGGTTACGGATTCAGTAAAACACTGGAACAAAACTATTCGCTTTTGGGGAACCTGAAAGAATTCCGGATTTTTGATTTACCTTTGTTAGTCGGGATCTCCCGCAAAGCAATGATTTATAAATTACTGGATTCTACCCCACAGGAAAGCCTCAACGGAACCACTGTGTTGAATACGTTTGCACTGTTGAATGGGGCTGATATCCTGCGGGTACACGATGTAAAAGAGGCTGTGGAAGCTATTAAACTGGTAAACAAGTTAAAATCCTGTTGAATTATGTGGATGCATATTGGAATAAAAGACATTATTGATATATTACTGGTAGCGTTTGTTCTCTACCAGACCTATAAACTCATGAAAAGTTCGGGTTCAATTGCACTTTTCAGTGGGGTTGTCTCGTTTATTCTGGTATGGATACTTATGTCCCGCGTACTTGAAATGCGACTGATCGGGGCTATCCTGGAGCAAATTGTAGGGATTGGATTTTTTGTACTGGTGGTATTATTTCAGGACGAGATACGGCGTTTCCTGCTGGCTTTAGGCTCACACAGGGGGTGGAAGTTTATCTCCAGGCTATTTTCCCGTAAAACAGAGACAGACAACGAACAGAAATTCGTGGCACCGGTAGTATTGGCCTGTATGAATATGGCACGTAAGAAAACCGGAGCCTTAATTGTTATACAACAAGATGTGGTTCTGACTGTTTATGAACATACCGGGGAGATGTTCAATGCAGATGTAAACGCACGCCTGATAGAGAATATTTTCTTTAAGAATAGCCCGCTACATGACGGGGCTATGATTATTGCCGATAATAAAATCAAAGCTGCCGGGTGTATCTTGCCGGTTGCACAAAACGCTGATCTGCCTAAAGATCTGGGATTACGCCACCGTTCCGGGCTGGGAATGTCTATGGAAACAGATGCCATTGTTATTATTGTATCTGAAGAACGGGGAAAAATTTCGGTAGCCCATATGGGAAAACTATGTACCAACATTTCGGCTGAAGCCTTACAACAAATCCTGTCAAAAGAAAAAGTTGTTAGCGATTTCTGTTAAATATTCCAAAATTGACACATTGAGTTTAAAATATATCCCACAATTTGCAATCTCGATATTGCATTTTCGCTAATTTTGCAATCAATTCAAGGCGATTATTCTTAAATTATATAAAAATTCTGCCATTATGGATTTGATGCAAGAAATTATCAAACGTGCACAGGCTAATAAACAGCGTATTGTGCTTCCCGAAGGAACAGAGGAAAGAACCCTTAAAGCTGCCGACCGTTTATTGGCCGACGAAATTGCTGATATTATTTTAATCGGTAATCCGGAAGAGATCAGGCAATTGGCTGCCGGATACGGATTAACGAATATCGACAAAGCTACAATTGTTGACCCACTTAACCATGAGAAAAAAGAAGCTTATGCCGAACTTTTTTATCTGTTGAGACAGAAAAAAGGAATGACGCCGGAAAAAGCAGCCCTAATGGTAGAAAATCCCTTGTATCTTGCATGTTTGATGATCAAAGCCGGTGATGCCGACGGAGAAATTGCCGGAGCAGGCAACACAACCGGAGATGTATTGCGTCCGGCCCTGCAGATCATCAAAACAACTCCGGGTATCAGCAGCGTTTCCGGAGCCTTCCTTATGTTTGTTAAAGATAAAAGCTACGGAGAAGATGGTATTCTTGTATTTGCAGATTGTGCAGTAATACCGGATCCGACAGCCGCCGAACTTGCACAAATCGCCGTATCTACCGCCAGAACGACAGAAGCAATTGTGGGAATTGAGCCCCGGGTTGCTATGCTGAGCTTCTCCACCAAAGGAAGTGCAAAACACGAAAGAGTAGACAAAGTAATTGAAGCTACCCGCCTGGCAAAAGAGATGGATCCTTCCCTGAAAATTGATGGCGAAATGCAGGCGGATGCGGCTTTGGTTCCTAAAATCGGACAAAGCAAAGCTCCCGGAAGCGAAATTGCAGGAAAAGCCAATGTATTGGTATTCCCTTCACTGGAAGTAGGTAATATTGCCTATAAACTGGTACAACGTTTGGGAGATGCCGAAGCAGTAGGCCCCATCCTGCAGGGTATGGCAGCACCGGTAAACGACCTTTCACGCGGTTGTTCATCAGACGATATTTATAAAATGGTTGCTATCACTGCCAATCAGGCCATGGGGTTAAAAGCAGGCAAATAAAACAGATACAAATTAGATAAAATGAAGATATTGGTTTTAAACTGCGGAAGTTCTTCCGTAAAATACAAATTATTCGACATGACCAGCCAGGAAGTTCTGGCACAGGGAGGTGTTGAAAAACTGGGTTTGCCCGGCTCGTTCCTTAAATTTACCGATGCGGAAGGCAACAAAGTAATTCTGGATAAAGACCTGCCCGAACATACGGCTGCCATCGAATTTATTTTAAGTGTTTTAACCGAAGGAGAATATGCCTGCATTCAATCGCTGAACGAAATTGATGCAGTAGGCCACCGCGTGGTTCATGGTGCTGAAAAGTTCAGCAGCAGTGTGGAAATTACTCCCGAAGTGATCGGTAAAATGGTTGAATGCATTGATCTGGCTCCTTTGCATAATCCGCCCAACCTGAAAGGTATCCGGGCTATGAGTGCATTGATTCCGGGAATCCGCCAGGTAGGCGTATTTGATACGGCTTTCCACCAGACCATGCCGGATTACGCTTATATGTATGGACTTCCTTACAGGTTATATAAAAAATATGGTATCCGCCGGTACGGTTTCCACGGAACCAGCCACCGGTATGTATCTAAAAGAGCCTGTGAACTGCTGGGTGTAAAATACGAAGACCAGAAGATTATCACAGCTCATATTGGTAACGGAGGATCGCTGGCAGCTATTAAAGATGGTAAATCCATAGATACTTCAATGGGATTAACTCCTGTAGAAGGTTTATTGATGGGTACCCGTTGTGGGGATGTGGATGCTGGTGCGCTTTCTTTCATCATGGACCGTGAAAACATTGACGGCAAAGGGTTATCTGACCTGATCAACAAACAAAGCGGTGTATATGCCCTTTCCGGAATTTCTTCGGATATGCGGGAAATCGAAGCGGCTGTTGCCGAAGGAGATAAACGGGCTATCATGACCCTGAATGTATACAACTACCGGATCAAAAAATACATCGGGGCATACGCGGCTGCCTTAGGCGGTTTGGATATTCTTGTATTTACAGGTGGTGTAGGGGAAAATCAATGGGCTACCCGTGCCGCTGTTTGCAAAGACATGGAATTCATGGGTATCCAATTCGATTTTGAAAAGAATAACGGCATGCGTGGAGAAGAAATGGTGATCAGTACTCCTGACAGTAAAGTAACTGTTATTGTAGTTCCTACGGACGAAGAGTTTATGATCGCTTCCGATACGCTCGAAATATTATCGAAATAATAATTAATAATTGATTTGTAACTAATCCTCACAGCTTACATAAACATTTGGATTAGTGTTTGGCAGTCTCGACACCGGTTGAGACTGCTTTTTTTAGTCTACTTCGAACTGCTTAAGGGTTAGATTGTTGCCATCCCACTCAACATACGAGAAATATTGCATCCAGTCGCCTGATATTAGTAAGCGGGATGTACGGGAAAGCATCAGATCAAGCATAATATGGCGGTGTCCGAAAATAAAGAAGTTGATATCCGGATGTTCTTTCAGATATTCTTTGGCAAATAATACCAGATATTCGTTATCCTCTCCCTGGTATTCAACCGTTTCATATTTTTTAAGCCCGCTTTTACGGCTGCTATGCGACCATCCCATCGCTACCGGGAAAGTCCACCAGGGATGTACGGAAGCATACATGCGCTGGCACCATCTGTTCCTGAAGACAGCACGCAACAACCGGAACGACCGTTTCCTGAAATTCACTTCATCCCCATGACCAAGGAAGAAACGTTTTCCCAATAAGTCTACCGTAATCGTATCCCGGTGAATAAAGGCTCCCGTCTCTTTTTCCAGGTAATCGAACATCCACATATCATGGTTGCCGATAAAAAGGTGTATTTCCACACCCCGGTCTGCCAGTTCTGCCAGTTTGCCCAGAAAACGGATATGCCCTTTGGGTACAACATGTTTATATTCAAACCAGAAATCAAATATATCTCCCAGAATATAAAGGGCTTGCGCATCCTCTTTGATACTGTCCATCCAACGCACCAGTTTCTTCTCTATTTCAAGTGGTTCCTGATGGTAACGGGCTCCCAGATGAGCGTCTGAAATAAAATATATTTTCTTCCGGTCTGCTGCCATTTGATCCGGATATTAGAGGAATCCCAGTTCCAGTTTGGCCTCTTCAGACATCATCTCTTTATCCCATTCAGGCTCAAAGACTAATTGTACATTTACGCTTTTGACTCCTTCCACCGATTCCACTTTCATCCGCACATCTTCCAGAATAAAGTCAGCAGCCGGGCAATTGGGGGCTGTCAGTGTCATTTCGATCCGGACATTTTTATCCTCATCCACATCTACACTGTAAATCAGGCCGAGATCATATATATTAACAGGAATCTCCGGATCGTAGACCGTTTTAATTATTGCTACAATCGCTTCCTCTATTTGCAAAAACTCATTCTCCATAACATGTCTATTTTAACTACAAAAGTAAATGATTCTCCTGTATTAATAACAGTTACAGAGGGAAAATATATGATCCCGGTCTATAAAATACGGCATTCGTCGGCATAACTGAAATAGGAAGTTTCTGTTAAAATAATATGATCCAGCAGACTGATATCTAAAATCTTAGCCGAGTTTTTGAGCCGTTCGGTCAATAAGTCGTCCTGTTTACTGGGAACCAGGCTACCGGAAGGATGGTTATGGCAAAGTATAATTCCGGATGCCAGCCATTCGATTGCTCCTTTCAAAATGATCCTCAAATCAGCCGAAGTACTACTGATACCTCCCTGGCTTACTTTCAAACGGCGAAGTATTTTACTGGAACGACCCAGAAATAAAACCCATAGTTCCTCATGAGGCAGGTCTGCCAAAGTAGGATAAAACAATTCCCACACATCACGGCTACTGGTAATCTGATTCCGGTGTACCACATCAGTGGAAAGCCTTCGTTTACCCAGTTCCAATGCTGCGGCAATCGATAGAGCTTTTGCTTCACCTATTCCATGAAACTGTGTGGTCAGTTCCCGGACAGGAACTTTAGCCAATTCATTCAGATTATTCTCAATAGACTTTAAAATTCGTTGGGAGAGTTTAACAGCAGATTCATTGGCAGAGCCGGAACGTATAAGGATAGCTATTAATTCTGCATCACTCAAAGCTGAGGGGCCTTTGAATAATAGTTTCTCTCTGGGACGGTCTTCCTCCGCCCACTTGGGAATGGCAAATTTATCCATAAAAGTTAAAGGTTAAACTAACTGACAATTGATCATACCCAATTGACAATTATAAGTTTAGATTTAAGTTTGGAGTCAGAGGATTATAAATCCCCATCTAAAGAGTTCAAACCACCGGGTTTTATACTCCGCGGTGATTTGAAAGTGTCTTTTAGGCTTTTACGCGGCCTACATATGAACCGTCGCGGGTATCAATTTCAATTTTTTCGCCTGTATTGATGAAAAGAGGTACACGTACTTCTGCGCCTGTTTCAACTGTAGCAGGTTTTAATGTGTTTGTTGCGGTATCGCCTTTCACACCAGGTTCAGTATAAGTTACTTCCAATACTACGTGAGCAGGTAATTCGCAGGTCAGGATTGTTTCGCTGGCTGCATGTACCATAGCTTCTACCATATCACCTTCTTTCAGGAAACGTACCCCGTCAATAGATTCGCCCGGAATAGAAATCTGTTCAAAAGTTTCAGGGTGCATAAAGTTATATCCCATATCGTCCTGATAAAGGAACTGGTACGGACGGCGTTCGATACGTACTTCTTCTATTTTTACCCCTGAATTCCAGGTTTTATCAATTACACGGCCGGTAGTTACGTTTTTCAGTTTAGTACGTACAAAAGCCGGGCCTTTACCTGGCTTAACGTGTAGGAATTCCACAATAAAATAGTAATTGCCATCTAAGTCGATGCACATTCCATTTCTAAAATCAGCAGTTGTTGCCATAAAGATTTTATCTATAATTTTGATTAATAATTCTTTGAATACAGACCGCAAAAATAGCACATATTAAATGAAAAATGAAAAATGAAGAATGAAAAATGTTCAATCTTAACGGCATTCTACGATTTCACCTTATCTGGTAAGTATAGATGAGATGAACATGTAGATCATCATTCCTATAATATCATTCGTGATCGTTATAAAAGGGCCTGTCGCTAAAGCCGGGTCTATTTTTAATTTATCTAACGTAATGGGTACTATGGTTCCGAAAATACTGGCAAACATCACTACCGCAAAAAGGCTTAACGATACGGAAGCTGTAATACCCGTATCACCCAGAGTAAAAAAGTTATACAGAAAAACGATCAGGCTGATCATACTCGCATTGATCAGGGCTACGACCGATTCTTTCATGATCTGCGAAACAATATTTTCGGGTTTCAATGAATTATTAGCTAATCCCTGTACCACAATCGCAGAAGATTGGATTCCTACATTCCCTCCTGTTCCCCCAATCAGCGGAATAAAAAGCGCCAGTTTAGGATTGGTTCCCAGATTCGCCTCATAACCACCCAAAATCATTGAATTACCCAATCCTCCGATCATCCCCATCACTAACCAGGGTAACCGGGCAGCCGTTTGTAGAAATACATTATCCGAACTTTCCACATCCTGCGAAAGACCCGAAGCCAACTGGTACTCACGTTCCCGTTGTTCACGAATCTCTTCCATTACGTCGTCCACCGTAATACGGCCGATCAGACGGCCGATACTATCTACTACAGGCAGGGCTACCAGGTCATACTTCTCGATTACCTGTGCTACCTCTTCGATACTATCATCATCCCTCACTGCAATCGGATCTTTTTTCATTACATGCCTGATCTTCGAAACCGACGGGTTAGTGATCAACCGTTTTAATGGTAATACACCTTTCAGTTTTTCATCGTCGTCAATTACATACACATAATAAATCTCATCCATATCCTCGGCCTGGCTACGCATCTCTTCGATGCACTGGGGCATACTCCAATTCTCGTTTACCACGATCATTTCTGTACCCATTAACCCCCCGGCCGTATCTTCATCATATTTCAGCAGGTCTACAATATCACCGGCCTGCTCTACATCTTCGATATGCGAAAGAATCTCCTCCTGTGTATCCTCGTCCAGATCACGCATCAGGTCTACCGCATCATCGGTATCCATGTTATCGATAAACCGTTTGGCGATGACCTCGCTTGGCAATACTTTCAGTAATTTATTCCGGTCGTCGTCGTCCAGTTCCATCAGCACATCAGCCGCCCTCTCCCCATCCATCAACAGATAGAGATAAATCGCCTCATTTACGCTTAGTTCCTGGAATATTTCCGCAATATCAGCCGGATAAAGATCTTTCAATAGGTCTATTCCCTTTTGATCATCCTTCTGATCAATTACCTGTTTAAGATTGTCTATGTATTCTTTCGTCAGTTCGATCATCTACACGCTTTCTTTGCAACGGTTTAACAATTTTTCTCCGCCTGCAGTTTCAGATTACGGTCCGTAATCAGGGTCAATTCGATGAATTGCTCAACAGATAACTGTTCCGGACGTTTATCAAAGATAGGTAAACTATAATCGGAACAATCTTTTCCCAACAATGGTTTCATCGAATTCCGCAACGTTTTACGACGTTGGTTGAAAGAGGTTTTAACCACTGTTTTAAAAAGCTTTTCATCGCATCCCAGTGTAGTCCGCCCGTTTCTTACAACCCGGATCACACCACTTTTTACTTTTGGAGGCGGATCAAACACCTTTTCACTCACTGTAAAAAGATATTCCACATCATACCACGCCTGCAACAATACGCTCAATATGCCGTATGTTTTACTTCCCGGACCGGCAGCCAACCGCTCGGCCACTTCCTTCTGCAACATTCCGGAACAGCATGGTATCTGGTCCTTGTAATCCAATACTTTAAAAAATATCTGGCTGGAGATATTGTAAGGGTAGTTGCCTATGATACAGAATGGCCCGGCAAACAACTCACCTAAATCAAGTTTAAGGAAATCCCCGGAAAAGATATGCCCCTTTAATTCCGGGAAATGTTCTTCCAGGTACTCCACCGATTCGGAATCGAGTTCTATCACCGACAGATCAAATCCTTTATCCAGCAAAAAGCGGGTAAGAACGCCCATGCCCGGCCCGACTTCCAGTACCGGATATTCCTTATAACCGGACAACGTGTCTGCAATCCGTTCCGCGACCTGCAGGTCTTTCAGAAAATGTTGTCCTAATGCTTTTTTCGCTCTTACCTGTTTCATCAGCTTCTTCCCGCCAGAAAGTTTGTTTTAAAATATTAATGTTTATCTTTGCAGGTACGCAAAAGTACAACAAATAATTTAATGTCTTCTATTCAGCATGGATTTTAAGAAGCTTCTAAGCACGACTTTCAAAGTGATCCTGTCTCTCGCCTTAGGTATTTTATTACTAAAATACATCTATAACGGGACCGATTTTAGCCAAATATGGTTTATCCTTCAGAATGGGGTAGACTACAATATTTTGTTATTCTCTCTGGTCTTTGGTTTGATTGCCAATATAATCCGGGCTTACCGCTGGGGGCTCCTGATTGATTCGTTAGGAGAAAAATATAAAATGAGTAACCTCGTATACACGGTATTAGGAAATTATGCGATCAATTTTGTGCTTCCCCGGGCCGGCGAAGTCTGGCGCTGTGGAGTTATCACCAAATATGAAAAAATATCATTTACCAAATTGATCGGTACTTTATTAGTAGACCGTGTTTTCGATACCATTGCGGTAGGCTTGATTACAATAGGTTTATTAATCTTCAACTTTGGATTTTTCAAACAATACTTCACAGAGAACATAAATCTGGTAGAAGGCTTTTCTCTATTAAATACAACCTGGCTTATTCTGATACTGTTCATTATTGGAGGTATTATATGGTATATATTTACCTACATGAACAGCAATGTTATAGTACAGAAACTGAAAGGTGTATTTAAAAATATCTGGGAGGGAATGCAAAGTGTCTGGCTGATGGAGAATAAGATTCAGTTTCTTATTCAGACAATTGCAATCTGGGTCGGATATTTTTTCTATTTTTACCTGACATTTTTTGCCTTTGATTTTACAAAGGACCTGGGATTTGTTGCCGGATTGGTAACATTCGTGATGAGCAGTATAGGAGTCGCCGCACCTACACAGGGAGGGTTAGGAGCCTGGCATTTTATGACCTATACAACTTTAATGATCTACGGTGTAAGCATGTCTGATGCATTAGCATTCGCCATGGTTGTATTCGCCGTCCAATCTCTCTGGATGATTGTTTCCGGTTTGTTTGGTATTGTTGCATTACCTCTTACAAATCCGGAACAGACAAAGTCAGAACCGCTGGTAAATGAATAAAAATAAAAGCTTCACTTTAAATTGATAAGTATGTCAGTAAACATTCAGGATCTTTCTCCCAAACATGTATGGGGGTATTTTTACGATTTCACGCAGATACCCCGTCCGACAGGACATATGAAAGAAGTAACCGAATATGTAAAAGCATTCGGGGAAAAGCTTGGACTGGAAACTTTACAGGACGAAACCGGTAATGTATTGATCCGTAAACCGGCTACACCGGGCATGGAAAACAGCAAAACAGTTACCCTACAGTCTCACCTGGATATGGTTCCGCAAAAAAACTCGAATGTAGAACACGATTTCCTGAAAGACCCGATTGATGCCTATATCGATGGCGACTGGGTAACCGCACGGGAAACAACCCTGGGTGCCGACAATGCCATAGGTGCCGCCCTGTCAATGGCTATCCTTTCGGACAACTCACTGAAACACGGGCCTGTTGAAGCACTCTTTACCGTGGATGAAGAGGTAGGAATGGATGGAGCCTTTGGTTTGAAACCCGGTTTCTGCAAAGGAGATATCCTGATCAATTGCGACTCCGAAGAGGAAGGGGAACTTTTTGTTGGATGTGCCGGCGGAGCCGACCTGAATATATCTTTTCAATATAAAGACGACGAATATATCCCCGAAGGTGATATTGCCGTAAAATTAAACCTTACAGGCCTTAAAGGAGGCCATTCAGGAGTAGATATTCACCTGGAACGTGCCAATGCCAACAAACTGATGTTCCGGTTCCTGAAAGAGGCCGTAGCAAGCTGCGGTGCCCGCCTGGCATCAGTAGAAGGGGGTTCGTTGCGGAATGCGATTCCCCGGGAAGCCTTTGCCGTGGTGACTATTCCGGGCGAAAATGCGGAAATAGTATGGGAAATGGTTTCCGACTTCCAGGCTCTCTACGAGGAGGAGTACAGAGGAATTGAAGACAACATACAGTTTACAGTGGAAAGTGTAGACCTGCCACCGGCTTTGATACCGGAAGAGATACAGGATGCGCTTATCAATGCGGTAGAAGGTTGCCAGAACGGTGTGATCAGTATGCTGCACGATTTCCCGGGTACAGTAGAATCTTCAAGCAATCTGGCTGTTATACAATCCTCAACCGGACTGATCGAAGTAAAAATACTGGTACGTAGTTCGTCCGAAAGCCGCAAAGCCTCTGTTTGTTCCAGTCTGGAAAGTGTATTTGCTTTAGCCGGTGCAAAAGTAGAAGAAGGAGGCGTTTACAATGGCTGGCAACCGAATATAAATTCACCGATCCTGAATATCATGTTACAAACCTATCAGGATTTGTTCGGAAAAACTCCTTCTGTAAAAGTAATGCATGCAGGATTAGAATGCGGTATCATTCAGGGTGCCTATCCCGATATGGATATGATCTCTATCGGACCCGACCTGCAATTTCCCCACTCTCCGGACGAACGGATCAACATCCCGTCTGTTCAGAAAGTATGGGATTTCCTTGCAGCAACACTGGAAAGAGTATAACAAACAAAAAGATATATAAAAACGGCCTTACGCAAACATACGTAAGGCTGTTTCCATTTCCTTATCGCTGGCCACCCGCTGGCGCAGATTTAAATCTGTGCCAAAACCAATAGACAGTAAATCATACCCAGAGTTAAAACCCTGGGCTAGAATCAATCAGGCTTTCAGCCCTTTACACAAAATCCCGTAATCTATAAAGAATGAAAAAGTAAGTTCCTATGCGATCCCGGATCAAATCCGGGAATAGGTATATTTTATTCATAGACGGCTTTATACCAATCTAAATCTTTATATTGTTCACTTATAGACAAATATTCCAAAGTATGATAAGGGAATATCGTCAAGCCGGAATGTTCGTTAATCTGAAAGTTACCATACTCACCTTTTAGCATCCATTCCGTTGCAGCTTCATATAAAACAACGTTGTTCAGGGCATCTTTAAAGGTATCACCCGAATTAAATTGCTCGATATAATTACCTATATCATACATCACTTTAGGAGTATATTGGCGATCAAATGTTTGCAATCCGGTCAAAGGTATAGCTAAATCACCCTGATAGTTATTGAATATATTTTTGACATTCATAGCCAGATTATCCAATCCGGAGGTTTTTACCAAAGAAATAGTCCCAGACTGTCTTGCGCCTGTTTGTTCATTATAATGATTATAATAGGCTTTACAAATAGCTTTATAGTCAGGACCGGAGGCGAGCAATAATGGAGCAACTTCACTATAAGGAAAACCCGCAGCTAATATCTCGGCAGAAGACGCAATAATATAGTCCACTTTATCTTTCAGTCCATACATTACCTCTACCCCTGCCATATAACAACAATCAAACAGGATATAATCAAACAGATTATCCGGCAATGCCTCCTGAAGATCATTTACCGTCATCCATCTACCGTCATCATCTCCATATGCCTTTGTTGGAATATCCCAATAAGGAAGTTGTCTTATGAAAGAGGGTTCTTCTATTGTCTGAAAATGCATTGTTTGTGCTGATCTGGCATCACTAAACCATTTAGCCGGCAACCAATTGGTTGCGTGCCCCCAAAGAATCAAGCCAAACTTTTCAGAAGGATATTCTTCCTGCACCTGTGCTATTATATCCTGTAAACTCTCAACAGAAGCAGAATTCCGGTCATTATAAACATGCATCGTATCAATCAAAATCTCACCATCATCATATTTTCTTATATCCAACAGGTAAGGATCCTGACCCTTAATATCAGCATATATAACGAAGTTATTATTATATAAATCTGCTGCTTTAGTAGCATTTTTGATACTGTCTATATTATTCCTCGCATCACCGTGCAAGCTATTGTCTCCCACAAGATACAATAAAACAGTACGATCAAATTTACCTTCCGTTTTCTTATCGGGTTGTGGTATTCTTTCTTCTTCATTCTTTTCGCAACTAAGCAATAAAAAAACTAAAGAAAGGCAATATATAAAACTTCTTTTCATAAGGGTCAGAATTACTCGGACCGTAAAGCCCGGGGTGATTTACCAAAATTGGTTCTGCAAAAGTGCGAAAAATTTGCCAATGATTCAAATCCGTATTTATGACTTATGTCTTTGATTGACAAATCTGATGAGAGTAAATCCTGCTGAATATCCTGGCATTTGTGCCGCATCAGCCATTTATATACCGGTTCGTCAAAAGTATCTTTAAAAATCCGCCGGAAGGTTGGAACCGAATAACCACCCAACTGCGCAAAGTCTTCCACATCTTTTACTTTATGATAATTATTAATTACGAAGAACTGGAAGCTACGGGTATAATTATATACCGGGGCATAGAAATCGGCTATTTCATTGATCGAATAATAACAATTCAATAAATAAAACAATTCGGACCGTTTGGCCTGCAGGAAACCCGAGCACAACAGATCGTCCTTCAGATACTTCTGCATTCCCTGCAGGAAAGCCTGCATCGGCGGACAAACTTTCAGAACCGAAGGGAAAGTCTCCGAACGGGTTATATAAGTCATCGTACCCTGATACCGTTTTTCGCACACGTTCTGTACCCGGTCAAAAAGATAAATCATACATTCGGTAGGGGTATGAACGCGAAACTCTACCTCCGAACCTACAGGTTGCAAAAGGAATTCCCCTTCCCGGATAATCGTATCCGGGTGTTCATTACTATTCACCCACACTTCGCCTTTCAGGATAAAATACACAATATTCTGCGAACACTTCTCGCGTGGGATAAAAACACCCCATGGGAAAGATCTTAGTTTAAATATGTGCTTCTGATAGTTCTCACAATTCGAACAATCTACATATTTTGTGCATGTTTCTCCTGATATACACATTGTTTTACAATTTTATTTTCTTCGTTTTTCCTTTCTTACTTTCATTATGGAACCGGTCTACCGTTGTAACCACATAGCGGTACGACTCTCTTCCACGCTCATAGGGTAATAGATAAAACGGATTTGTGGTAACAGTTATTATATTTTCCGCTTTATTTATATCGACCGGTTCCTGTTTACCAAAACGGTAAACTACAAAGTAACGGGCCGTTTCCGGATTCAACGGGCTTTGTTCCGCCTGCCAATGAAGGACATATCCGTCCGGAGTCCATTCCGCCTTTAGTTTCTTTACCTCTTTGGGCGACCGGTCGTGCTGATGCACATAGGGAGGGATCAATGCCGGATAGCGATGATAATGATTTTTCAGGCTATCAGCAATACCTCCGTTATTCCATAAAATCTCATTGGCAGGCCAGAAACAATTCCCTTGTACCTGCGGCAGATTCCGCTCATATTTCATTTTTTCGGTCAGTTGTCCCGCTTTCATCGTACGTGCCACATCCTGCCCGATGTATAAATGCGATTCTCCGGCCTCTTTATCCCACCATTGGATAAGTGTTACATAATCAGCGGCCGTATGACCTATTTCCCAATATATCTGGGGCATAGTATAATCTATCCATCCCTGTCGGATCCAGTGCAGTACATCCGCATACAGATCGTCGTAATTCTGCAGCCCATTGGTTTCGCTACCCGAGCCGTCCGGTGTACTTTTCTTATTCCGGTAAATACCAAAGGGACTGATCCCGAACCGCACCCAGGGCTTTGCCAGCAAAATAGTACGCCGCAAATCACTGATCAGCAAATTTACATTCTCGCGCCGCCAGTCGTCCCGCCGGTTATCGCTATACCCTTGGGTTTTCCCATACCGCCGGAAACTTTCATCGTCAGGAAAAGGAAGTCCGGCTACCGGATAAGGATAAAAATAATCATCCATATGGATAGCATCCACATCATACCGCATCACAATATCCCTTACCACACGGCAGATATAAGCCCGGCTATCCGGCACACCCGGATCAAACAACACCTGTTTATTATAAGTCACAAACCATTCCGGATTCTTATAATAGATATGATCTTTCGTGAACACATCCGGACCGGAAATTCCGGCACGGTAAGGATTCAGCCAGGCATGAAACTCCATTCCACGTTTATGGCACTCCTCAATCAAAAAAGCCATTACATCAAAATTACCTTCCGGTGCCTTGCCCTGTGTACCGGTATAAAAGCGGCTCCAGGGTTCGATATCCGACCGGTAAAAAGCATCCGCTTCCGGACGCACCTGAAAAATGATCGCATTGATACCACATGCCTGCAATTGGTTCAGTTTGCGTACAAAATCCTTCCGGAGTTCCGAAACCGGTTTTGAAGCATACTCCTCCTGAAAAGCAGTCTGTATCCACGCACCCCGGAATTCTCTTTTCGGAGCGGAACCTGTCTGACCGGTAATGGTACTGGTTTTTCTGGTAGCACAAGAAGTGGTAAAACAACAAATCATTATTATAATCAATGTAGCTAAATTTTTTTCATGCATAAATAGATGTATTATTCTGTTATTCATACGCACAAATATAGCGGTTTCCGGCTAATTAATTTTCACTCCGTTTCCGGAACACATTTTTTCACATCAGTTTTTTACAGAACATACATCGGGATCAAAATTGAGTCCTGATTAACATCACGTAGTTAGGCCGTACACAATTCATCTTGTAATTATAACATTTCACTGTCCTAATATGTTGAAAAGTCGGCCGTTTTTTCAACAATCATGTTTACAAAAGGGATAGACCTGTTGATAACTTTGTTAATAACTTTGTTGATAACGGTAAAATAACAGCAAAGAAGGCCCTGGAATTGTGATTTTTAAACAGGCTTTACGTTATTTATCAATAATCTGAATGGCTTATTTCGTATCTTTGTATGTTTTTTACAGAAAGGTAAAATTTAGATGACTGAAAATAACAATATACTGATTAAAGGAGCCCGTGTCAATAACTTAAAAAACATCGATGTTGAAATTCCCCGTGATAAGCTGATTGTAATAACCGGCCTGTCAGGTAGTGGAAAATCGTCGCTGGCATTCGACACGTTATATGCCGAAGGGCAACGCCGTTATGTAGAAAGTCTTTCTGCCTACGCACGGCAATTCCTGGGGCGGATGAGCAAACCGGAATGCGACTATATAAAAGGAATACCCCCTGCCATTGCGATCGAGCAAAAGGTTAACACCCGCAATCCGCGTTCTACAGTAGGCACCAGTACGGAAATTTACGAATACCTGCGCCTGCTGTTTGCACGGATTGGGAAAACAATATCTCCGGTATCCGGCGAGGAGGTTAAAAAGCACCAGGTAAGCGATATTGTAAACTGGGTACTCTCCTATCCCGAAGGAACCCGTTTTGCCCTGTTTGCTCCGGTAGTCCTGCCCGGCGGCAGAGAAATGAAAGAACAACTTGAAATCCTGCAAAAAGAAGGTTATACCCGTTTGTTTATAAACGACATGGTTTACCGTATTTCTGAAGTACTGGAAAACAGTGAACTGTTAGCCTCTCCTGCTATTGAACTATTAATAGACCGCATGGTGGTATCCGGCGAAAAAACATTACGGAGCCGGTTGACAGATTCTACCGAAACAGCCTTCTTTGAAGGTCACGGTGCCTGCCGTATCCGTATATACAACGGAGAAGAAACCCTCATAAAAGACTTTTCCAAAAAATTCGAGGCTGATGGAATCACTTTTGAAGAGCCCTCGGATATGATGTTCAGTTTTAACAATCCGTTAGGAGCCTGTCCTGTTTGTGAGGGTTTTGGTAAAATACTCGGCATTGATGAAAACCTGGTTATTCCGGATAAAAGCCTGTCGGTTTACCAGGGAGCGGTAGTTTGCTGGAAAGGTGAAGTAATGAGCGAATGGCTAAAAAACTTTATTCACGATAGCGGCAAACACAATTTCCCGGTACATACCCCCTATTTTGAACTGACACAAAAAGAAAAAGACCTTTTGTGGCATGGAGCCAGGGGAGTACACGGAATTGACGACTTTTTCAAATTTGTAGAAGAGAACCTCTATAAAATACAGTATCGTGTTATACAGGCACGTTACCGGGGCAAAACAACCTGTCCGGTTTGTAAAGGCAGCCGCCTGAAACCCGAAGCACTCTATGTAAAGGTAGGTGGCAAATCAATAGCCGATCTGGTAACCCTGCCGGTTACCGAAGCAAAAGCCTTCTTCGATACGCTGCAACTGGACGAAAACGATCAACAAATAGCGAAACGGTTACTGACCGAAATCAATAACCGTCTGCAGTTTTTACTGGACGTTGGGTTAGGTTATCTTGCGTTAGACCGTTTGTCGAACTCCTTATCAGGCGGAGAAAGCCAGCGTATTAATCTGGCTACTTCATTAGGTAGTAGCCTGGTTGGTTCCCTATATATTCTGGATGAACCCAGTATCGGACTCCATTCACGGGATACCGACCTGTTGATAAAAGTATTGCGACAGTTACAGGATTTGGGTAATACCGTTATTGTAGTAGAACACGACGAAGAGATTATCCGCGCGGCCGATTATATCATCGATATCGGGCCCAAAGCCGGCCGTCTGGGCGGACAGGTGGTTTATCAGGGTGATGTAGCCGATCTACAGGAAAACTCTGATAGCTATACCGTAAAATATCTGACCGGCGAAGACCGGATAGAGCTTCCTGCCTATCGCCGTCCGTGGAACAATTACATACAAGTAAAAGGTGCCCGTAAGCACAACCTGAAGAATATAGATGTGAAATTCCCACTCAACGTTATGACTGTAGTAACAGGTGTGAGTGGTTCCGGTAAAAGTTCTCTTGTAAGAGATATTTTTTATGAGGGTATTAAACATTGTCTGGATAACAAAGCCCGGTTTACGGTAGATTGCACCTCCCTGGAAGGCGATCTGCAACTGATAAAAGGAGTTGAATTTGTAGACCAGAACTCCATTGGTAAAAGTTCCCGCTCCAATCCGGTAACCTATATCGGTGCTTACGATGAGATCCGTAAGCTTTTCGGGGAACAACCTCTTGCCAAACAATTAGGGTATAGTGCTGCCTTTTTCTCTTTCAACAAAGAAGGAGGCCGTTGCGAAGAGTGTAAAGGAGAAGGCGAAATCACGGTAGAAATGCAATTCATGGCCGATATCACCCTCGAATGTGAAGTATGTCACGGTAAACGTTTCAAATCCGATATCCTGGAAGTAGAATTCCATGGAGCCAATATCTATGATGTTCTTGAAATGACGGTCAACCAGGCAATCGAGTTCTTCGAAGGTGCCCCCGGCAACCAGGCAAAAAAGATCATCAAAAAATTGAAACCATTGCAGGATGTAGGATTAGGATACATTAAACTGGGACAAACCTCGTCTACCCTATCCGGTGGAGAGAACCAACGGGTAAAACTGGCTTATTACCTCGGACAGGAAAAACAACAGCCTACGTTGTTTATCTTTGACGAACCGACAACCGGACTCCATTTTCACGATATCAAAACATTGATGAAAGCCTTCAACGCACTGATCGACAAAGGGCATTCGGTTGTCATCATCGAACACAACATGGATGTAATTAAATGCGCCGACCATATCATCGACCTCGGCCCCGAAGGCGGAGACAAGGGAGGATATCTGGTATGCGAAGGCACTCCGGAAGATATTGTGGCCTGTAAGGAATCGTATACGGGGCAGTTTCTAAAAGAGAAATTAATGCCGCAACAGTAAGGCTATTTCTTCGGTTTCGTTCAGTTTTGTTCGGCGTAGTGTCTTCACTACGTCGTTCTAAAAAGTGAGGCTCCAGCCTCACGTGAAGCAGCAGCTTCACCCATTTCAGCGCCATAGCAAGAACACCACTGTCGTTAACTTAAGCTTTTTTGCTGGCGCAGATTTAAATCTGTGCCTAAATTTAGACCATCGGAATTTATAATCCCATCCATATAACATAAACATTAATAAAAGAATTACAAATCAGTACCGACAGAAAGATTCTAAAGTATTGGTTTTGTTTAATTTCCCCTCTTGAGTTACTTTGTACACACATCTTTTCACCCTCATAGAGGGGAGAATAAAACCTGTAGAGTATAAGGATTTATAATCTGCTTTCATACATCTAAGTTCCAGTTTAATAGGCATTTATTTGTTTCCGGATCACAGATCCTAATATTCGTTTGTCGGGGATTACAAATCCCCTCCGGCCAAACACTAACAAACGACCAAAATGTGCTGAACGACATGATGGTTTAGGCATAGATTTAAATCTGCGCCAGCAGAAGCCAGCGAAAAGCGTAGAGGATAGGGCAAAGATTAACCGGAAAAGAGACCCCGCCCCCCCCCTTTAGGGGGTTGGGTGGTTGTAGTTTAATACTCAAACAATCCCCCACCCAAAAACTCTCTTAACAGAGAAGTACCCGGTAATTCCAAATCCGAGAGATAATTAAAATACCGGAGGAAACGCAGTAAACGGTATGCTTCGGCATATTCGGGATCGGTTTCCTGTACTTCCATCAGAATGGGTTCGGCATATTTACGCAGGGCAGCCAGTTCGTAGAGCATTGCACTGTTAAACATCGCATCCGCATTCTCCTGGAAAGGGAATATCCATTTATCTTCACCTCTTCGAACACTTGGCCAACGGCTAATGGTATCCGTTGCTGAATAGGCCCGGTACTGATAGTCGCGGATAATACGCCGCAACAAACGGTTATCGGTAGTGGGTATCCAGTTATGATTATCCAGCGAAATCGTTGTCAGGGCCGATACATACACACGGTATTTTACCTTTTCATCGATAAACGAAGTTAATTCCGGATTCAATCCGTGGATACCTTCTATCACCAGCACTGAGTTTTTCTTCAACTTCAGTTTATTACCCTTATAAATACGTGTACCTGTCTCGAAACTAAAAGTAGGTAACTCAATTTCTTCTCCTGCCAGCACTTTCTTCAGATCACTGTTGAAATAGGGAAGATCCAGCGCATACAACGATTCGAAATCATACTCCCCATTTTCATCCCGGGGAGTATCCACACGGTTCAGGAAATAATCGTCAAGAGAAATACTAACCGGATGCAACAAATTAGTGATTAACTGGATTTGCAGACGTTTACAGAATGTCGTCTTTCCGGAAGAAGAAGGGCCGGCAATCAGTACCAGACGCACACCTTCCTGATATTTTTGCGCAATTTCATAGGCAATTCTTGCTACCTGCTTTTCCTGCATCGCTTCGGATACCATAATTACCTGCGAAGCTTTCCCTCTTTCAATAGCCTGATTTAGCTGGCCTACCGTATTAATACCCACAGTGCGCTGCAAGGTAAGATGCTCTTTGTACACCTCATACATTTTATCCTGGCAAATAATGGGTTCCAGTTGAGTCGGATCATCCCGTTTGGGTATGCACAGTAACAATCCGTCGTAATAGGGTACCAGGTCAAATAAATGTATGTAGCCGGTAGAAGGAGTCAGCGACCCGTAGAAGAAATTGATATACCCATCCAGCTCATAATACTGTGTATACAGCATGCCGGCTGTTTCTACCAACAAAGCTTTATCTTCCATCCCTCTTTCACGGAACAGCTTAACGGCTTCCGTCGTACGGATTTTATTATGGATAAAAGGAAGGTCAGCATCTATGATCTCCTGCATCCGTTCTTTTATCTTTTCGATCAGGGCATCATCAATCTTTTTCCCGTTCTTTATATAACAGTAATATCCTTTAGAGATCGGATGTTCCAGATAAAGTGTTGAATCCGGAGCCACATCATAAACAGCTTTCGAAAAGATATGACATAACGATCGCACATAGGCCCTCATACCCGACTGCCGGGTATAATCCAGAAATTCCACATCTTTGGGTTGCCAACATCTAAAATCAAGACTTTCCACTTTATTATTCACATAGGCATTCAACGGAGGAAGAAATAACGGTTCTCCACACAGTTTATAAACTTCAACCAGCGATGTTCCAACCGGGACGTCTACATAACGGTTATTATTTTTACAGTAAATAGTTACTACGTCTACCATATTATTTCACTTATTATTTGTAGTTTTGCCCGATAAATTTAAAAATATAAATTGGATATCAATCCGTACAAATGATTTTTTAAATGGACTACTCTTTTTTTGACTTTCTGACCCTTGTCGGCGCCATGGGACTTTTCCTGTATGGAATGAAGATAATGAGTGAAGGGCTTCAGAAACTGGCCGGAGATAAAATGAGAGGTATCCTCTCCGTTATGACAACTAACCGGGTTACCGGAGTCCTTACCGGTATACTGATTACCGCCCTCATTCAATCTTCCACTGCTACAACTGTTATGGTTGTAAGTTTTGTAAACGCCGGGCTCCTTACCCTTACCCAATCCATTAGCGTAATTATGGGGGCCAACGTGGGTACTACAGTAACCGCCTGGATTATCTCATTGTTCGGATTTAAGGTAAACATCAGCGTATTTGCGATTCCCCTGATCGGATTATGTATCCCACTGATATTTTCAGGGAAAAGCAAACGGAAGTCGTGGGGTGAGTTTTTAATGGGTTTTGCTTTCCTCTTTATGGGGCTCGATCTTTTAAAAGCATCCGTTCCCGATCTTCAAAGCAACCCGCAAATTCTCGGATTTATCCAAAACTATACAACTCTCGGCTTTCCTTCTATCCTCCTTTTCTTACTTCTCGGTACAATCCTAACAATCATCGTACAATCTTCCAGTGCTACTGTAGCTATCACCTTAATAATGTGTAGTAAAGGCTGGATACCGTTCGAAATGGCTGCTGCTATGGTGTTGGGAGAAAATATAGGTACCACTATTACCGCCAATCTTGCAGCGTTCGGAGCCAATGTTTCAGCTAAACGGGCTGCTTTTGCACACTTGTTATTTAATGTGTTAGGTGTACTCTGGGTATTAATTTTATTCTATCCATTCACCAATATGATCTCCTGGCTTGTAAATTCCTATGGCCCGGGCGATCCGCATGCTTTATATAATTTCACTAGTGGATTAGACCCACAGACGGTATCTCTGGTTACTTCAAATGCAGAACTGACAGATCCTTCTCTGGCTGCATTACAGAAAGAATTATTGTCTTTACAAATATCCGTATCTTTCGGACTCTCTTTATTCCATACACTATTCAATATTGCCAATATCTGCATTATGATCTGGTTTGTAAAAGTATATGTATATCTATGTACTAAACTTATCAAGCCCAAAGGTTTAGCAGACGAAGAAGAATTCCAGTTGAAATATATTACCTCCAATATGCTTTCTACTTCCGAACTTTCATTAATGCAGGCACATAAGGAAATCGCGGTATTCGGACAACGCACTCAACGTATGCTCGGAATGGTCAGGGAACTATTCTATGAGAAGAGCGAAGATAAATTCCTGAAAACTTACAGCCGGATTGAGAAATATGAAAGCATTAGCGACCGGATGGAAGTTGAGATTGCCAATTACCTGACAAAAGCATCCGAAGGACGTTTAAGTAACGAAGGAAAAGAAGAAGTACGTATCATGATGCGTGCGGTAACCGAAATAGAAAGTATTGCCGATGCCTGCAACAATCTGGCACGTTCTATCAGAAGACGGAATGACGGTAAATCAGTGTTTACAGAAGAGCAGAATAAACGCATAGACAATCTGTTTGTATTACTTGAAAAAGCTCTTTCCCATATGAACGCGGTATTGGATAAACCGGAAATTGTTCACGATGATATCAATGAGTCTTACAATCTGGAAAATGAGATCAATAACTATAGAAATCAAATGAAGATAGACAACCTGGATGATGTAAATAACAAAGTCTACGATTATCAGGATGGCGTTTATTTCATGGATATGGTTAGTGAATGCGAAAAGATTGGCGACTACATTATCAACGTAATGCAGGCCATGGTAGAAAAGAAATTCTAACAGAATAAATGTATATTTTGAGAAACGGAGAGGCGAAAAATACCCAATCGTCTCTCCGTTTTTGTTAAATAAAACACGCATGCCAGCAAAGTATTTTACAGGCCGGTTCCGGTAATTCACAGAAAAAAAGGCCTTCTTACACTGGAAATTGCTACTTTTGCAGAATAAATAAAACCAAAATTAAACTGTTATGCGTTTGGATCTTAACTGGAAATTGCTACTTTTGCAGAATAAATAAAACTAAAAAACAGCTCATAATGAAACGTTTAGTTCCGAACATATATCTTTTATCCCTTTTAATCGTGACTTTCAGTTGTACTGATAAGGATATTATTGATGGAGGAGGTGAAACTCCTACCAACAAAAAAATCAACGAATGGATTTATGAAACCATGCTCGACAATTATTTGTGGTACGAAGAGATGCCGGACGAAACGAAAGTAAAGAATTACTACAATTATGAGCCGGATCTTTTCTTCAGAGAATTATTGAGTCGTAAAGATGGGAAAACAAAAAGCGGAACTCATGATTATTACTCTTCCATTGAAAAGAACACAGCAACTAAATCCTATCAGGGCGATAAACTATCCTTTGGTTTCGAATACCAGGCCTGGAATCTGGGAAATAACACATTAGGTTTACAAATTTTGTACATTATTCCAGATTCCCCGGCATCAGTAGCCGGATTAAAACGAGGAGACTGGATTTTTACCCTGAATGGTTCTGCCGTTAGTGGAACTTATTATGATATTCTTTCTACTAATACTTCTGTGCAGATAGGAGCTGCCAATACGATGAAGGGTAGTATCACTAAAAATGTTACTTTAACAGCAGCCAATGTAGAAGATCATCCGGTATACAAAAGTAATATAGTTGAACCCGGAGTAGCTTATTTGGCATATAATCATTTTACAACCGGGCCGGATGGACCTACAGATTATACCTTTGATACCGATTTAAGAAACGCTATCAAAGAGTTGGGAGAACAAAATAATGTAACAGATTTTATACTTGATTTACGTTACAACCTGGGCGGATATATTTCATCCGCCCAGGTGCTGGCGTCAGCACTGCTTCCGGCAAATAAACTCGATAATGTTTTCTGCAAAATGACTTATAATAACAAGCAGGAAAGCAAAAATCAATCTTTGAAGTTTACCGCGAATAATCATCCGGGATTAAATATTCAACGGTTGTTTGTTATCACCAGTTGGCGTACGGCCTCGGCATCCGAACTGGTAATTGCCGGGTTAGAACCTTATATGGATGTATGCGTTATAGGGGATGAGTCCAGCCCTACAGAAGGTAAAAATGTAGGATCTACCGAATACACAAATAATTCCTATGACTGGGTTCTTCACCCGATTGTATGTCATGTAACAAATGTCGATGAATGGGATTATTCTGACGGAATAGAAGCAACATCAGGATTTGCCTATTCTTATCAGCAGGAAATAAATGATAATGTGGAATTATACGATTTGGGAGACCCTGATGAAAGAGTATTACAAAGTATCCTGAATTATATTAATGGCAATGGATTTACACTTACCTCTGCATCTTCACCCAGGTCTGCGGTATCTTCCAGGTCTACTGACATACAAAACATTCAACCTCTGCGAAGCTCTCTGGAACGTAAAGCAACAAATGGAGTAATCCTGAATTTAGAGTAAGGCAACTTTTACAGGAACAACTATCAAAAATATTTTTTTACCGTTTTTGATGTTCACTGAATCACAGGCCCTTTAAACACTCTGTATCAACGTGTTCCGGTGAAGATGGGGTTCGTCACACATCCTTCACTGAATCACAGGTAAACTGGACATAAATTAGCTTATCTAATTAATAAACAATATCTTATATACTTTTATCATTAAAAGAAGCCGGATTTTTATGGTATCAAAATAGATTAAGTTGAGATTGTTTTATTACCTTCTATGGGCCTTACTTTCATTTTAAAGGATATAATCTTTAAGACAGTCTGTACTTTTTACTGTTCAACGGCAGTTGCACACGTGTTTAACGCCCGTTAAACAGTAAAGAAGACAGCGGCTCCGCAAGATAAAGAGATATACTCTCTGAGCTTTCTTTAGCTACTAAGTAAGTTTTCCAGCAGGAAAAGCGCAATAAGATATTAATTAAACACCTACTTTGTCCGGCATGTTCGGCATAATGTCTTCACCAATGTCGTAGGCCTAAAAAATAAAAACAGATTTAATCCTGGACCCATCCTCAACTCGTTTGGGGATCCGGAATCGCAATTCAAAGATTCCGGTTTACCGGAAGGTACTAACAGTTTGGATTATTCGAACAATTACCATCTATTCTCCCGATAATTCGGGATGTTCCCAATGCGGTCCCCGCCTTCGCGGGGAACAAATATTCTTTTGTTGATGATGTTCGTGTCTTTGCTACGCCGGACATGAAGAATCCCATTTTGTTAAAAAAGTAACTCTTATTTTCATTACTTTTTTGTTACTATTTTAACTAAAAAGCTATATATAAGCACTTTATTAATTTATACCCGTGATTCAGTGAATATCAAAAACAGTAAAAAATATATTTTTGGTAGTTGATAGAAGAAAAAGACTCTTCAAAAAATAAGTATCCCTTCTGTTCATAATTTTGGCACAGATTTAAATCTGCCCCAGCAAAAAAGCTTAAATTGATAACCCCACTGGCAGCCTCGCTGTTTCTCTAAAATAGGTGAGGCCGGAGCCTCACTTTTTAAAACGACGTAGCGAAACGCTACGCCGAACAAAGAACATATAAAATTATTTTATTATCTTTTTTTATCCCCCCTTTAGGGGGTTAGGGGGGTGTGTTGTATTGGGGCTAATACCCTAACTCTTTTTGATAAAGGCTATTGTTGTTTATGATCTCTAAAGCGCGTTGATAGGCCGGATTGATATCGTTGATGATGCGGAAGTATTCTCCCATATCGTATACATCACGGGCAATCAGGGCTTTGAGTTGCAGGCTTATGTAATTCTTTGAAAGATTAAATTCCTCTTCTTTGTACTCTATCTTCTCGGCTGTAGCCAGATTTATTAAATCCTGCAGCAATGCATCATCTACCCGGAAGTTTTGTTTATAAGCTTCGAAATTAGCATAACGGGAATTTAGTTCCGCACGGTGCTGGTCTACATAGTTCATGGCTGCCCGGTTAATGAGTCCGGTTGCAATTAACCGGCGGTGATAGGCAGAAGATTGGGTGGTATCCAACGGGACAAAAATATCCGGCATGATACCACCTCCACCATATACCACACGCTCGTTTATTAATGTATGATAGATCATAGAATCCGGAAAATGAATACTATCGGCGCTCATCAGTTCACCATGGTTATAACGCTCGATTAAATCCTGGTTATAATCTTTGCTGTTACCATTTTCGAAAGGCTTCTGGATACTACGGCCGGTAGGCGTATAATAACGGGATACGGTAAGACGGATCATGGAACCATCCGGTAACGGAATAGGTTTCTGCACCAGGCCTTTACCAAAAGTACGGCGTCCTACGATAAGGCCTCTGTCCCAGTCCTGTATAGCACCGGCAAGAATTTCACTGGCCGAAGCGGAACCTTCGTCCACAAGAATTATTAAATTCCCTTCCTGAAAATCTCCGCGGGAGGTGGCATTTGCATCTTCGCGGGGCTGTGTATGACCTTCGGTATAAACGATTAGTTTACCCCGGCTAAGGAATTCGTCTGCCAGATCAATAGCCACATTCAGGTATCCTCCGCCATTTCCCTGCAAGTCGAGGATCAGGTTTTTCATTCCCTGTCTTCTTAATTTATCTACCGCTTCCCGGAATTCAGTAGCCGAAGAGGCCGCAAAGCGGTTCAATTTGATATAACCGGTTGTATGATCAGCCATGTAAGCGGCATCCATACTGTATACCGGTATTTTATCACGGATAATACGGAACTCCATCAATTCAGGATCATTTCCCCGTTTCACTTTTACACGGACTTCTGTTCCTTTCTGGCCCCGTAACCGCTTCATGATATCGGTGTTTTTCATTTTCACACCCGCTATCAGGGTATCATCAACCATAATAATACGGTCGCCGGCCATTAGCCCAACCTTTTCAGAAGGCCTACCCGGTATTACCTGTATTACATACAACGTATCCGTTAACATGTTGAACTGAATACCGATTCCATCGAAATTTCCCTGTAACGGCTCGTTCAATTCCTTTGTTTCCTGAGGGTCCAGATAATCCGAATGCGGGTCCAGTTTTTCCAACATACCGGTAATAGCATCCTCAACCAGTTTCTCTGTGTTGGTTGAATCCACATACAGGTTGGATATCGCGTAAAAAGCGAGCGACAATTTACGTGCTTCCTGGCTGTTAGCCTGTGCAAACAGTTGCATACAGGCAAAAGCCATGGCGGCAACATATATTAATTTTTTCTTCATTCTATTTTTGATTCAATACAATTCTGTTTCTTTTGGGACAAAAAAGGAAATATCTTTTCCATACCTTAGTAATTCACGCACTATACTTGAACTGATATGGGTATGTTCAGGTTCAGTGAAAAGTATAAATGTTTCAATTCCTGTTAATTTTCTATTAATATCGGCAATACTTTTTTCGTATTCGAAGTCATTTACCGTACGGATACCACGCAGGATAAACTGGGCACCTACCTCTTTCGCAAAATCAACCGTCAGGGAATTGTAAGAAACAACCCGTACACGCGGGTCATCTTTATATAATTTTGAAATAGCTTCCAGCCTTTTTTCCAGTGAGTAATAGGTGAGTTTTTTATCATTGATACCAATAGAGATCACGATTTCATCCACTAAAGCCAATCCACGGGTAACCAGTGACTGATGTCCGATCGTAAAAGGATCGAATGTACCGGGAAATAAAGCGATCCGTTTCATACTATTTCTTCTTCAATCACCAGGTTATCAATAATAAAATTTTGCCGTTCCATTGTATTTTTACCCATGTAAAAGGCCAGCATATCTTTTACCAGGTCTTCTTTCTTCATCTTTACAGGATCCAAACGAATATCCTTTCCGATAAAGTGCCTGAATTCGTCCGGAGAGATTTCACCCAATCCTTTAAAACGGGTGATCTCCGGATTTTTGCCGGCTGATTCAATGGCTGCTAACCGTTCTTCTTCTGAATAGCAATACCAGGTTTTCTGTTTGTTACGTACCCGGAACAAGGGAGTTTGCAAAATATAGACATGTCCGCGCTTGATCAGATCAGGGAAGAACTGAAGGAAAAAGGTTATTAATAACAAACGGATGTGCATCCCGTCCACATCGGCATCGGTTGCAATAATCACTTTGTTATATCTTAACCCTTCCAGGCCATCTTCTATATTAAGGGCTGCCTGTAGCAGGTTGAATTCTTCGTTTTCGTATACAATCTTTTTAGTAAGCCCATAGCTGTTAAGGGGTTTACCCCGCAGACTAAATACAGCCTGGAAATTAGGATCACGGCTTTTGGTAATGGATCCGCTGGCCGAATCTCCCTCGGTAATAAATATACACGATTCTTCTTTTTGATCTCCTTTGGGATCATTCAGATGTATCCGGCAATCCCTTAATTTTTTATTATGCAGGTTTGCCTTTTTTGCCCGTTCGCGGGCCAGTTTGGTAACTCCGGCAATGGCTTTCCGTTCTTTTTCCGAATCGAGTATCTTTTTCAACATCGCTTCAGAGACATCTGGATGCTTGTGCAGGAAGTTATCCAGCTCTTTTTTTATGAAATCACCGATAAATTTAGCTACTGTAGGGCCATCAGGTCCCATATCTTTGGAGCCCAGTTTCGTCTTGGTCTGACTTTCAAATACCGGTTCCTCTACTTTTATACTGACGGCGGCCACAATTCCGGCACGGATATCGGCATATTCAAAGTTTTTGGTATAGTACTCCTTGATTACACGCCCGATTGCTTCTTTAAAAGCAGACAGGTGTGTCCCTCCCTGTATGGTATGCTGTCCGTTTACAAACGAATAATATTCTTCCCCGTATTGGTTGCTATGGGTTATTACCAGTTCAATATCTTCACCCTTCAGATGAATGATCGGATAAAGTGCCTCGGCTGTCATATTTTCGTTCAGCAGGTCTACCAGGCCATTCCGGGAATAATACCGTTTTTTATTATAAATGATGGTTAAACCGGAGTTCAGGAAAACATAGTTTTTTAACAGGTTTTCAATAAACTCATCTTTATACTCATATTCTTTAAATATCGTTTTATCCGGGACAAAGTAGACCAATGTACCGTTTGCCTCGCCGGTAGGTTTGATATCCTCCTCTTCTGTAATAATGGCTTTACTGTATTCTACCTGTTTGCATTCTCCGTCGCGGTGGCTCCGGATCAGGAAATAGCTACTCAACGCATTGACAGCTTTGATACCTACTCCATTCAGACCCACGGATTTCTTAAAAGCTTTACTATCATATTTGGCTCCTGTATTCATTTTACTGGAGACGTCTACTACTTTCCCCAGAGGTATCCCCCGCCCGTAGTCGCGTACTGCAACAGTTCCTTCTTCTACGGTTACTTCTATCGTCTTTCCATATCCCATCATGTACTCGTCGATACAGTTATCCAGAACCTCTTTCAGCAATACGTAAATACCATCGTCCGCATAGGAGCCATCCCCTAATTTCCCGATATACATCCCCGGACGGCGGCGGATGTGCTCCATCCAGTCCAGGGTTTTTATATCATCATCGTTATACGCTACCTGCTCAAATGCTGTATCCATATTTTTACTTATCAACTATCAAATCTTTTAATAAACACTCTTCTTGTTTTATGATGCTCCCGCTTGAAATAGTCCCATTGTGCCTGTACGGCGTTATTGGATTCGAGTTCCGGATTACTTTCTGCATATATTACCCCTAAATCACGGTAAACAGGGATCAAATCATTAAAAATCAAAGCAACCACCCCCTTGTTCTGGTATTCGGGAAGTACTCCCATCAGATAAAGATCTACTACTTTTGGTTTTGCTTTCATCCCTTTCAGCAAAGGAATAAATCCAAACGGGAATAGTTTTCCTTTTGCTTTTCTCAATGCTTCCGAAAGGTTGGGCAGCGATATGCCGAATCCAACTACTACATCGTCTTCTTCCCTGACTACGATGGCAACCATATCCAAACGGATCATGGGTATATACTGCTTCACATAAAACTCTATCTGTTCCTCCGTAATGGGGGCAAATTCATACAAAGGGGTATAAGCTTTGTTGAGAGCATCAAATATTTTATATGCATAGGGCCATATTTCCTTTCTTTTCTTAAACTTCAGGACTTTCAGGCCATATTTTTTCTTTACTATTTCTCCTACCCGTAGGTGTTTATCCGGAACTCCATCCGGTATATAGATTTTGAATTCATGCCAATCCTGATCTTTTACATATCCCATCCGCTCCATCTGGGACGGATAGTAGGGATAGTTATAGATCGCGGCCATGGTTCCCATCTGGTCGAAACCGTCTACCAGTATTCCTTCATGATCCAGATCTGTAAAACCCATAGGACCGTGCAGGGATGTCATCCCCAGGTTGCGGGCCCAGGTTTCAACAGCACCAAAAAGCGCATCCACGACCTCCGCATCATCAATAAAATCCACAAATCCGAAGCGGGCATTTTTTTGATTCCAGATCTCGTTACTTTTGCGATTGATAATACCTGCAATACGCCCTACTACTTCATCGTCCCGGTAAGCCAGAAAGAGAACGGCATCGCATACTTTAAACGCCGGATTCTTTTTCGGATTCAGCGTTATATTCATTTCTTCATCAATCAGTCCCGGTACATGGTAAGGGCTATCCTTATACAGATCAATATTAAATTTAACAAACTTCTTAAGTTCTTTCTTACTTTTTACCTCTTTAACGACTATGCTCATTGGTATTACGTTTGGAATACAAATGTACATAAATAATTTGTTTTTAATGGGTTTACAGGTAAGATTAATATAGCTTTTAAGAGACTTTATAAATAAAAAATTCCGTCTTTGCTACCCTGTAAACATTTATATCCGGAAGGGTGTTTTCAGAAAAAATCAAATTATTAAAATTCAGGACCAGCTATGTATACAGCCAGTTTAATATGGAAGGCAGAAACCAGTACCGGCGAAGGGGCTATCTGGCACCCGGAACGTAAATCGCTTTTTTGGGTGGATATTGAAGGGAAAATGCTGTACGAATATATTCCCGGACAGGAGAAATGCAATGAATGGAATTTCAACAAACTGATATCCACAGTGGTACCGGAAACAAAAACATCTGTTGTAGTAGCCCTGCAGAACGAAATTGTACGGGTAAATCTGACGAATGAGAACTGGCATTCGATCGCTAAAATTAACGACCGGCGGGGAACAGTACGTTGCAACGACGGCAAATGCGACGCGGCAGGACGTTTATGGATAGGTACAATTACCCAAACAGCTCCTGAGGGAAGTGCCACATTATATACCGTTTTGCATGATGGTACTGTTACTAAACAGATGGAAGGTGTAACTATGTCGAACGGAATTGTATGGAGCAAAGACAACAAAAGGATGTATTATATTGATACACCTACCAGGCAGATAGCGGCCTACCGGTTCGATTTGAAAACCGGTTGTATTGAACTGGAGGATATAGTAGTTACCATTCCGGAAGGAACCGGTAAACCGGATGGTATGACTATCGATGAAAACGACAATCTGTGGGTCGCACAATGGGGTGGCTATGGTGTCTATTGCTATCATCCGGTAACCGGAGAGTTAATGGATCGAATAGAAGTTCCGGTACCCAATACTCCTTCCTGTGCTTTTGGCGGAGAAAACCTGGATACACTTTATATTACTTCCGCAAGGCAGGGAATGAAAAAGAATGAACTGGAGTTATATCCGGATAGTGGAAGCCTATTTGCCTGTAAACCCGGAGTAAAGGGAGTCAGAGCAAATTATTTTACAAAATAATTACAAAATGGATTTTCCGGAATATTTATACCGCTGTTTCGATTTTTAAATAATACTTTTGTAAAATAGAGAACCAGACTCTCACTTAATTCACAGTATTATGTCAAGAAATAAGAAAAATAAAAAAGATACGAAAGAGAAAAGCGGCGGAAATGGTAAGCGGCTGACTAAAGAGAAGATGATCCAACTGATTATCTCGCTATTCCAATCCTCGCCTAAAGAATTATTCAATTATAAACAGGTAAGTAAACAGATCGGTATAACCAGCCAGGTACAAAAGCTGATGGTGGTAGATATACTGTATGATTTGTCGGCTGACGATTTTATCACGGAAATAGACAGGGGGCGGTACCAGCTGAATAATCTGGGTACCGTAGCTATTGGAACGTTTGCCAGAAGGAGTAACGGGAAGAATTCGTTTCTGCCGGAAGACGGTGGTTCGGCTGTTTTTATTGCGGAACGGAATTCGAAACATGCTATGGACGGGGATAAAGTAAAGGTACAACTTCTGGCCAAACGGAAAGGTGCCGAACCGGAAGCCGAAGTCATGGAAGTACTGGAAACCAAAGAACGTACTTTTGTTGGGAAGTTACAGGTTGCCAAAGGTTTTGCTTTCCTGATTACTGAAAATAAAACACTGGCTAACGATATTTTTATTCCTAAAGATAAACTGAAAGGTGGTAAAAATGGGGATAAAGCGATTGTCCGTATCATTGAATGGCCCGAAAATGCAAAGAATCCGTTAGGAGAAGTGATTGATATTCTGGGTACAGCCGGACAGAATAACGCGGAAATGCATGCGATCCTGGCAGAATTTGGTTTGCCCTATAAATATCCACCTGCAGTAGAAAAGGCCGGGGAGAAGATTCCGGAGAAGATTTCCCAAAGTGAAATAGAGAAACGGGAAGATTTCCGGGAGATTCTTACCTTTACAATTGACCCGAGGGATGCAAAAGATTTCGACGATGCCCTCTCCTTCCGTGTTTTAGAGAACGGTAATTATGAGGTTGGTGTGCATATTGCGGATGTAACCCACTATGTAAAACCGGAAAATATTATAGATAAAGAGGCTTACAACAGAGCTACTTCGGTATATCTGGTAGACAGGACTATCCCGATGCTACCCGAACGCCTTTCCAACGGCATTTGTTCGTTGCGGCCCAATGAAGAAAAACTTTGTTTCTCGGCTATTTTCGAGTTAAACAAAGAGGCAGAGGTAAAAGCTTCGCGAATTTGCCGTACGGTTATTAATAGCGACCGCCGTTTTACTTACGAAGAAGCGCAGGATATTATTGAGACGGGAGAAGGCGACCATTCGGAAGCAATCCTTACGCTAAATAAGCTGGCACAGAAAATAAGGGTAAACCGTTTTAAAAACGGAGCTATCAATTTTGACCGTTATGAAGTAAGATTTGAGATTGATAAAGAGGGTAAACCTATAGAGGTATATTTTAAAGAATCGAAGGAGGCCAATAAGCTTATTGAAGAGTTTATGTTACTGGCCAACCGTACAGTAGCCGAATTGATCGGAAAAACGCCTAAAAACAAAACGGCTAAAACGTTCGTTTACCGGATTCACGATCTGCCTGATCCGGATAAGATGGAGAACTTTGCAGCTTTTATCCGCCGCTTCGGATACAAGATGAAGACAGAGGGTAAGAAAAGCGAAATATCCAAAGGTATCAATAACCTGTTAGATAATGTACAGGGTAAACCGGAAGAGAATCTGATTGAGACTCTGGCTATCCGTGCTATGCAGAAAGCGAAGTATTCGACAGAGAATGTAGGACATTACGGACTCGCTTTCGAATATTATACACACTTCACTTCTCCTATCCGCCGGTATCCGGATATGATGGTGCACCGCTTACTGGAACGTTATCTGGCTGGCGGACGTAGTGTGATCAAGAAGAAATATGAGGAGATGTGCGACCATTGTTCAAGTATGGAGCAGGTAGCAGCAAATGCTGAACGGGCCTCTATTAAATATAAACAGGTTGAGTTTATGAGCGATAAGCTTGGCATGATATTTGACGGTGTGATCTCGGGAGTTACCGAATGGGGATTATATGTCGAATTGAACGAGAATAAATGCGAAGGTTTGGTTCCTATCCGTGATCTGGGTGACGACTATTATGAGTTCGACGAAAAGAATTACTGCCTGATAGGCCGCCGCCGCAAACAGGAATACCGCCTGGGCGATGCAATTACAATTAAAGTGGCACAGGCTAATCTGGAACGAAAGCAACTTGACTTTATGTTGGCAGAGTAAAGAGCTGGTTTATTACTATAAAGTATAGAGCACTCAGATTACGCAGACAAGCGCAGAATTACGCAGATAAATATTAAAAAATAAAATTCTGCGTTCATCTGCGCTTGTCTGCGTATTCTGCGTGCCTAATGTTCGGCGTAGCGTCCTCACCAATGTCGTCAACTTAAGAGTTAGATAGCTCTTTTAGCCGGAGGGGATTTGTAATCCCCGACAAGCGAGTATTAGGATCTGTGATCCGACAAACAAATAAATACCGAATAAACCGGAACATAAGGTATATTTAAGCGGATTACAAATCCTTATATTCCACAGGCGGGGATTGCAAATCCCCTTCGACCAACAATAAAAATTCCTTAAGTTGACGGCATTGGCGTCCTCACTACGCCGAACACTATAGAATACATTAAGGTTTTGGGACCAGTTCCTGCCGTATGATAGTTAAATCAGAGAGCATTCTTCCTGATTTTAATAAGATTGTAAGGTCTTTTGCTTCTTCTGCAGTAAACAGGCCACTGATATGTACCCGTCCCTCTGTTATTTCTTCCTGAACTATAGGAGCACTAAAAACACGGTCGTGCATTACGAGTGCAATACTTTTACCAATGTTTTCCAGTGTCAGGCGAGCCCACAGATTAGCTCCTTTGCTATTCATTGTTAGATTAATTACCTGAAATCCATATTCTTGTGTTACCATAGCATCTACAATCACTTCTCCATTTAATGGTGGCTCCATAGTACGGGTTAGTTTTATTGCATAAAGTTGATAGATAGGAGTTTCCTCACTTACTGAGTGTGCGCCCCATTTGAATACAAGATCCCGGGGTAACATTTGTTTTACCGGCAGTAGATTGAAATATTCGTTCAAACGGTCTATCTCTTTTTGATGAGCATATCCGATTACCGGCCCACCTGCTCCGGATATTTGCAGTAAAGAGAATAAGGGATCCTGCACATCACTAACAGATGCCAGATAATCATTTACCCCTTCTAATACAGAAGATATTTGATCGTAATGATAGGTTTCCCAGAATTCAAGATTTGAATTTGACTGTAATAAATTAAGAATACGTCGCGGCTCTTTAATACCCGGTAATTCTACCAGAATATGTCCGGGTGTTTCCATGAGTTGAATATTACCAGAGGTTATACCAAAACGACTTATACGGCTACGAAGTATGTTAAACGAATTGGCAATAGCTTTTTCAAACTCATCTTTTAAGACAGAGATAACCCGGCAATCTGAACTTTCAGGTGTGATCGATTCCCGCAATTCAAATGTATGGAAAAAAGCAGCTAACGGAGTTTCCCGATCCAGTTTTCTATATTCTTCTACGAACAGGTCTATATAGTTTTCGTTCGTAGTTTCCTGCCGGACAGATGCCAGTTGTAATGCCTCGTCAAAACAGGGGTCATGCAAATTGGGTAAAGACAAAGAGTGTACTAATTCCTGCGGGTTAATGCTCATTATAACTCTTAATCCTCCGGATTTTTCAATGGTTTGTGCCTGATTACATCCGGTAAGGATAACTAACAGCATTAGTATTTTTTCATTGTAGCCAACTACTTATTTGCTCGATAATTTTCTTTTGGGTGGCTTCCGGCATGGTGCGGATGCGTGCCCGGTGGCTTCCACCCGGTTCGATGTATATTTGTAGATTCTTTTTGTTTTTGAAGTCCGGCACACGGGTGGCACTCCAGGGATCGTTTTCACCGTAAATAAAGATCATCTTAGGGTCGTTGTCCTGTAGGAACTGATAGACTTTCCGGTACAGGGCATCGCTATATTCTATTTCGCCGGCACTATCAGGTAACATTAGTTTATGCAGATATCCATCTGCTGAAGTGATAGACAATTTCTTTCTGAAAGGTTTTGTATCATAGGGATAATAACCTAACTCGCGTGCGGCCTGCACAAAGAACGAGCCATAAGGTTGCTGTTCGGAAAAGTAATCCGGGCTGCTTATACTCATCAGATGGTCAAAAAGAACCTTAGTACTGTCTTTTAACGATGGAATGGTATTTATGGAAGTACCCCATTGCCACAAGGCAAACGGATACTCCAATACACAGTAATCCAATACTTCTTCCAAAAGGATACGGTAGGTATAAGAATGTTGTTCACTATACTCTGCTAACAGAGGGATGATTTCTGACTTTCTTTTGAGTATTTCGTGCTGAAATTTAGCAATGGTTTTACGTTCGGCACGGCTTCCGATTTTACGTAAAAAAGAAAGATGGCGTGGATCTTCCAATGCACGGTTCAAAGGTGCCACATACGGTACCGAAATATCAACATCATCGGGAAAATAAGCCCTGTAAAGGGTTGTGGTTTGCCCACCTTTACTAATACCGGTACTGATCCATTTACCCGGATAAAGCTGTTTCATTGTTGTTGTGATATGATGCAGATCGTATGCGGAGTTTTCTGCTGTGAGGTACTTCCAGTCCAGCGGTTCGGGGGTAGATTCTAAAAAATAACGGTGTTCTACAAATACTACGTTTGCATCGAACAATTCTGACAACTCATCTTTATAATCAGGATGTTGTGCATATGCTCCTCCATAGCCTTCAGTTACCAGAATAGTAGGGCGGTCAATTCCTTTATGGCATACTACTACCCGTTGCGTAAAAGCTCCGGCTTCCGGAGTTGAATGGTCTAACTGCTGCGTAAAACGAAGGAGATATTTTTCAGGATAAACAGTTGTTTCCAATTGCTCTACCTGATGAACGGAAGCCAGTGCCTGTAATTTTTCTTTTAACTCTGCTTCTGCCAGTAAAGGAAAAGAAAGGACAAAAAGAAGGTAAACCTGAACGAATAGTGTGCGGCAAATGTGTTGTTTTTTCCCATTTTATCTATTGATTAGATTTATTTATTCAAATAATTTAAATTCATATCCTTGTTTCAGCAACCACTCTATGGCTCCGGGCAACGCCTCTTTCATGTTTTTCTCCGCTTTCAGTGAGTCGTGAAAAACAATTACTGAACCGTTACGTGTATAGTTCTTTATTACGTTAAATACTCCGTTTGGCGTCATATGAGGACTATAATCGCGGGTTACTACATCCCACATAATAATTTTATATTTCTTCCGCAAACGCATGATTTGAGGAACCCGCATATGACCATGCGGAGGGCGAAAGAGGTTACTTTTTATATACCCTGCCGCTTTTTCTATATTTGCCAGATAATTACTTGTCCAGAAACGGATTCCCTGAATATGGTTGTAGGTATGGTTCCCTACCTGGTGGCCCCGGTCAAGTACCATCTGATAAATATCCGGATATTTCCGGACGTTATCTCCCACACAAAAAAGGTTGCTTTTATCTTATATTGATCGAGCAAATCCAACACCCAGGGAGTTATTTCAGGTATAGGCCCATCATCAAACGTAAGATAAACACATTTAGGGGTAGCCGGTAATCTCCAGATAGCCCCCGGAAACAGAATTCTGTAGATCCGGGGGGGGTTGTTCAATAAACATATTTGTTTCTTATTCTCTGCCTGAATTCATAATAGAAGTATAAGACATACGATAGGTGTCAAATTCTTCCTGATACTTAGTTGAATATTCAGGGTTATATTTTCTGGAACTCCTGATTACTTCCTGTGCTACCATTAAACTACGTTCCATATCAGACCATACCGAACGCAACTGGTAATCGCGTAACCGGAAGAACCAATTCAGGTTTCTCATCGCATGATCCATGATCATATCATAAATGGCCTCTGCTTTCGCATTTTCTCCCAACAGGTAATAACTTTCTGCAATCGTTAGCCCGGTTGCATCCATAGGAACATTTTCCGGTAGTAATACTTCCATTGATTTATCTAATACATCCAGGGCCATCTGATTCTTACCTTCGTTGATTAATGCTTCCGCCAGTTTTCCGAACAGATGTACACGATAGGATTTACACATACGCATCACATTTTCATCCAGATAAACTCCTGGTTTGTCCACTCCACCCCAACGGAACTTATTCATTACATTGTCATACATCTGTTCCGTGTTGATTGAACGGCCGTTTTCCTGTGTATTTACAGGAACGATCTGATAGGCAAGTCCGGTTTGCTGGAAATAACCATCCAGACGAACAAACTGGTCAGGGCTTACCGTTATAGCATAATAGATAGGACGTTCCCAGTTATTAGTCTGTAACATATCCAGAATAACTAATTCCTGTTTACCAAGCAGATTTTTACCGGTCAGGTCTACAGTCATTTGATTTAACATATATGGATAATCTTCCGGAGAGATCGTTCCACCATTTACAACTGCGGCCGAATCAACAGGCATCACCAACTTTTGGGTAGGAATAAAATCAAACTCCTGCACATATCCCGGTATTTTACGGGTACGCTCATCATCGCTACGTACAAAGTTCAGGGCTCTTCTTACATCCCATTCTTCTACATCCGGGAAAGGTACGATATAGGCCGCATCCCGTTTTCCCTGTACATAATCGGAACGGTTCCAACTGATAGGAAGGGGTTCTGATTTGTAAGCCTGACGTTTCATTTGATCGATATACCAGTCTGTTTGCAGATAACTGGTATTACAAACACGGACATCGGTACGGATACCTTCTACTTCCTGTGCATACCACAAGGGGAATGTATCGTTGTCGCCGTTCGTAAATATAATTGAATTCGGTTCGCATGATTCCAGGTAGTTCGCACCAAAGTCGCGGGCTACATAACGGTTGGACCGGTCATGGTCGTCCCAGTTCTGTCCTGCCATCTGTATAGGAACAATCAGAGATAAAACGGATGCAACCGAAGCTGCGATAACAGGAGTAAGACGGGCATGTTTTTCCAGTGCACGTGCCAGGCCTGCTACTCCAAAACCGATCCAGATACAAAATGCATAGAAAGAACCCGCATAGGCATAATCCCGTTCACGCGGCTGATAAGGGGCCTGATTCAGGTACAGTACAATCGCAATTCCAGTCATAAAGAAAAGGAAGAAAGTTACCCAGAAGGCTTCAATACCTTTTTGCCCCCGGAGTGCCTGATAGAATATACCAATAATACCCAGTAACAAAGGAAGCATGTAATATACATTATATCCCTTATTATTTGCTATATCATACGGCATATCTTCCTGCGGACCCACACGGAATTCGTCGAGAAAACTGATTCCGGTAATCCAGTTACCATTCATTACTTCACCATGTCCCTGTATATCGTTCTGACGTCCGGAAAAATTCCACATGAAATAACGCCAGTACATAAAATTCAACTGGTAATTAAAAAAGAACCTTATATTTTCGACAAAAGTAGGATTTGTTACCGAAGAAACTCTTCCGCAACGTTTATAATTAACGGTATGTCCTTTTATATTTGCCCATTCCTTGTATGCTTCCACGTGGCTGGGTACACTGCTATACATACGGGGGAATAGCATTTTGGTTTCATCTACATAATCGTAGTCGGTCTCATAACGGGATATATAATACCTGTCTTTTTCACCTTCATCCTTTTTAATAATACGGCTCCAGGTAGGCTGGCCGTCTCTGGTATCAATCACACAATTACCACTGCCATCATCTTTATACTTAAGTTCCGAAGCATAAGTCTGACCATACAACAAAGGTGTTTTACCATACTGTTCACGGGCCAGATAGGTACGAAGGGTAAAAATATCTTCCGGTGAGTTCTGATCCATCGGGGTTCCCGCTGTAGAGCGTATCATGATCACGGCGTAGGATGAATAACCTACCACAATTACCATTAATGAGATCAGTATGGTATTTAATACCTGTATCTGTGTCTTTTTATAATAGAACAAAAATGCCGTCAAAGCGATGATCAATACAGCACCTAAAATATAACCATCACCGATAAAAGGAATACCTAACAGGGTGACTGAAATGATAAATGCTATTTTCATACGGGTTTCATTTACCTGTTCCCGCATGGTTTCATAAATAGCCCATCCTAATACTCCGGCTAATACAATGATATATGCATATACCCCGGAATTATAAGGTAAACCTACTACATTTACGAAGAACAGTTCAAACCAGCCACATACTTCGACCAGTCCCTGCACTACTCCAAACATCATCAATGCGATAATAGCGAAAGAGATGACCAAAGCGATCAGGGTTCCCTTCATGGTAGGATTTTCAAATTTCTTATAATAATATACCAACACGATGGCAGGGATACAAAGCAGGTTTAATAAATGGACACCGATACTCAATCCCATCAGATAAGCGATGAGTACGATCCACCGGTCGGCATGCGGATGATCAGCCGCGTCTTCCCATTTTAAAATAAGCCAGAATACAACAGCAGTAAACAGAGAAGAGTAAGCATATACTTCGCCTTCTACCGCACTAAACCAGAATGTATCACTAAAGGTATAAACCAGGGCTCCTACCAACCCACTGCCCATAATGGTTATCAGTTGCGAAGTGGTAAGATCTTTAGTATCTGCCAGCATAATTTTGCGGGCCATATGGGTAATACTCCAGAAAAGGAACAGAATGGTTAAACCACTGAACAAAGCCGACATCGCATTTACCATGATAGCTACTTTTTCCGGCGAAGAGGCTAACTGGGTAAATAAATTAGCTGTCAACATGAAAAAAGGCGCTCCGGGAGGATGTCCTACTTCCAGTTTATATGCCGAAGAAATGAATTCCCCACAATCCCAGAAGCTGGCAGTCGGTTCCATTGTCAGCAAATATACAGTGGATGCGATCAGGCAGGTGAGCCACCCCAACACATTATTGATTAGTCTGTAATTTCCCATAAATTGGTATATATAAATTTAATTTATTGCAAACAGGCACTTTATTCAGGCAATCAGCCGGGCGCAAAGGTAAGCATTTCGGATTTAATACCAACGAATTACTATTTGCAAAACTACTTTACAGGTTTATAAATAAACTAAAAGGTTATAAAAAAATGGTTACAGTTCTGTTGTATGGTGCTTTCTGCGGATCATATTGGCAATTGCTTTTTCTATTTCAACCAGAATAAATACTACAATCCCTAATCCAAACGGATAAATCCAATCAGAAGCATTCATCGGTACGGTACCAAACACACGGTTCATAAACGGAAGATAGGTAATTGCTAATTGTAATAGGATCAATGCCGCACACACTATGAAAGCGACTTTGTTTGAGAAGAAATCTTTGTTGATAGCAAAATGCCGCACATTACGGCTGTTAAATAAATAAAACATTTGCGGGATTGCAATTGTACTCAATGTAATAGTCTTTACCAGTTGGGTATCAAAACCTTTATTCAAAAGATATAAACAAACCAATAGGGCTCCACCTCCTATGATAACCGAAACAAAGAGAATTCGCCACAAAAAATAGCCGGTTAAAAGAGGTGTTTTTGGTGAACGGGGCGGACGCATCATGGCATCGGGCTCTATTTTTCAAAAGCCAGTGCAAAAGAAATAGTAACCGAAGTGACCATATTGACCCATAGAATCTGTACCGGCGTAAGAGGCATTACTGTTCCGAAAAGAATACTGGCTATGATAAGAAAACTTTCCGCGCCATTAGTGGGAAGCGTAAATAAAATTGTTTTTTTCAGGTTATCATAGACCCTTCTTCCCTCCTCTACCGCAGCTACAATTGTACTGAAATTATCATCTGCCAGAACCATTTCAGCGGCATCTTTTGTTACTTCTGTTCCTTTAATTCCCATGGCTATTCCCACATCTGCCTTTTTCAGAGCAGGTGCGTCGTTTACACCATCTCCCGTCATGGCACAGATATAACCATCGCTCTGCAAAGCATTTACCAAACGTAATTTATGTTCGGGGCTTGTCCGGGCAAAAATATCACAATCTTTAACTATTTCCCGTAATTCTTCATCGGTCTTCTTTTACAGATCACGCCCTTCCAGCGCATGTTTGCCATCACCTATACCCATTTGGGCACCAATAGCTTTCGCTGTTTCTATATGGTCGCCGGTAATCATTTTCACATTAATTCCGGCATTCTTACAGGCCCGGATAGCTTCTGTCGCTTCAGGGCGGGGCGGATCAATAATACCGGCTATACCCAGAAAGATAATTCCTTCGCAAAGATCATTCATTTCCAATGTATTCTGTGAAGGGTCTACTTCTTTATAAGCGGCCCCGATCAGCCGTTGCCCGCGTTGGGCCAGTTCATTAATTGTATTATACCAATATCCGCAATCAAACTCATCCAATCCATCGTCATTCTTTTCCTGTTGGGCTAAACGTATAAGCCGGTCCGGAGCTCCTTTTATAAAAATCACTTTACGTTCGCACAGACGGGCAAGAACAGCCATATATTTATAGGAAGAATCGAAAGGTATTTCAGCAATACGCTTTACGTCACGATCTGTCAGATTGGCTTTTTCATAGAGGGTAATAAGGGCCCCTTCAGTAGGATCTCCGTTTACTTTCCAGTTTCCTGCTTCGTCCTGCCCGATAGTTGCATCATTACAATATTCAAAACAGTTGATCAGATTAGCTAAAACTTCATTCTCATTCGCATCTACCGGAACCCCATCCTGCTCTATTTCTCCTTCCGGTGCATATCCCGAACCTGTTACCTGATACTCATTGTCTTTGGTAATAAGGGTCTGAACCGTCATTTCGTTCTTTGTTAATGTTCCGGTTTTATCCGAACAAATAACAGAGACGGCTCCCAATGTTTCTACAGAAGGCAGATTGCGGATAATCGCATTTCTTTTAGCCATATTCTGAACCCCTATAGCAAGAATAATCGATAAAATGGCCGGCAATCCTTCCGGAATTGCAGCCACGGCCAACCCGATAACAGAGAGAAGTAATTCGCCGGTAGGATAGTCGCGGAAGAAATAGCCAAACAGAAAGACAAGAACCGAAATAGCAACAATCGCAATGGATATTACTTTTCCAAGTTTATTTGTTTGCTGCAACAATGGGGTGGTGATAGAAGGCGTTTCAGATATTAACCGGTTAATCCTACCCAACTCGGTATCCGAACCAATGGAAGTAACAACCCCGGTACCGGTACCCGATGTAACGGTAGTACTCGAAAAGGCCATATTATCCTGGTCTCCTAACGGAGTATCTTCGCCTACTGTTTCTATAAACTTATCGGAAGGTACAGACTCTCCGGTAAGCATGGATTCTTCGATCTTCAAATTGTTTGTTTTTACCAAACGCAGGTCTGCCGGCACTTTATCCCCGGGATTCAGGGTCACGATATCACCCAGGGTAAGATCTGTCGAATCAATTTCTACCTTTTTACCTCCGCGTATTACAATCGTTTTTAATGAAAGAAGATTTTTAATTTTATCTAATGCCCTTTCTGCTTTATTTTCCTGAATGAAACCAATCAGCGCATTTATAAAAGCAACCAATACAATAATAATGGTATCCGTATAATGTCCCAAAAATGCAGTAATAAGAGCAGCAACTAACAATACATAAATAAGTACATCATTAAAATAACTCAAAAAACGGAGGAACAGATTCTCTTTCTTTTTATGTGGTAATTCATTTAAACCATATTCTTCCAGACGCCTAGCAGCCTCCTCTTCTGTTAATCCATTCTGACTATCCGTATGAAGTAGTTCTATTACTTCACCGGAAGGCATCGTATACCATTTATCTTTATAAGGTGTATAATCCTCCATTTTCAAGTTGATTTTATTCTATTTTTTATCAACAACTAAAAGTTATTGTGTGTTTATAAAATCAAGTTAATGAATCAAACTTATTCCTGTATTTGCCATATTCTTATAAGGTTTTTCTTAGCTTTATGCACTAAATTGATTATAAAAAACAGTTATTTATGAGAGTAAGAATATTTTTCCTGACCGTTTTATCGCTACTTTTTACACTTGCGATACCGGTTTACGCACAGTACCAATTTGAACCGTTACCTATTGATCCTAAGGTAAAATACGGTAAACTTGATAACGGATTAACTTATTACATACGGAGTAATAGCCAACCCAAAGAAAGGGCAGATTTTTATATTGTACAAAATGTAGGCTCTATCCTTGAAGAGGAAAACCAACGCGGATTGGCACACTTTCTTGAACATATGGCTTTTGCAGGTTTAACTCATTTCCCGGATGAAGGTATCAGTAAGTTTACCGAACGGATTGGTGTACGCTTTGGAGAAAACCTGAATGCCTATACCGGTTTTGATGAAACTGTTTATATGATCAAAAATGTTCCGGTAACTGACCCTGCCTCTGTAGATTCATGCTTATTAATCCTGCACGACTGGTCGGGGTTCCTATCACTGGAAGATGATGCCATTGAAAAAGAACGTGGCGTAATCCGTGAAGAATGGAGAAGCCGGCAGGATGCACAGGCACGCATCTGGGAGCAACAACTTCCCCGCTTATATCCGGATAACCGGTATGCTTACCGGCTACCGATAGGTACCATTGATGTAATTGATAATTTTAAACCGGATGAATTGCGGGATTACTACAAAAAATGGTATCGTCCCGACTTGCAGGCTATTATTATTGTAGGTGATATTGATGCTGCTGAAATAGAAAATAAAGTACACAGTTTGTTTGCTGATATTCCGGCACCGGTAAATCCGGCTGAAAGAGAATGGTTTGGTGTTGCCGACAATGAAAAGCCTCTTATTTCGATAGCTACCGACAAAGAAGCAACCAGTACTCTTTTGCATATCATGCACAAATACGATAAGTATCCGGATGAAGTAATGGCCAGTATAGATGGATTGGTAATCAATTATATCAAAAGGGTTGCTTCCTCTATGTTGAACGAACGTTTAGAAGAAATTGTTCAGAAAGCAGATCCTCCCTTTATTGATGCCGGTACTTTCGATGGCGATTTTGTTGTGTCTAAAACAAAAGGTGCCTGGACTATCGCCGCTCTTGTAAAAGATAACAGAATAGAAGACGCGATGAATGCGCTGGTTATGGAAACAGAACGGATAAAGCAGTTTGGTTTTACCGCGGCTGAATATGAAAGAGCACGGATTAATTTATTAAAGAACTATGAAACAGCCTTTAATGAACGTGACAGTCAACGAAACGGAAGTTATACACAAGCTTACGTAAGCCATTTTACGGATGGAGGAGCTATTCCGGGAATTGAGTTAACTTATCAGATCATATCAGAGATAGCCCCTCAAATAACCGTTGAAAACGTGAATGAGTATATTCACCAGGTTGTAGGAGACACCAATATTGCTATCAGTATTACCGGACCGGAAACAGATGATATTATCTATCCGGCAGAAACAGATTTGTTGCAAATGTATCTGCAGGCACGGGAAATTCCGGTGGAACCGTACGTAGAAGAATTCTCTGATGAACCCCTATTAACCGAACTTCCGGAACCGGGTACTATTATAAGTAGTATAGAAGATGAACATTTCGGAGCCACAGTGATGCAGTTAAGTAACGGAATTAAAGTGATTCTGAAGCATACCGAATTCAAAAATGATGAAATCCGTATGACGGCAACCAGTCCCGGCGGTACGATTCTGTTTGGCCCGGAAGATTACGCGAACCTAAAAGTGATAAATGAAGTAATTTCTTTGGGTGGCCTCGGTAATTTCTCAAACATTGATTTAAGCAAAGTATTGGCCGGTAAAAATGTGTCGTGCTCCACTTCATTGGGTATAAGTGATGAAAATGTAAACGGTTTTTCAGTACCCGCAGATATTGAAACGTTATTTCAGCTTATCTATCTGAATTTTACAGCCAAACGGAAAGATCAGGAAGCCTTTGACTCGTACGTAACCCGCATGAAGTCCTATCTGGTAAACCAGGAACTGGACCCAATGGTGGCTTTCTCGGACTCTTTAATAAAAGTGGTTTACAATAACAATCCGCGTGTACAAAGAATACGGATCGAAGATTTTAATCATATCAGTTACGACCGTATTATGGAAATGTACCGGGAACGTTTTTCCGATGCTTCGGATTTTGTATTCACGTTTGTAGGTAATCTGGACGAAGAGATAATGAAACCGTTAATAGAACGTTACCTGGCAAACCTGCCTGCTCTGAACCGTACTGACAAACCCAATGAACAACTTGCTCCACGGATTCAGCAGGGAGTACATATTAATCACTTCAAACGTACAATGGAGACTCCCAAAGCCACTGTACTCAATATGTTTCCCGGAAATATGGATTATAACATCAAAAATAATATTACAGCAACCATGCTAAAACAAATCCTTGATCTCGTCTATACCGAAAAAATCCGGAAAGATGAAGGAGGGACCTATGGAGTAGGTGTTAATATGGTAATTAGCTGGTTCCCAAAAGGACAGGCTTATTTACAAACATTTTTTGATACAGACCCGGAAAAACACGCAAGAATGAGCGAAATTTTACATGAAGAGTTACAAAGAATAGTTGATGAAGGTCCACGGATTGACGATTTCAACAAAACAAAAGAGAATATGTTGAAGAGGTATGCGGAAAACCAGGAAGAGAACTCCTATTGGCTGAATGCTTTAGATCTATATTACTATCGCGGGTATGATGCCGTTACGGATTATCTGAAAACCCTGGAATCCATCACTCTATCAACCGTACAATCATTCCTGAAAGAGCTGCTGGATCAACAAAACCGGATTGAGATCGTAATGAGTAACGAATAAATAAATGAAAAATGAAGAGTGAAAAATGAAAAGTTTGAACCCCACATTTTCACTTTTCATTTTTCACTTTTCATTTTATTGTCGATTTTATCGACGATAACAGCAATCGCTCCGTCGCCTGTTACATTACAGGCAGTACCAAAACTATCCATTGCAATATAAAGAGCTATCATTAAAGCCTGGAGTGTTTCGTTAAAGCCCAGCATACTATGCAGTACACCCAATGCTGCCATAATAGCACCGCCCGGTACTCCCGGAGCGGCTACCATAGCAACTCCCAACATCGCAATAAAACCGGCAAACTGAGAAATAAGAACAGGTTCGCCGGCCATATACATAATTGCTATGGCGCAAGCTACAATTTTCATAGTACTACCCGCCAGATGAATTGTTGCACATAAAGGAATTACAAATACCGCAATCGGCTCGCGCACACCATTTAGCAAAGTCTGCCGTAAGGTTACAGGGATCGTAGCCGCGGAAGACTGGGTTCCTAAAGCTGTAGCATAGGCCGGAAGCATCGTGCGTAGCAACCTAAACGGATTTTTTTTACTGATTGTTCCGGCTATCAGGAATTGTATCAATAATAAAAGTATATGAAGAATAAAGATTACAACTATTACCTTCATAAATAAACCGATTATACCCATTACATGTCCACTTACCGCCATATTAAGAAATATACCAAAAATATGTAGAGGCAATAAAGGAATAATCACAATCTCTATGACCCTGGTAATTATATCTTTAAAATCAGTAAAGACCTTTCGCAAAGCAGTTCCGGAGATATGGGATATTCCTAATCCTACCATAAAAGAGAGTAGCAATGCAGTCATTACATCCATCAAAGGAGGCATACCTACCACAAAATAGGGTGCCAGCATAAATTCCTCCGGATTATCCATTACAGGGAGTTCGGATGTGGGCGGTAATATCTGCGGAAACACGATAGAGCTACCCATAAATGTAAAAAATCCGGAAAACAGTGTAGAACAATAGGCTATACCTGCGGTTATAGCCAGTAACCTACCGGCTCCTTTGCCCAGGTCTCCAATAGCAGGAGTTACCAGCCCCACAATTATAAGAGGTATTGTAAAAGATAAAAAATTCCCAAAAAGAGAGTTAAATGTCACAAATATACGTGCAACCGGAATAGGTAAAAATTGCCCCAGAACAACTCCGGCTGCAATGGCAATAACAACTTTACCCAGTAGTGATATCCTGATCTTTTTCATTTGTTCTATATATTTTGTACCCTAACATAGCTATAACTATACTCATTAAAGGGCTTATAAGGTTAAAGAAACAATAAGGCAAATAAGTAAATGTAGATACTCCCAGTATGGTAGCCTGGGTCATCCCACATGTATTCCAGGGAATAAGAGGAGATGTTACAGTAACCCCATCTTCTACCGAACGGCTCAAAAGGCGGCTTTCATACCCTTTATCACGATATACATCCCGGAACATATTGCCGGTAAGAATAATAGAGATATACTGATCTGCCGTTGTAAGATTTAAAATTAAACCCGAAGCAATGGTAGAAGCCACAACACTTACCGTTTTTTTCATAAAATGCAAAAAGAACGTTGTAATGGTTTGCAGCATCCCGCTACCGGTCATTGCTCCACCGAAACACATTGCACACAGGATCAGCCAAATTGTATTGAGCATGCCACTCATCCCATTTGTGGCAACCAATCCATTGAGCATTTCACTACCTGTATCTATCGAGGTGCTATCATAAAATGTCATAATCAGCCCCTTAAATACAGATTGAAAGGAGGAATTATCCAATCCGGAAATCCATGAAGAATACCAGGCTGAAAAATTACAGCCATTACTCCGGCTAATAAAGTAGATAAAAACAAAGTAATAATAGATGGTACCCGCTTTGCAATCATAACTCCTGTTATTACCGGTACGACCAACAGCCACAAATTAATATCAAACTTGTTAGCAAGCGCAACAGAAAACTCCTGTATATGCAGGCTGGCTCCTGACGAATGGGAGAATCCGGCAATCAGAAATATGACCAGCGCTATACTCATGGAAGGAACCGTTGTAATAAACAGATAACGGATATGCGTGTACAACGGAGTATCCGTAACAGAAGAAGCAAGCAGTGTTGTTTCGGAAAGGGGGGAAACCTTATCCCCAAAATAAGAACCCGATATAATGGCGCCGGCTACCCATCCGGGAGAAAAATCCAGTGCCTGCCCAACTCCTAACAAAGCGATACCAATGGTAGCAATGGTAGTCCATGAACTACCGGTCATTACGGAAATAATAGAACAAATAACGCAAGTGGATATCAGAAAAAAGTCCGGATGAATAATATGGATTCCGTAGTATATCAAAGTAGGAATCACACCACTAATCATCCAGCTTCCGGATAAAGCTCCGATTATTAATAAGATGATAATGGCAGTAGATACACCGGTTATATTATTTACAATTGCTATTTCTATTTTTTTCCAGGATACTTTATAAAATACAATTGCAATAAATGTACAAACTGCTGTAGCTGTCAGTAATACCATCTGGCTACTTCCTTCCAGTGCATCACTACCAAACGTTTTGATTGATAGAAACAACAGGATAATAAGTACCATAATGGGGATTACGGAAGCTGCTAAAGAAGGTTTTTGGGAGGGATACTCATCCATTGTGCTATATACTAATAATTAATAAGGCGCAAAGATACAGATTTAGCAGGCTATAAACATAACAATCCCCCGGATAAAAGATTACAAAAACAGGGGAACTGTATATCATTTCTTAATTCCGGAGGATCTTACTACGTAGGCCTTACAATCAATTGTATATGCCTCGGTTACACAATAAGTTGGCCTAATATTTCACAATATTTTGCAGGCGTTTGTTCTACAGGGAGGAGCTGGATTTTCAAACCAGTATAAAAATTATAGCACTTACCATTCTACTATAAAATCATCCTCTGATTTATATTCATGTACCGGCTTCACAATATCATTGTTATATACTGTCCATTCCGTTATGAATGAGTATTTTTCTTTTACACTCTTCACTTGTACATTCTCTTCCTGGCTATAAGTTTCGTAATAGTTAATCTTACTTAAAACATTTTCCCAGGTAGCATTGGCATTCGAAACACTGATAGGTTTCATTTCTGCTCCAGTAATCGTTTTATTAACAGGCATCTTCATCTTAAAATAATTAATTATGGCATTACACAAATAAACTCTTATTTTTATCTTCAGTTTTCTCAAAGCGAAAATAAATTATTAAAGAAGACTCTTTCCGGAAATTTCCGGGATGAGTAAAGGGAACATTCAAAGAACCAAGGTAAAAGTAGCCAAATATATAAATATCTTTCAGCATTTTGCAATTATTTTACTTTAAAGCGTGTGCAAAATTGAACACATGCAAACAAAATATACTCGAAATTCGTAACTTGACGTTTAAATATTCTTCTTTTTTTCTATTTTTGCAACAACATATCTGTAAACATATTTTTAATGTCAAAACTAACAGAACCCATATGTATCGCAAAGAAAGTTTTACACGTTTTATAGAAGCTATTAAACAGAGAATTCCTGAAAGAGGAAAACAGACAGCTGTAATCGGACAAATTTTAAATATGGAAAAAGAATCCGTATACCGCCGTTTACGCGGAGATGTTCCCTTTATCTTTTCCGAGATTGTGACTCTTTCCCGTGAACTGGGAATTTCTATTGATAGCCTGATTCCCGAAAGTGATGATAAAAGCCGCCCTTTCCAGTTAAAGATGGTGGACTATATTGATTTTAATGAAGAAGACCTCAAGCTACTTGAGGATTTTCTTAGGGGGTTGGAATTAGTGGTTCATTACAAAGATTCCGGAGTGGGCGGTGCTTTAAATATTCTTCCTCAATCACTTTGTATGGGATATAAGCATCTGTATAAGTTTTATCTTTTTAAATGGAGATACCAATATGGTGGATCAGAATTAACTAAACATTATAAAGAGGTAGAACTTCCGGAAAGATTAAAGAAAATAAATGAGAAAATACAGGCTGCTTCCCGTAATGCAGCTTATACATATCTGATCTGGGATACCAATTTATTTAGTAATCTTGTAAATGACATTAAATACTTTGCAAGTATTAATCTGATAACACCACAGGAGATTGAGTGCCTGAAAGCGGAGTTAGCCATATTTGCAAACGATATGGAGCTATTAGCGATAAACGGTTGCCATAAGAATGGTAATAAAATAAACTTCTACGTTTCCAACGTAACATTTGAAACCAGCTATAGTTATATAGAGGCTGGTGATTTCCATCTTACGATGCTTAAATCATTTACTTTAAATGATGCGACATCAATGGATGAAAAAATCTTTCAGCAAATGAAGAAATGGTTACAATCTTTAAAAAGAACTTCTACCCTGATCTCCGAAAGCGGACAAATGCAACGTATAAGGTTTTTCGACAAACAACGGAAAGTGATTGATACTTTATAATGAAAAAAAGAGGCTGTCTAAAAAATAATAAGACAACCTCTTTTTATTTTTTAGTTCGAACGTACACTTGTTGAAGCACGATTCTGTAGTAATTCCAGATTACGCCGTCCGGTATCAGAGCCCATTTGCGCAGCGCGGCGGAATGAATCTTCCGCTTTATCAAAATCTTCGTCGTTCAGATAAAGAATACCCTGATTATTATAATACTCGGCACTATTCTTATCACTGCGATCCATATAACGTTTGGCTGTTTCCAAATCTCCTCTGGAAAGTGCTACCGCCGCCACATTCATATTGGCTACAGGATCAGACGGGAAAGTCCGTACAGCAATATCAAATACCTCTTTGTACTCATCACTTCCCTGTGGATAGGTTTGTGCCACCCGGTACATTTCATCCAGGCTTAATTGTCTCGGATTGGTTTTGATAATAGCTTTAGCCTCTTCTACAGAAAAGTCTTTGACTGTATAATTCACAACACACAACACACGACGGAGTTGCGGATAATATTCATTCAACAGTTGACGGTACGGAGCACCACCCTGCAGGCGGGTTAAACGTGCCTGTCGTTCGGTTACATCCGGCGTTGTACGAATAATATTCAGTATTTCATCTTTTGCAGAAAGTCCTGACGATTCGGCAACCAACTGTTCCAGTTTCGCCCAGTCTTCGCCCCCTTTTTCCACCTGATATACATTTCGTGGGAAACGGTAACGTCCGGCCAGGTAATCAGACATTGCGTTAGCACGTCCTTCCGATAACCGGTTATTCAAATCCACACTACCTTCCGGAGATGCATAGCCGGTAATAACAAGCCGTGTTACCTGCAGATTCGCATCATTTTGAATCGTGTTTAAACCAGCTTCCAATGTATTTAGTTCTGCACGGTTATTTCTAAAATCGGGCAGGATATCCGTTTTAGCCACTACAAATTCAAGATATACCTCAAAACGGTCGTCCCTCACTTTGATAGCTTCTGCCTGTGGTTTAATATAAGCCGGTATGGCATCCCAGTCATATACCAACGGACTGAAACCGATAATATTTTCCAGGACCAGTTCCGACGATTTTCCACATCCTGACATATCCTGTATAAGATCTACCCTGGCTCCCCTCATCCAATCTTCATAAGGCACAGCAGCCCGGTAGGTCATCGTTCTGCTATAGGAATTACCTGCTTCCGTTATCACATAATATTTTTGCAGATAAGACCGGGTATCCTCATCCAGAGCCTCTGCACGTCGAAGTGCTTTCTGGCGTACCCTACCATTGATCATCAAAGAAGGATATTCAGCCTGCCTGCCCTCTCCTACCAAAATAGGAGTGAAAGATAAAGACTGGTTTCTTCCTAAAGTCAGATTATTAACATTGACTGTCATGGTCAGATACATCGAATCATTCTGTTGTACCAATTCTGCCGGAAACGAAAGAGCACCATTATACAGATGTTGCCCGTTCACCGGGGAGATTAATCCCGATAACATGAAAAGTATATATAATTGAATCTTTATTATCTTTTTCATCACTTTGTCTTATTTAATTATATATATCAGATTCAACCCTGCTTTGGTAGGTCCGAAAAAGTTACGAACACCATCTTTTATTTTCTCACCGCACTTATCACAGGGATATTTACTATAATCCAGATGCGTAAAACCAAGGCCAATAACTGCCTCCAGACTCCATCGGTTTCCTAATATCCAGTGATATCCATACGAGATACCGCCACCATATAAATTTCCTTCATATCGCTTACCGTCTAATCCCAGGCATTTCACACAAGCAAAATTATATTCGGCATAATGTGCATGAATACCGATGAAATGTCCGTTGAAACGGTCACAAAGCCAATAACGGGCTTCGGGCTGAATCAACCAGTGCTTAATTTTCCTGTTATCCGAAAAATTCCAGAAATTATAATTAGCGGAAATATCCATTGTCCACTTTTTACCAAGAATAAACTCCATTCCCAGATTCGGAGTAGTTGTGGCCCAATACAATGCATTTGTTTTAAGAGCAAATTTAGGTGAATACAATCTATCTTCTGTAATCTGGGCATGTGTCACAGTCGCATACAGACATAGAACAAGTACGATTCCTATTATTCTTTTCATCTTATTTATTATTTTACAGTATCTTTTTTCACACCCTTTTTCACATCCTCGTAGGTATCTTTTACCCCATCTTTGGTATTCTCATACGCATCTTTCACATCTTCCTTCGCATCATCCCATTTCTCTTTCGAATAGTCTACACCGGAATCCCAGGCATCTTCCACATGGTCCTGTGCATCTTTTAAAGATTCTTTCGCACGTTCCTCGCTATCCTGAACTTTTGCTTTTTGATTATTATTACATCCAATAAATGCAAAAGCCGGAAGTAAGATCAGACTAAAGGATATGAACAATTTTTTCATAAGGTTTTAATATTTAATTATATCTGATTTTTTTATTAACAAGAATAGACACACACTTGTTTCATTTTTTGTAATCTATTGTGATTTTAATTCTTTATAAAAAGAAAACTACGGGTAGATGGATTACCCGTAGTTTCATAAACATAATCATACGAACAAATAAACTTACAAGTCCAACTGATGTCAGACGCAAAGCCATAATAATTTTAGAATCTAATGGTGATAGATTTTTTATTTAACCCTTTTTCTTTGTTTTTAATTAATAACAGGCAAAAGAAAGAATATGTTCTGAAATAGTTTCAAAAGTTAATTATAAAATCCACTATATTGCAAATTGGAGAGATTCCGGTGGGTATCCTGATAAAATTGTTCCATCTTAGCGATCTGTGATGAGTCCAGAGAATAAACTGATGCATCTCTTTTATAATCATTTACAGGAATAAGGCGGTAATACATTTTACTATGTTCATAGAAACAGTTTACCCAAACAGGTTCATAAGCAACCGAAAGCAGGTTGATGCCATCCGGTCCTTTTACGATTATGGCTTCAAAAGCAACTCCGCCGTCCTTATAACGGTCCCGCTGGTTAGATATAAAATTGCCTACCGAATAGATAACCGGAACAGAATCGCCTTCGGCTGTATGAATATATTTAAACGGCTGTATAACATGCGGATGCGAGCCTATTATTAAATCCGTTCCTAGATCAGCCAGAAAGCGCGCTAATCGTTGTTGTTCCCGGTTTTCTTTGGATTGATATTCCTCTCCCCAGTGCATACTTGCAATAATAAAATCAGGCTCAAACAATTTGGCTTTCTCTATATCTTTCCGGATCTGAACCGTATCAATGAGATTCACACAGGTTGGTGCCGGAACCGGAAGTCCATTTGTACCGTATGTATAATTTAGTAACGCCAACCGGATATTATTTTTCTCCAGGATAAGAGGATAGGTAATTTCTCTTTCTACCGGGTCACAAAAAGTTCCCGTATAATAAAATCCGGCTTCATGCACATGGTCCAGTGTATTTATAATTCCTTTTTTACCAGTATCCGCAGAATGGTTATTTGCCATGAAAAGAACATCAAAACCGGCTTGACGAAGATCGTATGCTAAATCGTGCGGACATGAAAACATCGGATATCCACGATAGGGCTCACCTCCAAACGTTACTTCAAGATTGGCAAAAGCCAGATCGGCCGACATTAGATAAGGCTGTACATATTGATAAGAAGGAGAAAAATTATAGATTATATCACCACCCTCATGCCGCGCAGCCCTTACCTGTGGCATATGCCCCATAATATCTCCTACAAATACCATTTTGAGTGTATCAGGTAAAAAAAACATCTTCGGCTATTTCTTCTTCCGGAATAACTTCTTGCCTGCCTATGGTAAATAGGCAACTACAGAACAAAACAGGAACCAATAGTAAAGTTTTTATAACGATTTTCATAAAGACAAATATAAAAATTTAATCTGCCGGGAGAATATCTAATAACAAACTTTTAGAAACTAAGCAATTATAACCGTCCTATTTTTCTATATCTTTGCATTCTCAATTCCCTATTTAACAATAACAATGAAAAGAGCAATTCCGGTTTTACGATATTTATTATCTATACATATCAGCGCCCTGGCTATCCTATCTTTTATACGGATCATCCTGTATTGGAGTAATCTGGATAAGATTACTGACAAAAGTTTTATCTTATTCATTAAAGCCCTGTTAAAAGGTATACAGTTCGATAATGTAATTGCCTGCTATATTATGGCGGTTCCACTTATTATACTACCTTTTTTTGTGATTGAGGGCCGTTGGGTCAAACCTGTAATCAAAGTCGTAAATATTTATTTTATTGTACTTTATACTTTTATATTCGGATTTGAGATAGCTAACATTCCTTACTTTAAGTACTTCTTTACCCATATTGGGGCCTCTGTTTTACAGTGGATGCAGTTTGGAAAAGATACAGCCGGAATGCTTTTTCAGGAAAGTTCTTACCTTCTCTACTTTATATTATTCTTCATTATTACTATCCTATTTACTTTATGGATTAATATCCTCGGGAAAAAAGCAGTTAAACAGTGGAATCAAAAAGATGATATAAAATATTGTGTGTTTGTTCCTATATTGATGACTCTTTGGGTAGGATGTTTTATTGGAATACGAGGCACATTAGAATTATATCCTATACGTACTGGAAAAGCGTATTTTTCAAATAACCCTTTTTATAATCAGTTAGGAGTAAATCCGTTATTTTACTTTACAAAATCTTATTCGGGTTATAAAAAAAACCGGAATCATTTAGAAAAAGTGATCTCTGAAGAGACTGCAATAAAAAACGTAAGAAAATATTTTAGCTTATCTGATGATCATTTAAATGATCATCAGATAAGCCGGTATATACCGGCCAAAACTAAAGTTTCCCCGATGAATATTGTAATTATCCTCATGGAGGGAGTCTCTTCAAAAGTCTTGGAATATACGATTCGCGAAGGTAATTTTTTAACTCCTTATTTACATGAGTTAATCAATAAGTCTTACTATTTCAGTAATATTTATTCCGCAGGTATCCATACAAACAACGGAATAGTAGCCACTTTATACGGATATCCCACACAATTCAATAAACCCATGATGCCTAGCGAGAATGTTTATTACACAGGACTTCCTGTTACGTTACGCGAAAATGGTTACCAGACACATTTTTTGTAACCGGCAATCCCCAATATGATAATATGAATTTATTTCTGAGAAATAACGGATTCGACAATATTCATTCACAGTATAATTATCCTTCCGATAAAATAGTTAACTCGTTCGGAGTTCCGGACCGGTATTTATTCGAATACGGGCTGAATATGCTGAATAGTTCAAAGGTTAGGGCACCCTTTTTAGCTACGTTTCTTACTGTTAGTAACCACCCGCCATTAGTTATCCCTGAGGAATACAAAAACAAAAATTTAACAGATTATGAAGCAATTCTTACTTATACAGACGACTGTATTCGCTATTTTATGGAGTCGGCAAGTAAAGAGGACTGGTATGAAAATACACTTTTTGTATTAACAGGCGACCATGGCAATTTAATGGGAGAACAGCCCTATGCTATGTCTTTAAGCTACAATCAGATTCCTCTTATCTTTTATTCTCCTCAATTTGAGGACGCCCCACAAACCTTCGAACAACCGGGCCTGCAAATTGATGTATATCCTTCTATCATGGAATTGTTGGGATATTCGTATATAAATAACACTTTTGGCGAAAGTCTTTTCAGCCACACACGTCCCTACACTTACTTTGTTTCCGATACTTATATGGGATGTGTCAATGAAGAGCTGTTTTATATGTTTAACCCTTTAAGCCGGGAAGAATCACTTTACAGATACAAAGAAAAATCAACAGAGAATATCCTACCTCTTCATCCGGAAATTGCGGAAGATATGAAAACTTATGGAACATCAATGTTACGGGCAGCAGACTATATTGTAAAATCAGGGTTGAGTGGACCGGATATAATAAAATAAATATATCTTTGCAGAACAACCAGTAAGTGTAAATAAATCCGGGCTAACCAACGTCACATTAGTAAAATATAAAGTATCAGTTCGGGGATATTTGCCTTACTGGTATATATATGGTTGGGCTAAATACTCATTTGCATGAAACAATTGTTCATTACAAACCCTTCTCCTATCTCGTCATCACTTTCTCTTACTACTTTCATACCCATACGTTCATAAAACCTGATCGCTTTATTCTGGCGGTTTACATTCAGCTCAAATATACAAGGCTCCGGATGAATCTTCTTAATACATGAAATAGCCGACAAAAAAGAAATTTTCCGGCTCCGGTTCCCTGATTGCCGGGTAGTACATACAATTTCTGCAAATAAAACAAATGTGATTCTTTCTGTTCAATAGAAAAATATCCAAAGGGAGTATCCCCGGTATAACCAATATAGAAACGATGTCCCTTCTCCATACAATCTTTCAGACTTTCCCTATTATACATCATTTCAAACATATACTCCAGCTGATCCTGTGTATGTATACCTTCATACGTATGATACCATACCGAAGAGGCTAACTGTCTGATCAACCCACAATCTTCTATACCTGCTGCACGAAATACAAACTTTTCCATAACTGCAAACTTAAGAAAATACCCACAAACAGACTATTGCAAACTATATTTTCTTCCGGTTGATGTTTTTCATTGCATGTGTACAAACTTTCATTTTTTCCTGTTTTAAAAAATTGTCTTTACAGTTCATAAAAAAGGTAGTATGAAAAGAAAAATCCGGTAGCAAATTGGTAGCATTCTGATAAGAAAAAGAATAAAGTGTATTTGCTAAACTCCGGGAGAACGCAATATTTCAAAGTTTCCTTATAGAGGCCCGGAAAAACCCGTATATTTACAACCTAAAAAGAAATAAATTATGCATATTCGAAACATAATAAAGGACGATGCACCGGAAATTTGCCGGATTTATAATTATTACATAGAAAATACATGCATTTCTTTTGAAACGGAACCGGTTTCTGCAAAAGAGATGGAAACAAGAATACAGGAAGTTTTAAACGCAGGCTTTCCATATTATGTAGCAGAAGTAAATAACAAAATTGTAGGTTATGCTTATATACATGTGTAATAAAAAGAACCTCTCTATTTGCCAGATCAAAGATAAACAAACGCTCTTCAGTAGAAGGTTTTGAGAAATCTACTAAAGCCAGAATATCTTTATTACGGGAATCTATACGGTTAAAGCCGGTTATACCCTGCCGGAAAGCTTCATAATTCACAACACCTTTCAACTTCATCTCACGATAAAGATAGTCAATCTCGTCTACCTCCCCATTTTCATTTAAAACAGAATTTGTGGGAACAGAATTTAAAACCTCTGTCCCTTTTGACGGATAACATATAAAAAGAGTCATTACAAAAGATAAAATTCCTCCCAAAGCAATAAGTATATTTATTTTTTTCATAGTCGTAACGTTTTATTATATAGAAAGATACCCAATTAATACCATTTTCACCGGAAGTAAATTCCCAATCTTTACCTAAAAACCTTATCCTCTTTTAACATCCGGGTATCGTTATTCTATTACATATACCAACGCCTCCGCTACAGGAGCCCAGTCATACAGAAATTTAGCATGCGAGGTAGCATTTCGTACACACATATGCGAACGGGGTATTGTGCCTAATGTTGAACTGAATTCTATCATTTGGGTTTGTGGATTATTCACCGGAACCCCATGCAAATAACCACCGTTTGAGAAACGGCTGGCATAAGGAGCAAAACCTCCAACCCGGTCCGTACCATCTACCAAATATTGCATCCGTTCTTTTTTCTCCTGAATAACAAATATTCCCAGAGGAGTTTCTCGTTGAAAAGGAGGTTTTTGTGCCCCGGTAGTAGCAGGATTCATACTCCGTACCAACCATTTTCCGTTCTCTTTTTCAAGGGTAGCAATGTTCTGATTAGTCCGGTCCACAAAAACGACTTTTTTAAATACCGGTGTCTCTTGTGGATCTATCTTTTTTACATATTTAGCAGGAATAATCCAGTCACCACCAAAATAAGCCAACCGGGCATTAATCTCATCACCACTTTCCCCGGTTATTTTTATCAATGATCCATCCCGGCCATACCGTTCCGGATTAACTGTGTCTGTAAGGGAATATAACGGAATTGATTGAGTCGCTTCTACTCCATAGAGATCATCCATTTCATTGTAATGTACATCTTTCTTAGCATTTTTAGCGACAGGTGGCCTACCATGCACATTGTGCCTGTTTTGCAGAATTCCCCATTCCGAAGGCTGTGCCTGAAAGTTCTCTAATAAAGCCAGCCCCTCTTTGATTTTATCCCACTGAAAACGGCGGGTAGTATCTTTATAGGGATATTCATCCTGCAATGTATGTTGATCATACAGAAAATCTTTTTCTATTACTATATCTTCAGGAGTTATTTTTTTTATCTCCGCAGAACAAGCTATAATTACATATACACTCGCAATCAGCCATTTGATAGCCATTTTCATTTTATTCGAAATTTATTTCCTGTATAACAATTGCCGGCAGGCATTGTTTTATCCTTTTTACCGGAACAAATTTCGTGAATATACAAAAGTATAGTTCTCATGCGATCCCCGCCTCCGCGGGGATCAGGTTCAGGTTTTCAGAATTTGCCTGTTATCTGGGAAATATCAAATTTTCCATCCATTGGTTGAATTTCTATTTTTCCATGTAAAATATCAAAGAAGAAATCGCGGATTCTCTCAAATGTAAGTGTAGCAGGCTTACCGTCTTTATCCATACCCATATCATACGTTTTTAGCAACTGCGAACCTAAACTTGCAGCAGTAAGCAGGAAATGATTCTGAAATTTATCCGTATCCAACAGATCTGCAGCCAACACTTTACCTATAACCGTGTAACTACGCAGCGTTTTCTGGATTTCTTCGTTTGCAAGTGTAGATTTTATTTCGTCAGTATGGATATCAATCTCTATTTTACCTGAATTTTCAGATTGAGGTAATCCTTTATAAAGAGACCCTAAATCAGCTAAACTTAAGTTATAGAGTTTGGTATCAGGCACGGCTATAATTTTCTCGATAGAAAATGCACTTGGTAATAATAAACTAACTGTTTGTGCAATTTTTACCGATGGCGCATTAAAAGTCCCAACAATAGAATGGGTCAGATCAATTTCCTGCGTCGCGAACACTCCCCCGATTACAACACTATTTTCCAAAATAATTTCATCGGCATATACACTACCGGCCACAAAAGCATTGTAAAGTGTTACACTTTTAGCATTGATATCAGAATAGAATACAATATTACAGTTAGCGGCACGCGAAACAACAGAGTTTGCCGAACCAACACTCTTTTTGAAGGATATATTGCCGGTTGCCTCGCTATTAACGTACAATTCCAACTATGTGAAAACAGCTCCCTGTATTTCAAGGTCACCATTTTGAATTTCCATTTTATGGGCATAAACGGGGCCTTCCACAACCGTATTACCCTGTACCGTGATATTGCGGTTCAGTTCTGCTACCTTTTCGGGTAAAATGGAGCCACGTACCAGGTTATCTTTTAATTGTATATTGCTTTCGTTAAAACGAAGTTCTTTTAATTCTTCCATTTTAAAAATCTTTTTTATTGTTGAATGCTTTTTATTGAATTGACATCGAAAATCTTTACAATCATATTTCTTATCCGCTCATCGTGCTGGTTTCCTGAATCATAAGCATTGTTGAGCTCGGAATTGAAATAGCGTTGAATGTTACTTTTTTGCTCTTTTGACACAGTTGTCCACTCTTGTGCATTGAATTTTTGTACCATTTCGTTTTTATTCATTTCCGGTAAAAAGTCCGGTTGATACACACTTTTGCTGATCTGGCTTTTTTCGTCGCTGGTTTCCATAAAACACACCGGAGAGAACCGGGTGGCAGATTCATTTTCATTCAACATACTGCGATTAATTGTAGACTGCAGTTTCTTCTGTTTCCATAAAAATATATTCGCCTGGTTGATAGCAAGAGAAGCCCGTTTTTTTGCGATAGAAGCGGATATTTTAGCCTGTAATTCTCCGCCTTCCTGCCCAAATACAGCAACGGTACTTACCAAATCATTCTCAGATGCCCGGAAAGAATGATTATCAAGATTGTCTTTAAAAACAAATGCCGGTTTATTCAATTCATACACTCTGTTTCCCAACTCTTTATTCAAATCATCGAAAATTTTCAAATAACGACCTGAAATCCGGTTGTAATCGGTTTCCATCTGTTTTTGTTTTGCCACACACTGCTTTGCCAACTCTCTTAAATGAAGAATCTGCGAATCAATCCGCTGTGATAGCTCCATAATTTGCTGACTGATATCAGAACGAATATAATCGAAAAACCCTTTTACAATCGTACCTGCAACTTTTCGGGCATTTTTATCTATAGATGCAACCTGCGCGGCTTCAGTAGCAACAACCGCACCTGTCAGTACATTTACATGGCTGTTACAATTTGCTACACTTCTGTCAAAAGGGTTAGTATCAACATCAATATTTACATTTACGTTTTCGTAAGCCGTTCCGCTGTAACTCACACTGCCTGATCCCCCACTTTCGGATGCAGGATAACTATAGCTGACACTTCCGGAATAATGTACGGCTATTGTTTCGCTATATGACCGTCTATAACTCATAAGGTTTCATTTTTAATCGTTTGAAAACTATTTGCCATAAACAATTTATTAGCCATATCCTTAACACGCTGAGAAGAGGAATAAGCAGCCAGCATTTTACTGAACTCGCTTTGTACTTCCCGATTAATCCCTTTTTCAATCTTCCAGTTTAACTGATCCATCTGTTGATGAACTATGTTTTTTACTGCAGACTGTGTTTGTGGGCTTAACTGGACTTTACTAACCGTTATATCAATATTTTTACTATCGAATTTGTCAAAATTACATTCACTGATAATAACCGGAATGGCTATTGTTGCATCTTTAACGGTCGAATTTGTCTGTAACAATATACTGTCCGTCAATCGTTTTTGTTCGTTCATATCCGAAAGGAAATTGGTCATAGAACCGATAACCCTGAAGCCGCGATATTTCACATTCGAAGCAATAATTTCTGACTCATTGCTAACGATTCGAGTTGCGTTACAGGAACAGTAGCCGTTAAATATTTAGTTCTGTTCGACACTTTTTCCATTTCATGAACAGCAAAATCAAACGTTGGCCTATCCAATTCAAAAACACGCTGCTTCAGGTTCTGATTCAAACCGTTAAAAAGTTTCCCATACCGGTTTGATATCATATTATAATCCCGTTCCATCCGCCCTTTGATAGCCAATAGTTGCTTGCGCTGCTGGTTAAGTTGCATCAAATGCGAATCCACTTCGCTTTGCAACTTGGCCACTTTTTGAGATATCTGGGAACGAATAAGCGTGAAAAAACCTTTGTTTACATTGTTACAAACATGATCAGCCGCTCTTTCCTCTGCCGAAATTACCGCAGCCTGCATAGCTACAACTGCTGTTGTAGTTCCTTTTATATGATTGGATACGCTACCGATTTCCTGTGCCATCGGATTGGTATCCACTGTATAATTAAATGTTGCCATAGTAGTTCCTTCCTATTCGTTATCACTATTTTGAGCATTCAGAATTGCCTGTATTACCTCATCACGTTCCATCGTACTACATTCAAGTCCGAATTCGTGGCAAATCTCCAAAAGGTCTTCATCTTCTAACTCATTGAGTTCTTCTTCATCATAAATATAAGGCTCTTCTTCATCGTCATTGTCCGGTGCAAATTCCGGAGTTTCATCCTCTTCAATTTCCTCTTCAACACTATCTTCCGGAGCTTCTTCTGTGTCAGAACATACAACATCTTCTTCACTATCTTCTACCGGTTCTTCTGTAATTATCGGAGTTTCTAACAGATCTTCTACTGTTTCTTCTTCATTCTCATTGCTTTGATCATTAAGTTCATCCAACGCATTTTTTACAATAATGGGGAGATTGAGTGAAATATGTTCGAAAGTAATATCTTCTACCTGAGGTACAGGCGGCAGATCTGATTTTTTGGCAAACAACGGATTTACTGTGGCAAGAGGTTTACGGCGGGCATCCAGATCGTGGATTTCATCGGCAGCAACAGCAAGTTCGTTGGCATTACCGTCGCGTAATTTAGCATCATAATATTCGATATGGCCAAATTTTTCCGCTCTTATATCAATATCTTCTTTCAGACGCTCCATATAGTTTTCGAAATCAGACTGTACTCTCTGGAACTCCTGCGATTGTAATTCAAAGGCTGCAAGTGTTTCGGCTGAGTTGTCGATCACTTCAACCACCGTTGCATCCAGAGAACCGCCGGACTGTGCCATACTATCCTCAGTTTTCTGTAATGATACCAGCGTGTTGTATGCAGCCACATACTCACGCAGGCTTTGTTGCATCAGATTGATCACATCCGCACTCTCAGCACGGTTAGCCCGGTAGAAACTATCGGTATCCTGATGCCATTTATTCAGGTAACTAATTTTCTGGTCTTTAATATGATTATAAATTTTCAAACGCTCAATGCGATTTTCATTCATCAGATTCTGTACGATAGGCGCAACAATCTCTTCGTAGATTTGGTGTACCCCAAACGGGAAATTAGTTACACTACCGTCTTCTGCTGTCCACATACCTGAAGTAAGATTGTAGCGAACTTTGGAACTGGGTTTTAATTGGAATGGTTCGTATCCCTGGGCAGATTCGCTATAGTCAAATTTTTCATTCCGGATCCTTTCAATCTCCTCATGTTCCAGAGCAGGTGAATAATGATTATAAGGCGATTTCAGAATTTGATAGAGCACTTTATTAGATTCAAAAATAACTTTGTCGGTCGAAGCAACTTTCAAGGCAGAAATTGCCTGCACCGAATTAGCCATCGTTACCATCAGGTTTTTCAGAACATCTTCAAACTGCGCCGTTTTGTTAGATAATGAATCTTTCAGTTTATTTAGCTCCTGGAATTTATTTACACTATTAGCATATTTTTCTTTATCGAATACAGGTATTGTTGGAAACCCTTCCGGCACTTCCCTTGTCGCGTATTCATTCAGATACTGCAGGTATTCACTTCTGTCGGCAACCAACGGCAGGGAAACAGAGGTAGTATCCAGATCGTCCATACAATAAGAGATGGTACGAAGCGAACGTTCCAACTTACCAAAATAATCATGCTGATTAATTTCCTGAATAGAAGTGGAATATTCATCTGTTTCAATCGTTTCCGGCTCATCGGAAGTCTCTACTATAGGAGCCTGCGAAGAAAGATTCTCCAGATCGGCAATCGTTTCAATCAATAAATCATTTTGCCGGGAAAGTTGCAATGTTACTTCGGATTCATCCACTTTACCGGTATAATCTACAATAAAACTTTTATCTTCATATTTAATCTGGTCGGCAAGCGGCACATAAGCCACCCCAAGTTTAGTTACTTTATAATCACGGAAAATTTCGTCATACTGTTTTTCAAATTCCGCAATCCGTGTATCCAACTCCGCAATCTGTTTTTCCAGATTCTTTTTCTTAATAAAATAAACAAAGAACAAAATAATAGTCAGAAACCAAACCCAAAGGCCTGAAATGTCTTTGTTCCGTGCAGCTTTTTCTTCTTTAAGCAGAGCGATCTCATGTTCTATACGCTCTTCTTCTGCTACAATTTTTTCTGCCGCCTGGCTGTAATAGTTAAATAATATCTTCGCCTGATCCTGGTAGATATTACTTGATTCGGGGAAAATTTTGCCTGTCATTTTTCTTGATATTAATTTGAGTTAATGTTTTTCCGGTATTGATAAATCCGCTCCAGTTTTTTAAGGTCACTTTCTATTCGTTCTTCATTCATCGAATAGTCGGATATAGCAAATTTGATACTATCCGTAGTTTCAACAAACGATTGTTCCAATTCATAGGCTTCATTATTATTAGATGGTGAAATAAAACGCAGATTTTCTTCAAGTACATTTATACGGTGTAAGAATGGTTTAGGCAAACCATCCAAATCAACTATTTTGTCTTTCAGTTGCCGCATAGCGGTTCTCATTTCCTGAATGCCCCTGCGGTTTTTTGCTTCCTGTACGTACATAGTGTTTACTTTATCAGAAGCATAACGGGAAGCACTCATTCCAAGCAAAAGAAAAAACAACCACACGCACTGAAGAATAAGCTGAAGTTTAAATGATAGTTCCCATACCACATTCGAAAGAATCATGGTTAAAACCGTTACAAACGCATAAGTTGATATTACAAACCAATTGATTCCCAATGCACCGATCTGCTTTTGTGTATTGTCTTTCAAATCGATCCATGGTGCCCCATAATTTAGTGAAAGAAGCCCGAAAACAAATAAGCTTACCCCTAAATTCAATCCAAAAATATTATTCGCGGTATCTCCTCCGAAAAGAATAAACGCGACAATAATAATAGCTTCGCCAAACAGAAGCAACAGTAAGGATACTATTCTTTTGGTGCTCATAAATAAGTATCGTTTAGTTATCGTTTATTACCACACGTAGGACAAAATTTCACATTAGGTTGCAATAGAGTTCCGCAACGGTTGCAATTATCGCCGGATGCAACCTGTTTCCCACAGTTTCCACAGAAAGTTGCCCCGGGTTGTAAAGGCACATTACAGTTAGAACAGGCGCTTCCACTTTCACCACCGCCCAGTGTCGTGCCACAGCTTACACAGCGTCTCGCATTTTCCTGGTTATCTGTACCACATTTCGGACAAGGATTATAGGGATCGCCACAATGGGGACAAAATTTATGCGTATTTGGGAATTTTCTGGAACAATTGGAGCAATAGATCTCCCGGATTTGTTGTGCCGGTTGCGCAGGCTGTCCCTGGAAACCCTGATTGTTTCCACCGAAAGTAGGTTGGTTGTATTGCGGCTGCATTCCGCCACCTCCCATGGCACCACTACCACCCATCATATTGATAGCCATAATTCCACCCAGTAATCCGCCATTACCACTACCAAAACTATCCACAGCATTATTGGCTACATCAAACATTTTTTCCTGTTGCCAGGTATGTCCTGTAATTGACATCGCACTCTGTTGCGAAATTGCCTGTGCCACCTTACGCCCTTCTTCTGTTGAAGAATCAATCTCAATACTTGTAATATAGAATTGAGTCAGATCCAATCCGATATTCTCCCAAAATGCCGACATAGTACCTTTCAGATAGTCTGAAAGATCCGATAAATGCGCGGATACGGATTTGAAGCCTATTCTGTGTTTAAGCATAAATTGCAGGATGGTGGATTTTGTTTTAGTAGAAAACTCACCAAAGAACTGGTCTGTCAGATGATCCTGTGTAAACCCACTCTTTGTTCCGACAATTTTTATCAGGAACTTTTCCGCATCAGCAATTTTCAAACCATAACGCCCTTTCGACACAAGAGGAAGTTGTGTGTTGTAATCCGGATCATGAATCGACATGCTATCCGTTTTCCAGTCAATATTATAGGGTGTAGTTTTATTTACAAACCATATTTCTGCTGTAAATGGATTTTTGCCACCAAATGGAAGGCCAAATAACTTCCGTAGAATTGGAAGGTTTTCCGTACTTAAGGTGTGTTTACCGGGTCCGAATTTACCCACAATTTGTCCCTTTGAAAACAAGACCGCTTCCTGCGACTCCTGCACAATTAGTTGTGTGTAAGTACTCAAATTGGTTTCCGGGAAACGATAAGCATAAATCGTTTTATTTCCCTGGGGCGACCATCTGACTAAATCAATTATTGCCATGGTATTTTTTGTATATTATTGTTTTATAAATGTATCTATTCTTTCATGGGTTACTCCTATTCACACACCATTGGTCAACCACTCAATAAGGATTGCTAAGATAATATTTAAAGAATTAATTTCCAATTAAAAGTTTTTTTCTTGATATAAAATTGGATGGTTCCGTTTAGATAACTCCAACAGAAGTTATCATGTTAATATTAAAAATATATATTTTTAGTTTTAAGCATATCCAATAAATTGTCGTCCTAATTTTCTATGTGCTTTTACGATAGTTTGCTAATAGAAAATACTAAGACCAAAGGTGAATTTCTGATACTTTGTAAAAGTACAAGGAATATCTTTAAGATTTATGTGCTACAAATAATAGCCTTGTTTTTATAATAAAGCCTTATTGCTAATCGTGTGTTTTATTTGTAAAAAAGCAATCTATTATTTTCTCAAAAAAACCTTTCTCCTTTACAACGATGTTTTTCTTATTTTCATTCTCTTGACACTTCCTTTTAGCAAGAGTGTTTGCAAATTGACCTAAGTTAAAAATATTAACAACGATGTCCAATAATGAACAAATTGAATAATAGAAACAAAAAAAACAATAAAAAAAGGACTAAATAATTAAAGGAATCAATTCCTTTACTAAATATAAATGGTAATTGTGCCTTTTGAATGAATTGGCAAAAAGCTCCATATAAAAAAGTAGCAATTATAGTGCCCATAACTATAGCAAATGTTGAATTTACAATTTGAAATAGTGAATGTTTTTTTCATTTCTGTCTTTTGCCAAATAACTTATTATTTCGGAACTACTAAATCCAATAATAAGAGCATATCCGGTTAATACAAAACCTATGATACTAGGAAAAGCACCTGTAATTAATACACTTACTATTTCTATATGTTCTAATGGCGCTTTTATTGAGAATAGAACAGGTATGAATGTCAAGACTGTTAATATTATAGGTTTAATACACCCTTTACATAAATTGCAAAAAGGATATATTTTCCATACAATTTTCCAGCCCGTACTCTTATTTTTACTCATGCCTTTTAGATAATGATAATATACGACTTTTTATTCTATCTAACAGAGAATTTTCATTTTCATATCGAACCTCTTCAATTAAAGGATGTTCTTTTGTGTTAATCTCATCTCGTTTTCCATCAAAATATGCGGTAGCTTTGGCATATCCATTTTCTCTACTTAGTTTCAGCATGCCACCTAAAAAAGTTTTTTTCTTTAATTTGATAGGTTTCTTTTTAGTGCCTGATACTTTTGTAGAAACGTCAGATACTTCACTATCTTTCATTTGCTCATCTATGATAGCTTCCCATTCATCATTATTGTCGTTGTTCGTATATGAAACTTTGATTTCTAATTTGGTTAATTGCACTGCATTAAAAATCTTTTCTATAGCATCCTCTGTTGCTACAATATTAACTTTTACATTCTCATCTTTGTTCTGATCTGTAACTTTGTTTAATGCTTCTTCAAAAAAAGAGGCTATTTGGGATGAGGATGTATTGGCATCATCAAATATAGCTAAACGATGTGCTTGTGGTAAGAAGAAATACTCCCATTCTTTAGAGTTTGGATTTAAGTTTGGATTGATATCTACATCTTCAATCTCTTCTGTTTCTTCATTAAACCATCCTTCTTTATTTAATTTTGTATAGTTAATTAATGAACCATAAATTAATCCATCATGCTCATACAGAGTCCTTATCCTAGTATTTTTATCTGAATAGGTATTTATACGGATTTTTTTTCTTTTACTGCTTTAAATAATTCTATGTACCTTTCTACTGATTGACATTCTTCTGGGTAGATAGCGACATTGTACAATCTAATTTTTTTAGATTTTTCTTTTTGGTTTTTGTGGGTATATTTATCCATCTGAATTAAATTTATTGGTTATTCTGCAAATATACATGATAAACCTGATTAATCACACAAACGGACAGAAATGTGCAATTTTGTACCCTGAACCTTTAGTGTAATTAAGAATTATCAAGTCCACCATTCAATGGATTAACAATAATATGTTTCCATTGTAGATATAAATGTGAGGTCGTTACCCCTATAAAATTGGATGATTGCGTTTGGAGTATTGAAACAAAAAAAGCCTCCAAACAAACGTTTGAAGGCCTTTTGGTGATCCGCCTGGGGTTCAAACCCAGGACCCCATCCTTAAAAGGGATGTGCTCTACCGGCTGAGCTAGCGAATCATCCTGTGCATTACTTCGTGAATGCGGGTGCAAAGGTAGGGATTATTTTTATATATGCAATACTTTGCGCTGTTTTTTTACTATTCTGTGGGTAAATCGTTCTGTTTCTCTTCTTCCTGCAACTCTATGCTATGCTCTTTTTCTTCCTCTTCCTCCATTAGAATAAAACGCTTATAATATGAAAGACAGAGGGTTGTAAGAGGCAAAGCTATAATCAGGCCGATAAAACCTAATAAAGTGCCCCATATTGATAAAGATAAAAGTATTATTGCGGGATTTAATCCCATCGCTTTTCCCATGATCCGGGGAGTAAGGAATAAATCCTGAATTACCTGTACTACCAACATGACTACAACTGCCATACCAAAAATAAGCCAGAAGTTCTCGCCGGTCTCCGCCGATTTTAATAAACTTAGAATAGCAATCGGCATTAAACCAATAGTCTGCAAATACGGAATCAGATTCAGAAAACCGATGAAAAGGCCCAGTGTAACAGCCAGCGGGAAGTTGATTATCTTAAAACCAATAGCAAAAAGAACTCCTACAGACAAGGCAATTAACGATTGGCCACGGAAATAACGGTTCATACTCGTTTCTACATCTTCTGCCAGACCTGTAACAAAAGGACGGTAACGGGCAGGTACTAAATGCACCCAACCATTTGCTATCTTCTCGTAATCCAACAATATAAAAATAAAGTAAAGCAGAATAACAAAAATAACCGCTATACTAAAAATAATAGAAAACGTATTGGATAAAATAGTCCACAACCGGGGGGCTATCTGGCGGACAAGAGTTTTTAGATTTTCTATACTAAGCAGATCCATCCACTCCTCGATATTGACATTCTTTATCAGAAACTCTACCCACGACTCCGGAATAAGGGGAATATGCCCGTCTGTGGGCCGTTGGGTTTTAATAAGCATAATGGTTTTATCTACTTCCTGTGCAATAGAAGGAATAACCAATACACCAATTATTCCTATCACGATAACAAGACAAAGCAATACGGCTGCAATAGAAAGAATACGGCTTTTAAACTTCAACTTATATTGAAAAAACTTCACGATAGGTTGCATCAGATAAGCCAATAGCCAGGCTATCAGAAAGGGTAACAGGGCGTTACGCAGTATTCCGATCAGATAGAGTAGGAAAGATATTATCGCAATACCAAATATGATCCGGATTACCCTATCAAAAGTAAAGGGTTTATTAAAAAGCGAATTCATATGAATTAGTTTATCTTTGTACAGAGCAAAGATAAAAGAAAGAATGATGAAATACCGGTTATTAAGTTTGTTTATTATTTTCATTTGTAGTTTTACAGCAGAAGCCCAGGTTCCACAACCCATTCAACGCTTTTTAAATAGCAAAGAGATGAAAGGTGCCTCCTTTAGTGTGTTGGTAAAGGAAATAGGTACAGAACGGACTTTGTATACTTATGATACAGACAGGGAATTAATACCCGCTTCGGTAATGAAACTGGTAACTTCTTCTGCCGCCCTGGAGGTATTGGGCGAAGATTTTCGTTTTGAGACTACGCTTGAATACGACGGTGAAATAAAAGACGGCATTTTAGCCGGTAATCTATATATCAAAGGTTCGGGTGATCCTACATTGGGTTCTTCTCACATGGTGCCCGAAGGGACACGGGATGTTTTCTATGTACAACAACAGTTTCTGCGTAACTGGATACAGGCAATTAAAAATGCCGGAATCCGGGAAATAGAAGGTTCTGTTATTGCTGATGATTCCCTTTTTGATACAGAAGTAATTCCGATGAAATGGTTACGGGAAGATATGGGGAGTTATTACGGAGCAGGTAGTTACAGCATTTCGGTTTTCGACAATCAATACAGGCTTATACTAAAGACCGGCGAATCCGGTAGTCGCCCGGAAATTACAGAGTGTATACCTGAGATACCCGGAATTGTATTCCACAATTATCTGGCCACTGCTTCCGTATCTGCTGATAGTAGTTACATTGTAGGATATCCCTATTCAAACGACCGGTATCTGTATGGAGTAGTTCCGGCCCGGAAAGAAAAACATACTGTACGGGGCGATATACCTGATCCGGGTATTTTTCTGGCCGGTCTTCTACATTCGTCTTTAATAAAAGAAAATATCCGGATACAAGGGGATATTACCTCTTATCGTTTACTGGCGGAAGCGAATCAATGGGCTGCTAAGCCACGTAAACAAATCACATCCACTTATTCCCCTCCTCTTGCTGAAATTATAGAGATAATCAATAAAAAAAGTCATAATCTATACACGGATGCGATTCTGAAAATACTGGGCTTTTCTCACGAAGAAAAAAAGGATGAGATACTTTCCTCTTTCGGGAAAGGAACAACCTTTGTAAAAGATTACTGGAAAGAGCAAGGGTTAGATGTAACCTCACTCTGGATGTTTGACGGCAGCGGTGTAGCACCTACCGATAAAGTATCTACAGGATTGATTTGTGATTTGCTTTTATATATGCACCAATCTCCCCATAAAGATACTTTTTTTGCATCCCTGCCGAAAGTAGGCGAAGAGGGATCGGTCAGAAATTTCCTGAAAGGATCTGTTTTACAGGGTAAAGCCCGCTTAAAAAGTGGAGGAATGAGCCGTGTAAGAAGTTATGCTGGATATGTACAAAAAGAGGATAAAGAATATGTTGTTGCCATTATTGTAAACAACTATCACGGCGAAGGCCGCAACATAATCCAAAAAATGGAGAAACTGCTGATAAGTTTATTCCAGTAAATTTTGGATTAAGGGGATTTGTAATCCCCGCTTTCGAAGCTGTGTAAAAACTCTTCTCTCTCTTTGATAAAGTTACAAATCGTAAGTGATTACCCCGTATGGGGTAAAATGTGAATAACCCCGGGTG